>JAJQBS010000003.1 GCA_021203145.1 Lachnospiraceae bacterium | reverse complement strand
TCTAAATACAGGCTTTTGTCTGGCGGTTCTGTTCCGGCTCAAACGGAGAACCATCAAAAACCATTCACAGTATATTCTAGCACAATCGGGAAAAAATAACAGTAAGAAATGAGTAAAATTGTTCACGGAAGTGCGGTACAAGTGCAGAACAAAACTGTAACTAAAACAAAAAGAGCAGTTTATTGAAAAAACTTGATACAGAGGGGGACTTATGATATATTGATGTCGGTGATTGATCTGACAGCTCCTATGTATGATTCCAGCATCCGGTATGGCGGAAGGAGGAAAACAATGAATGTCATGGATTCGCTCTTTGACGGAAAGATTTATCCGGGAGAACAGGTGGTATCTTCGGATCCCCAATATGTGAAGACCAACCGGGAGATTGACGCATTAATGGAAACCATTGAAAAGAAGCTTGGCGAAGAGGATTTTGACCTGGTGGAAAAGGTATGCGACCTTCTGTCTGTTTCGCAGGATATCCAGAATAAAGAAATGTTCCGATATGGGCTTTCCCTGGGACTGCGGCTGATGCGGGAAGCCCACGAGCTGCCCTATCTTTCGGATGTGACAGCGCGCTGATGAAGACCGGACGATAACGTCCGATCAAGGATTCCGCGCGCCGGCTCCTGTGCGTGATTCCCCGCGCAATCTGTGATCGCGCACCCGGCAGACATCATCACAGGGATCAATTATCCTTCATCGGTGCATTTGATAGCAGCTTCTATCATGGCAGCCACAAGCTTCTGCCTGGAAGGAGACAGATATTTCCACAGCGATTCGAGCTCTCTGATGCTGGAGAGCTCATTCTTTTCAAGAAGATCCTGCAAAAGATAGTCCGGGGAAACCTGCAGGGTATTGCAGATCAGCACAATCAGAGAAAGACTTGGCTGCTTGTCTGCTGTTCCTGATTCAATCTGCCGGAGATACACCGCGCTGATGTTCAGTTCTTCTGCCAGCTGCTCACCGCTGTAACCAAGGCTTTTCCGAACCTCTTTGATTCTCCGCCCCATACAGGTAAAATCATAAACCCTGTGCCCATGGGAATCTATCGTATTTTTGGATGTATTTTTTCTGTCCTTTGCATGGTCGCCAAGCTCTTTCCCCATTTTTCTCCCCCTTGTAAAGCCAAAGTGCCGGCTCACTATAATTACAATTACGATAGTTTCTGTTCACACCTATGACACAGCTGTGCTTTAGACTTGGTCTTTGCGAGTGTGGCGCAATATTTTCAGCATACATTAGGATTGTGGATTTCGGTATATTCTGGTAGACTACAAAGTGTAAGCTGATAGCATACAAAAACAGTGACGCAGACAGACGTAAGGCCGCTGTCTGCCCGATTTCAAAAGAAAGGAATGCACTATGCGAATCGAAAAAAATTATTATTCTGAAGAAGCAAAACTATGGCAGGAGGCCGAAGAGGAACTGCAACAGGAGGAGGCTTTCCTGACAGAGGAGGAACGCGCCCGGGAAGAGCAGGCTGCCCAAAAAGAGGCAGAGAAAATAGCCGGGGAGATGCAGGAATGGCAAAGGAGCAGCTTTCAGGTGATTCGAAAGGAGCGCAGGGACCGCTTTGAAGAGCTGTCGCAGGAGGCGCTGGATCTGGCTGAAATGGCTCCGATGGACATCATAGTCGAGACAGAAATGTACTCCGGGCAGATTCAGATGAAAACGGACGCCCTGATGATTGAGAAATCGTCACCGGAATCCATGCGCGAGACACTTGTTTCTTTGATAAAAGAATCTGACAGCTTCAACATTTTTACGAGAGCAGACGGCCTGATCGAGTTTTCCTTTTTCTGTTCGTTCGTATCAGGGACGGACGGGGGCTTTCCTGAATAACAGTCCGGTTTCCCAAACGAGCGGATGCACTTTTATTTTTTGCGGAAAAACAGTGGTCAACTGACTACGACAGGTGGTCAGGAAGCGGTCTGATAAATTTATTTCATTACAGTTACAATAGCCTCAAAATACAGAAGAAGTGAGGTATAACTGCAATGAATACAGATGTGAGCGCGTATGCGGGGCGCGGTGACGGAGATAAAAGGAATGTTTCCTGTGAATCCGTCGCTGATTTTATAGGTCCCAGGATCAAAGAACTCTGTGAGAAAAAACATATTAAAAAGTACCGCCTCGCGAGGCAGTCCGATGTATCCGTGAGCAATATTACACGATATATTGCGGGCAGGCGGGTACCGGATATTACGACTCTTGAAAAATTGTGCATGGGTCTGGAGATCTCTCTTTCAGAGTTTTTTGAGGATGTGCCCCGGATGGCGGATTCGGAATCGAATGAAACCGAGGACGCCATCCTTGAAGTCTGGGAAAGCCTGGATCAATCTGGACGGGGGAATCTGCTATCCTATGGAAGGTATCTGGCAGATGCAGCCGGGAAATGATTGACGGGTGCATTGTATGCACCCGTTTGGGTTATCGCGCGGGAAAGCATCCGACGCAGAATTCTATTTTGAAGAAATTCCTCATAAACTGTAAAAACAGTCGTTCCGGGGGAATTTCCTTGAAGGATTATATAGAAGAGCGGGTTCTGACGATCGCGGTTTACATCGTGGAAAATAGTGCAACCGTCAGAGATGCGGCAAAAAAGTTTCAGGTAAGCAAAAGCACGGTACATAAGGACATGGTCGACCGTTTGCAGCAGATCAATCCATCCCTTTGCCAGGATGTGCGGAAGGTGCTTGATGTGAACAAGCAGGAGCGGCATATCCGCGGTGGGATGGCAACGCGGGAGAAGTATCGAAATCTCTCGAAACTCTCCCTTGCATCCAGACGTTCCGGAGTGTAAAATCAACAAAAAAGCATGATTGCAAGGGAACAGGATCCGTTTTTACTGACAGAGGAATTTTGCATTGAAAGGGAGACAAAAGATGGGTATTGTGGTGATCGGGGCAGTCTTTGTGGATATCAAAGGATTTCCGGAGGATATTTATCTGCCGAATGGACGGAACGCGGGATATATCGAATATATTCACGGCGGAGTGAGCCGGAATGTGGCGGAAAATATTGCGAATATTGAGCTGAGGCCGACTTTTGTCAGCCTGGTCGATGAGAGCGCCATGGGAGCGGAGGTCATCCGTAAGCTCCAGAATCATAAGGTAAATCTGGACTATGTCAGGATCATCCCGGACGGTATGGGAACCTGGCTTGCGGTTTTTGACAGCACCGGCGATGTGGCCGGCTCCATTTCAAAACGCCCGGATTTAAGGCCGATCCTGGATATTCTCAGGGAACATGGAGATGAGATTTTCCGCGAAGCGGATTCCATCGTCGTGGAGATAGACATGGATAAAGAGATCATCAAAAAGGTCTTTGATCTGGCTGAAAAATATGGCAAGAAGGTCTTTGCGGTGGTCTCCAATATGAGCATCGCGCTGAAACGGCGGGATTTTATCAAGCAGCTGGACTGCTTTGTCTGCAATCAGCAGGAGGCCGGACTTTTATTTGCGGCGGATTATGCCAGGGAGGAGCCAGAAAGCATGGCAGATTTGCTCACGGATCAGCTGCAAAATGCGCATTTTAAAGCGATGGTAGTTACGATGGGGAGCAAGGGCAGCGTATTCGCGGATGCGGCCGGGCATAAGGGCTTCTGTCCGGCGATGAAGGTACAGGTCAAGGACACGACCGGTGCGGGGGATGCGTTTTGCTCAGACCTTGTCGTCGGGCTGACCTATGGGAAAACACTGGAGGAGTCCTGTGAGATCGGCACCCGGCTTTCTGCGTCCGTGATTGTTTCAAATGAAAATGTATGCCCGAGGTTCCTGCCCAGAGAATTAGGGATTGAAATTGATGTGGCAGAGGAAGCGCCGGGGGTGTGAAGAATCTGTGCGGGAAATACCACGCAGACTGCGCCTGAAGGGTTCTGTCTGTGTGCTGTGAGGGGATATCATGCAGGAATACCAGAGGATCACGCATCCGTTTGGACCGCTTTATGATGAAAACAGTGAAATCATGATTTTGGGCAGCTTTCCGTCCGTAAAATCCAGGGAACAGCAGTTTTTCTACGGACATCCGCAGAACCGCTTCTGGAGGGTCGTTGCGGGCGTTCTTGGAGTTCCGGTTCCACAGACGACTGAGGAAAAGAAAACGATGCTGCACCAGAATCATATCGCGCTGTGGGACGTGATTTATGAATGCGACATCATAGGCTCCAGCGACAGCAGTATCCGAAATGTGACGCCGACGGATCTGAAACGTATTCTGGAATGTGCGCAGATCCGCCGGATTTATACGAATGGCGGGACAGCCACAAGGCTGTTTGAAAAATATCAGAAGCCGATCCTCGGACGCGGCTGCGTCGGCCTGCCATCTACCAGCCCCGCCAACGCAGCCTGGTCCGCCGAACGGCTGCAGGAAGCCTGGCGGGTGATATTGTGAGAAAACTTCCCCTATCCGATTGCGCCGTTCCCCTGGCCGATTGCCCCGGCTTCTGTATCATCTGAGGAATCAGTCCGGGCCGCAAGATGCTTCCCGGCATATTCCTGCACAAGCCGGTACATCTCGGAGAACCCGATCCCATTTTCTTTAGCAAAGCGGCTTACACTGTCATTTTCCGGATAGAACCGTGTGGTTCCGCTGTGGTCATCGCAGCATTTAATATCAGCGGTTCCCCACGGCGTCCTCATGGAAACAATCCGGCGTTTCAGCTTTGTGCGCTGCATGCTCTGCCTGCGGATGCCGATCGTGGTTGTATTCTGAAAAATGATGGCTTCCATCACGTCCCGGTCTTCCTGATTACAGATGGTCTTCAGCAGCCAGGCCGGACGATTTTTTTTCATATAAATCGGTATGGAAAACACATCGAGCGCTCCTGCGGCAAAAAGCTGCTGCATCGTAAAGGCGAGAGCTTCCCCTGTGCTGTCGTCAATGTTTGTCTCAAGAACAAGGATGGCGTCCGCCTCGTCCTGCTGTCTTTTTTTCACGGCAGGTTCCATCCACATGGCCCGCAGTATGCCGGGCGTCTGATAGGTGCGCTTCCCCGCTCCAAGGCCGACCTTTTTGATATGAAACTGCTCCGGCAGGCTGTCGTCCGTTCGGATGGCTGCGGCGATTGCCGCCCCCGTCGGCGTCACCAGTTCCCCCTGAACATTCGATAGCCGGAGCGTCAGCCCCTCCTGCATTGCGATGGCGGTGACCGCCGGTACCGGAACCGGGATCAGGCCATGCTGGCAGCGAATTTGTCCGCAGCCCTCCGTGAGTGTGGAGACAACCACATGGTTCGGGTGAAGATTGTCCAGGCACACAGCTGCCGCAACGATATCAACAATCGAGTCAACGGCGCCTACTTCGTGAAAATGTACCTCATGGAGCTCCTTTCCATGAACCTCGGCTTCCGCCTTCGCCACGATCTCAAAGATACGGATCGCCAGATCAGAAGCTGCCGCACTTAAGCTTCCCGCCCGGATGATTTTGACAACGTCCTGCAAATTTCGGGCAGAATGTGTGTGGGCGCCAGCTGCACCTGAGTGAATGCTGCCAGGCTGCTTCGTATAAGATGGATCTTCAGGATGTACATGTGCTTCGCCCTCGCCTCTGCCTTCGTGCCTGTGCGTTTCTCCCCCATGCAGATATTCCATATCGTGGTCATGATTCTCATGTGCCTCATCCAGAATCACATGGAAATCACATGCCCGGATTCCGGACTTGTATACATCCTTAATTTCAATTGTATAACCGGTAAGCGGCAGGCTTTTCAACGCTGCTTCCAGCACGGCACGGTCAGCGCCGAGATCCAGAAGAGCGGCCACTGTCATATCGCCGCTGATACCGGAGCTGCATTCGAGATACAGGATCGTTTCTTTCATATTATATTCCCCCTCATAAAAATCCGCTGTTATCTGACAGGATGATTTTTCCAATCATGCAGGCCGTCAGAAGAATTACCTTGCCTATTATAAAACAGGAAGATTTTTTTTTCCATCATAACTTTGCGGCTTTCTCTTTATGTCCGTACTCGTGCAGCGAGTATGGACGAAGGCCGCGCCAATCGCGCAGCGATTCTTTCATGCGCGGCTTTCTATTTATCTGAAAAAATCAGTTGAAATTTCCTGAAAATTGTGTATACTTGTAAAAGATGTGCGTTGGACGCAGGCGATGTACGCCAGGGACTGCCTGGAACCATAGCATAATGATTTACTATAAATGATTTACTATAATAGAAGAAAGATACAGGAGGCATATTCATGAGCCAGGAAAAAGTTGACCGTTATAAGGAAGAGAAAAAGAACCGTGCGAAGATTATCAAAAAAGAGAAGCGCCAGTGGATGCTCACGAAGCTTGCCATGGGGCTGGTTGGCGTTCTGGTCGTAGTATGGGTCGGCTTTTCTGTGTACAATTATACCGGTACCTCGGATGATACAACGACGGTGGATCTTCCGACCTATACGGTAGACACGACCGCGTTGGACGATTATCTGAATACACTCGAGGCGGAGGATTAATCCGGCTCTGTGAAATCGGATAGGGGAACGCTCTTCTCCCCTATCCGCCGTTCCGAGCCGCGTCCAGCGTAAGCTGGAATGATTCCTTACGCGGCTCGTGTACATCATAAAAAGAATGCGCCGACAGCGCTTTATGGCTGTCGGCGTTTTTTCGACCGCCGACGCAGAAGATGTGTCGGCGCGGAATCCTGTTTTACAGGATCCCATTTTTCCCTTAGCAGCAGCCTGTGCCGCCTCCGCACAGGGAATTGCCGCCGCAGCAGCAGAGAAGGATGATGGCCCACAGGCAGGTATTGTCGCTGCCGAAGGAGCTGCCGCACCCATTGCCGTTAAACAGAATCAGAAGAATCAGAATCCACAGGATGGAATTCCCGCTCCCGCTCTCACATCCGCATCCGCAGTTGGTAGCTGCCAGATCACTCATTTCGTAGTCCTCCGAAAATCGATTTTACATTTTATTATATGTTCCAAAGCAAGAGGCGTGACACGAAGCATCAGGCTTTTTTCGATGCTGCCGTAGCTTCGAAAATATTATAGATGTTCATCATTCCCCAGCCCCAGGCCTGGTTTGGATAAGACCGGG
Organism: Lachnospiraceae bacterium; assembly: GCA_021203145.1. Classification (GTDB taxonomy): domain Bacteria; phylum Bacillota; class Clostridia; order Lachnospirales; family Lachnospiraceae; genus Choladousia. Next base: position 29,343 of record JAJQBS010000003.1, on the reverse strand, counting down.
AGGGGCCATCGAGGACGCCGCTCAGGAAGAGCTCTTTTATTTCGGCGAGGGAATACAGCTGCGGGGGCTCCTGTTTTTGGCCGTATTCCAGAAGCAGGGCGGCGGCTCCACAGGCAAGCGCGGCGGCCGCGCTGGAGCCTGTGAGGGAAGCGTAGGCTCCTCCGGGCGCGGGGCATGTCACCCGCACGCCGGGGGAGACGAAGTCCGGCTTGACCAGGCCGCTGCGTGTGTAGCCGCGGCCGGAATGGAGATAGAGGCTTCCGTCATAGGCGTTCCAGGTGCCGACGCTGATGGCGGAAGGAGCGCAGGAGGGAATGACCAGGGTCGTGTCCGCGTTCGAAGCGAGAAAACGGATCTGCGGATCAACCAGCCCGTCTGCGGGCAGCCACAGATGGAAAGAACCCTTTTCATATCCGAAGCTGCTGACACGGATACGCCATATGCCCGGAGTCGGGTCTGCAAAACGAATCAGGGCGACCTGTGACGCGTCCGGCGCGTCTTCTGCAGCCCAAGTGAGGGAGATCCGACTGTTTTCCAACAAAAAGGAAAATTCTCTGGAGGTTCCGGCGAAGGGAGGAACCGGAGAGATGGTTTCTCCGAGAGGGGAGGTGAAACCGAGCGAGTACAAATCCGGTGCGTCCGCCCAGAGCTCGACCGAAAAACCTGCAGTTTCATGTTCGATGAGGAGCTCCACATCTGTGAAGTCTTTTTCATGGCGCAGCATTCCCTGAAAGTGGTGGTCGAGCCCAAGCTCATTTCCGGTGCCGGTGACGACACAGGTTCCCGGTTCATAGAGCGCTGCTTCAAGCAAATTCTCCAGAGGCGTGTGGCCGGTGTGGCCGCCCTGGCTGGAACCGAGCGGCAAACAGATGACCAGCGGCATGTGAAGCTGCGCGGCGCAGTCCTGCAGGTAGCGGACGCCGACCATCAGGTCGTCTTCCTGATAAGCGGCAGCGGAGTCTGGGATCCGGAAATAGTCGCGAAGATATTGCTTTGCAGGCTTCAGGCACACAAATGCAAGCCTGCTCTCGGGCGCGACTCCGGTGAAGCCTTCGCCGGCATCCGCGCCTCCGCATGCGATTCCGGCGACAGCCGTGCCGTGCATGGCCGAGTCGATTCTCTGGCTGTCGTTTCTTAAGGGGACTGAGAGATCCTCTCTGCTGCCTGTGGGAGGCTCAGAGATGGCCGGATTTCCGAAAAACAGAGCCCGGTTAATTTCCGATTCCGTGTATTCTGTCCCGTAGGAAATACCGTCAGGCGGGGTACCCCGCTCATCAGCCTGATCCCAGAGCCGCAGGATTCTGGTTGTGCCGTCCGCATTCCGGAAGGCCGGGTGTGTGTAATCAATGCCGGAATCAAGGATGCCGATAAGCACGCCTGCGCCGGACAGATCCAGAGACGGTCGGATCCGGACAGGCAGGATCCCGGCGGCTTCGAGACTTACCACATTCGTCTCGGTAAACAGCTTGGGCACGGCCGGATAGCCAATCTCTTCAACAGTGGATAGCCGGTCGATAAGCGGCGCGTACAGGATAGAATATTGCTGATTGACTTGCTGCGAAGGATAAGGATCCGGCGGACCGGCTGCTGCACCGGATGGTGTCTGTGCCGCATTCTGCGGCAGTGTTTGAGAGAGAACGGTGGGATAATCCCCAGACAGCTTTGTATGAAAAGAATTCAGGGTATCCGTCTCCGGAAATCCGGCCTGGGAAGAGGTGCGGATGATGATATCAGAATAATCCTCCCGGAGAGCGGGCGAAACATAAAAAGGATCCACAGGATTTCACGCTCCATTGCCCACCGGGTCTGCCGGAGGGCGTTTTTCATAATCCTATGAATCCGTTTTTAAAAGTATGAAAGCTTGCGCAAAGCGGCAAAATACTGGTTTCGTCCCCGGCCGGGTCAGGTGCTGAGCTGTATATGCTCCCTGATGGCGTCAAAGCTCTCCCGGCTGATCACATGCTCGATCTTGCAGGCGTCTTCCGTGGCTGTCTTCTCATTGACGCCGAGCGAAATCAGCCATGCGGAAATCCATTTATGGCGCTCGTAGATCTCCTCGGCGATCGCGCGCCCGGACTCGGTCAGCGTGATAAAGCCCGCGTCGGAGACAACGATATGGTTCTTCAGGCGCAGATTCTTCATCGCGATGCTGACGCTCGACTTTTTAAATCCGAGCTCTGTCGCGATATCGACGGAGCGCACTACCGGCAGCCGTTCGCTCAGGATCAGGATTGTTTCCAGATAGTTTTCAGCAGATTCATTTGTTGCACTCATTTTATTACCTCACAATACATTTGCATTTCTATTAGTATAGCATCAAATCTGAAATGCGTAAAGAAAAACCTTTGAATTTTTCGAAAGAAAACCTGTTGGAATTTTGAACAAAAATTTTTTTCATGCAGCTCGGATTCTGTTCGAAAAACTGCTTGACGTACGCAAAATGTTAGAGTATACTAACCTCGAACTTTAGGAGCAGTCATTTGCTTTTGCGCATTTGTACGACGGCGCGGATTTCCCACATGGCGGCGGCTTACCGGGGATGGAACCTGCATGGCAGGAAGCTTGCCGGGGATGGGGTGAACCTGCATGGCGGCAGCTTGCCGGGGATGGGATGAGCCCGCATGGCAGCCATTCTGCCCGGGATATTGCAGGAGAATATGCGCCAGAGTGTGGAAAGGGGACGATGAGATGCCGCTTAGCATGGCAAAGACAGGAGAGGAGAACATCATCAAGAAGATCGGCGGGAAGGAAGAGACCCGGCTGTTTCTTGAGCGCCTTGGATTTGTTGTAGGCGGGGCAGTTTCGATCATTTCTGAAGTGAACGGGAGCCTGATTGTCAATGTTAAGGATTCTCGCGTCGCGATCGGCAGAGAAATGGCCAACCATATCCTGGTCTGAGACTTTACCTTTTGAATGAGAGCAGGAAGGGTGAATTCCGGTAAGGAAAGAAGAATGGAGGATATTATGAAAACATTGAAAGACACTACTGTAGGGGAGACCGTCAGGGTGGAGAAAATCACCGGCGATGGTCCCGTGAAGAGACGAATCATGGATATGGGCATCACGAAGGGCGTCGAGATCTTTGTCCGCAAGGTAGCTCCGCTCGGAGATCCGGTCGAGGTCACAGTGAGAGGATATGAGCTGTCCCTCCGCAAAGAAGACGCGCAGATGATTCAGGTTTCATGAATATTTTTTTACATAACGGTTAGCCTGAGCGGACTTTTATTAGAATATCCGGATATATATTAGAGTATTGTGACATATATTAGGATAATAAAATCTTTGTCAGGAAAGAAAAAGGCACATGGCTGCCGTCTCAGATAGCAGCGGCAAAGAAGGAAATGGCAGCCACCATGGATGGCGGCAAAGAAAGAAATGGCTGCCGCCACGGATGGCAGCGAAGAAAGAAGGAGAAGAGAATGGCGATTAAAATTGCACTTGCGGGAAACCCGAACTGTGGCAAGACCACACTGTTCAATGCGCTGACGGGTTCCAACCAGTACGTCGGCAACTGGCCGGGCGTAACAGTTGAGAAAAAGGGCGGAAAGCTGAAGGGCCAGAAGGACGTCGAGATCATGGATCTTCCGGGCATTTATTCCCTTTCCCCCTACACTCTGGAGGAAGTCGTAGCGAGAAATTATATCATCAGCGAGCATCCTGACGCGATCATCAATATCGTAGACGGAACGAACATTGAGAGAAACCTGTACCTCTCCACACAGGTGATCGAGCTGGGGATCCCGGTGGTTGTCGCGATCAACATGATGGATCTTGTGGAGAAGAGCGGCGATAAGATCAATACGAAAGCACTTTCGAAGAGCCTTGGCTGCGAGGTGGTCGAGATCTCCGCAATGAAGGGCACCGGCATTGACGAGCTCTCAAAGAAGGCGGTCGCGGCGGCGAATTCGGGCAAGGCAGTCACGCGTGTACATAAGTTCGCGGACGAGGTCGAGGACGCGATTGAAAAAGTGGAAGAGAAGCTGGGCGGCAGCGTGGCGGACGCACAGAAGCGGTTTTTCGCGATCAAGCTTCTGGAAAAGGATACGAAGATTGCGGAGCAGATGAAGAGCGCACCGGATGTGTCCGCTGAAATCAAGGCACTGGAGGATGCGTTTGACGATGACACCGAGAGTATTATCACGAGCGAGCGCTACGCCTATATTTCCTCCATCATCGACAAATGTGTGAAGAAGGTGGCGGCAAAGGAAAAGCTGACGACCTCGGACAAGATCGACCGGATCGTGACGAACCGGATTCTGGCGCTTCCGATTTTTGCGCTGGTGATGTTCCTGGTTTACTATATCGCGATGTCGACCATCGGCGCGGCGGCGACCGACTGGACGAATGACAACCTCTTCGACGACGGCTTCCATCTGTTCGGAGTCGGCACCTCGGACTGGGAGGAAGCGGACGAAGAATATGCCGGTGCGGCGGAAGTCGTATCCGCGTTTGTAGATTATGCGGCAGAGCAGGGTGAGGATGTGGACGCGATCGCGGAAGCGCTCGACGAGGAGTCCGAGGAGTATGACGCGGATGCGGCGGCTTCGGCCCTGACGGAGCTGGTTGCCATGATCGAGGAAGGCACCGAGATTTCCTACACGGTAGAAGATGAGGAAACCCTGGAAACTCTGGATGCGGAGGCATCCTACGACGACCTCGTCGCCGCTGCTGAGGTTTATGAGACTTATAGCTATACCGCTCCGGAGATGGGCGACTACGGCATTTACATTCCGAGTATTCCGATGCTCTTTGAGAGTGCGCTGAACGCGTTGAACTGCGCGGACTGGCTCTCCGGCCTGGTTCTCGACGGTATTGTCGCCGGTATCGGCGCGGTGCTCGGCTTTGTTCCGCAGATGCTGGTACTGTTCATCCTGCTGGCGTTCCTTGAGTATTGCGGCTATATGGCGCGTATCGCGTTCATCCTGGATCGTATTTTCCGCAGATTCGGACTTTCCGGAAAATCCTTTATCCCGATGCTGGTCAGCATGGGCTGCGGCGTTCCGGGCGTCATGGCAAGCCGTACCATTGAAAATGAAAAAGACCGCCGGATGACGATCATGACGACGACCTTCATCCCGTGCGGCGCAAAGGTTCCGTTCATCGCGATGGTAGCGGGCGCGCTCCTTGGCGGCAATCCGCTGATCGCGACAGCAGCGTACTTCATCGGCGTGGCGGCAGTCATCTGCTCCGGTATCATTCTGAAGAAGACAAAGATGTTCTCCGGTGACCCTGCTCCGTTTGTCATGGAGCTTCCGGCTTACCACTGGCCGAAGGTCAGCGCGGTACTGCGCAGCATGTGGGAGCGCGGCTGGTCCTTCATCAAGAAGGCCGGCACGATCATCCTGCTTTCGACCATCGTGATCTGGTTCGCGACTTACTTTGGATTTACAGAAGACGGCTTCCGTATGCTTGCTGAGGATGAAATTGATTCCAGTATTCTGGCGGCCATCGGCGGCGCGATTGCCTGGATCTTCATCCCGCAGGGCTGGGGCAACTGGCAGGCAGCAGTGGCTTCCATCACAGGTCTCGTGGCAAAGGAGAACATCGTAGGTACGATGGGCATCCTCTACGCGAACGGCGACGGCACCGTATGGCAGAACATGCAGGCCGCGTTTGTAACAGGTGGTTCCTCTGTAGCGGCCGGATTCTCCTTCCTGCTCTTTAACCTGCTGTGTGCTCCTTGCTTCGCGGCCATGGGCGCGATCAAGCGTGAGATGAACAACACGAAATGGTTCTGGTTCGCGATCGGCTATCAGTGTGGCTTTGCGTACCTGGTATCTCTGGTTGTCTATCAGTTTGCAGGCCTTGCGACCGGCGAGTGTGGTTTCGGCATCTTCACAATCGTAGCCATTGCCATCGTAGTGCTGTTCGTATATATGCTGTTCCGTCCGGATCCCTATAAGAATACGGGCAAGGCAGGTGCGACGGCGAGAGCGTAAATATAGGTAAATATATAGATGTCTGGGCGGGGTTTGCCCCGCCCGGTTTGATGCGCAGGGCCGGCAAGATGTTTTGCGGCTAAAGCCTCCCCTGCTCGATCAATAGGAATCTTTAAGATTTTTGATATTTTACAAAAGCCTGTCGGAAATGGGGGAATCAATATGGGCACCTTGCTTGTAGGCGGAATCCTGATCGTGATCGTAGCACTCATCATCAGGAGCATGATTAAAGATAAAAAAGCCGGAAAATCCTTCCAGTGCGGAGGTGACTGCGGGCACTGCAAGGGGCATTGCGAATAAATTGCGAATAAATTTTTTCGCAGAATTCAAATTTCCTATTGAAATTTGAAAAAAAGTGTGTATAATGGAGACTGTTCGACAAAGAACGGAAGGAAGTATAGCTCAGCTGGGATGAGCGTTCGCCTCACACGCGAAAGGTCAGGAGTTCGAGCCTCCTTACTTCCACTATATGGGCTTGTAGCTCAGCTGGGAGAGCGTTCGGTTCGCATCCGAGAGGTCGAGGGTTCGAATCCCTTCAGGTCCATTATGAATGAAAAAGGCTTTGGTCACAGGAGTGGCCAGAGCTTTTTCTTATCCTTTTTTAACCCGATTGAAAGATGTATCTTCACATGGTATCGTCCAAGTGTATTAGTGAAGTTAGTACAGTCAAAACAGCCGGTGCAGTACAGTATTATCGCAGATGTCTGCCGACAGAGGCTGTTTTAAGATAAGTCGACCGTACTAAGAATGAACAGGGAAATTTTGTGATGCGCAGGGGCGCGGCAGGAGTTTTACCAGCCGCGTCAGGGAAAGGAAATGTTCGAAAAACAACTCTAAAGCTTCTGAAAATAACAGCCTGGTGACCTGAAAATTAAATATGGTAAAAAGGAAATACATATGTTATACTCTGTCCAAAAGAAATGCACTCCGGTGAAAAAGAAAGGGGGCAGACAATTGGCAAAGATATTTAATGTAAACGGCGCCTGTCGGCCGGAAGCTCATTACATGGTAAATATCCGGTCGCGGCTGGAAGCAGTAAAAATAATGGTAGATAACGGCGATTATTTTACGATTAACCGGGCAAGACAATTTGGCAAGACGACTACACTGAATGCGCTCGCTGACTATCTGAAAAGTGACTATATCGTGATCAGCCTGGATTTTCAGACTATGGATGCACTTTCATTTGCAAATGTGGAGAAATTTGTATCCGCACTTGCCGGCGAAATTCTGGACGCCGTTGATGTTTTTCCGGAAGAGATCGAAGAGGGTTTTCTGACTTTTTCTGAGGAAACGGCCAGGGTCAATTCCCTTAACGCGTTTTTCAGAGTGATAAAGTCATGGTGCGGTATGTCGGATAAAAAGATTGTCCTTATTATCGATGAGGTTGATACTGCAACCAATAATCAGGTATTCATCGACTTTCTTGCTCAGCTGCGGGCATATTATCTGAAAAGGCCGAGAGTTCCCGCATTTTGGTCGGTCATTCTGGCAGGCGTCTATGATATCAGATACATCCGGCAAAAACTACGTCCAGATGAAGAACATAAAACAAATTCTCCCTGGAACATTGCTGCTGATTTCAACGTCGATATGAGCTTTTCCGTCTCAGATATTGCCGGGATGCTGAAGGACTATGAATCTGACTGGCACACTGATATGGATATACAGGAGATGGCTGGGCTGATCTATGACTATACTTCCGGGTATCCCTATCTCGTATCCAGACTGTGCAAGCTCATGGACGAGACAATCGCAGGCAGTGATGATTTTCCTGACAAGCCGGACGCCTGGACCGGACAGGGCCTTCTGGAGGCCGTAAAGCTTCTGGAAAATGAGACAAACGCATTGTTTTTATCTCTAAAGGGAAAGCTGGTGGACTATCCAAAGCTGCGAAATGTACTGTATGCCCTGCTGTTCACCGGCCGGCCGGTACCGTTTACAGCGATGAATGATGCGATTGAAATTGCCGCCATGTTCGGCTTTATCCGCAATGAAAAGGGGATGGCCGTCATCTACAACCGGATTTTTGAAACCGTCCTTTATAACTGGTTCATGTCCGACGAATACGAAACGAGCGGGATCTATGATGCTGCCCTGCGGGAAAAGAATCAGTTCGTCACAGGCGGCCATTTAAACGTCCGGCGGATTCTGGAGCGATTTGTGGAGAGCTTTGATGACCTGTATGGCGATCAGGATGAAACCTTCCTTGAAGATGCCGGGAGACGTTATTTTATGCTGTTTCTCAAGCCCATCATCAATGGAGAAGGACATTGTTATGTGGAAGCAGAAACCCGCAACCGGGAGCAAACCGATCTGGTAATTGATTATCATGGAGAGCAATTCGTGATCGAGTGCAAAATATGGCGTGGGAATGCTTATAATGAACGGGGAGAAGCGCAGCTCGCTGAATATCTGGATCATTTCCATCTGAAGAAAGGCTATATGCTCAGCTTCAACTTTAACAAAAAGAAGACCATTGGGCTAAAGGAACTCATTTTGGGAGATCGGGTCCTGATCGAAGCGGTGGTTTAAGTGATCGTTTCGCTTAAATATGGACAAAAAGAATATAGCAGGACTCAATACGACAAATGTTACAGACATGAGCTTCCTGTTTTTCAACTGCAGCAATCTGAAGACTCTGGATACAAGCGGGTTTGACCTGAGCAATGTGAGTGATGTCAGTACTATGTATCTGGGAACAGGCTGGGAATAATTTTGACAATGTGTGTTCATGTGAATGACACGTATTCTGCAAAATAAATGGGTTCCAAACAGCAGGATCTGCCGTTTGGAACCCCATCAGACCTGAGATTGCCCATCAATCCCAATATCTTACACAAAAAATACTTTACGTCTGCGCGCATTTCCGGTCCCCCTTCCCTGTTTCTTTGGCGCAGCAGCCCTTTTTCCCTGCAGCAGCCCTGCCTGTTTATTTTGTGCTTCAACCCTGTTGTTTATTTTATGCAGCAGCCCTGCTGTTTACTTTTCGCTTCACCCCATCTGCTCTTCGTAGATTTCCTTGAGTAGCGCCATCGTATGTTTGAAGTTTTTACTAACCGAATACATGTCGCTTCGATAAGAATGATCTATGTAAAAATAGATTTCATTCCCTCCGTCATAATAAATATCTTCAAAGGACACGGTTTTCAGATCCTCCCGGTACGCCTCCACCAGGTCGGACAGCCGCGAGATGGGTACGGAAATGTCGATGGATCGGAATGTCTCAACAAATACTTCTGCTTCATCGGACACTTCTTCCGATTCTATTTCATCAGAACCGCTATGTTCCGTTTCACCGTCATCGGTGTCCTCCTCCTCGGAGAGCACTTCTTCCTGACCTGCTTCATCAAGTCCGGTATGATCCGTCTCACCGGCGTTGATTTCTTCTTTTCCGGACAACGATTCCTCCGGTTCTGTTTCTTCATTTCCGATATTTTCTGTCTTGTCGACGTCGATTTTCTGCCCTTCCAGCAGACCGATCTCATCGGTTCCGTAAAGATAGACCCAGATCCCGGAAATTTTACTCAGGTCCTCCTCGTCCCAGGAGCAGATGGAAAAATACTGATTGCGGAATTCCTCGTTCCTGATCAGCTCGTTCATTACCTCGCAGTAAAGATCGGTGTTGACGTGATAGTAGCGGTAAACCTCTTTGCCATTTTTCAGATAATATTTGATATAAATGCTGCTCAGGTTCTGATTGTAGATTGCACTGGAGAGACCGTATTCTCTGACCTTTTCCACACCGTCTTCGGCTAGCTCATAGAGCTCTCCGAAATCCTCCCACTTCACCTGGTCGAGCAGGTCGCGCTCGGAGCTGGCATAAATGATGTCCCCATTTTCATCATAGCTGACATAGCTGTTGTAGGACGGACTGGATACGGACATGTACGCGATCTCGTCCTGTGCCGGCAGATATGAGTTATAGCCCGTCAGATCAAACCGGAAGACAAAGAAAATTGCGCAGGAAATCACGACCGCGATCGGGAATTGCCACATATGCGAGAATACCTGCCGGATGTCCACGCGGTAGATCAACTCGATGACCATGCTGGCAAGCACCCCGAACAGCAGGATAAAGATCACCTCGAAAAATACGGACTCTGCCATCTCATAAGCGATCAGTCCTGCTACCACTCCGACCGGTACCGTGACCATCAGCTTGATGACCGGCTCCAGATAGCGGAACGCAAGCGCGGATCCGGCTACCTCGGTTTTGCGGATGCGGTAAAGCGCCAGGGCGACCAGTGTCAGCGCGGCGGCAATCACAACGAGCTGGCAGAGATCCCCCGCCGTGGCAAGTCTCCCGGTCACGCCCTTTGCACCGTGCAGATCGGAATACAGACACCAGGCCCACGGGGATGTGAACCGCATCCAGGAGTTGGTGAATGCAAGTCGGGACTCTACCTTTGTGTTCAGAAATACACTGCCGAGCGATTCCTGTAAAAGCTTCATTACCGGAAGATAGAGGGCAAATGCCCCGACCGCCAGGATCGCCGTCAGAAGATTTCCCGCCAGCATCATTGCCGCCAGCGTCGTGGAGTAGCTGCAAAGGAAAAACAGAATTCCCTGCAGGGTGGCAAGTGCGATTTCAAATGCGATCTGGCCGGTCAGTGCCTGATAGAACAGCCCGACCAGAAGCACCAGTGCCTGGCTTGGCAGGTAAGCGATGACGAACGTCAGCGTACTGCTTACATACTTTGCTGCAAACAGCTCCTCCCTTTTCAGAGAAAGGCTGTGGTAAAAATCCTGCTTCACCTGTGAGTAAAGGTAGGCAAACGCGGTCAGCGCGCAGACGGCTCCCGCACCCAGAAGCAGGCAATTATTCACGGTATGTCCCAGCCCGACATGCCTGGCAAACTGATCGACTGCGCTGTAGTCGGCTGTACCCACGCGCGTCAGCTGGTTTTCCCGGATCGCCATCGACATCAGCGCCCGGAAGGGGAGAAACAGCACAAAGGCTACCATCTGCACCGCTGTCAGCCAGCTCATCTGGTACATCTCTCCCCGGACAAGCTTAAAAAACGAGATTTTTGATGTCATAACCTGCCACCTCCGTTTCACTGATAAAAATCTCCTCCAGGGTGAGCGGCAGAATCTCCGAAAACAGCGGCTGCCGCGCCTGAATTTTCCGATTGATCTCATCATAGCTGCCACGCACCACGATGGTCAGCAGCGAACCGCGTTTCTCCTTCTGCAGCACGGTCAGCTCGGAAAGAAGTGCCTCCTCATCCGCCGCATCCGGGATCACGCACTGGATCTTGTGAATGCCCAGCTTCATTTCATCCAGATCCTTCGCAAAGAGGATCCCGCCCTTATGCAGCAGTCCGACAAAATCGCAGATGTCCTCGATCTCCCGCAGGCTGTGGGAGGCGATCACCGGCGTAAACTTCCGGCTGAGAAGCTCTGAGGCAAACAGGCTTTTGACCGCCTGGCGCATCACGGGATCCAGCCCGTCAAACGTCTCATCACAGAGCAGATAGTCCGTATTTGCGCAAATCCCGAGCAGCACAGACACCTGCTTTTTCATCCCCTTGGAAAAAGTTGAAAGCTTCCGTTTTGGATCCAGGTCAAATTTCTCAAGCAGATCATCAAACCTCCCACCGTCAAATTTCGGATAAATGATTTTATAATAATCGCGCATCGCATCCGCCGTGGCATTTGGAAAAAACATTGCTACATCCGGAATAAAACAGATCCTCCTCTTCGCGAGCGGATTTTCCCACACCGGGAGCTCATCGATGCGCACCTGACCCTCCTCGGGCTTCAGCACACCGGCAATCACTCGCAGCAGCGTACTTTTTCCCGCTCCGTTCGTGCCGACGAGGCCGAAAATACAGTTCTCGCCAATCTGTGCGTCCACATCATTGAGCGCTACGATATCCCCGAAGCGTTTTGTCACCTGTTCAATCTGAATCATACTTTGACACCCCCGTTTCATAGAATTCTCTGGCCTTTGCCAGAAAATCCTCACACGCGACATCCAGCTCCTTCCCTTTCACCACCAATTCGTTTAAGGACCGGAACAAGCTCTCCTGCTTTTTCTGTTTCATCAAAGCACCGTTTCCTGACACAAAATTCCCCCGACCCCTGACCGGATAAATGTAGCCTTCCTGCTCCAGCATGCTGTAGGCCTTCTGTATCGTATTTGGATTGATGGAGAGCTCCATCGCGAGGGAGCGCACCGATGGCATCTGACTGTCCGGCTCCAGAACGCCGTTCACGATCAGATTTTCAAACCCCTCCACGACCTGTTCATAGATCGGGCGGCGATTCTGTAAATCAATACCAATCATCGCTTCCCATTCCTTCCATTTAGTGTACTAACATTACTAATACACACGGACAATAGCATGACCGCGTACCAGTGTCAACAGGCTTAAGGAAAAGATAAGAAAAAAGCGGGGAACGCATGGCGCAGATACTCTGGATATCAATGATTCTTCTAAAAGTAACATTGACAGGGATTTTCTGAAATGGTAACATATGGGTTGCTTTGGATAATTTGGTGATGTTGGAGGAATATCAGGTTATGTCGATAGAGATTGTGAGAGAGCATTTGAAGAAATGGGACGCGCAGGATCGGATTCTGGAGTTTCCGGTATCGAGCGCTACAGTAGAGCTGGCGGCGGAAGCGGTAGGCTGTGAGCCCGCGCGGATTGCGAAGACATTGTCGTTTCTGGTGCCGGATACGGATGAGACAAAAGGGCAGACTAAGGACAGGTTAAAAGAACAGTCCGGGCAGCCTGCTGCAGAAGGCGCAGGGTTTCACGCAGTCCTGATCGTCGCGGCCGGCGACGCGAAGGTGGATAACAGCAAATATAAGCATTATTTTCACACGAAGGCAAAAATGTTAAAGGGTGAGCAGGTGACGGAGCTGATCGGACACGCGATCGGAGGCGTCTGCCCGTTTGGAGTAAAAGAAGGGACGCAGATCTGTCTGGATGTTTCCCTGAAACGGTTTGAGACTGTTTTTCCCGCTGCGGGAAGCGCGAACAGTGCGATTGAGGTGACGATGGAGGAGCTGGAGCGGTTCTCCGGCAGCTGTGAGTGGGTGGATTTGTGCAAGGGGTGGCAGACTGTTGACGCGGATGCGTCATAAACGCTGCCGGTATGTTTTGATACGGAAGGGCTATGATCGTGTTTGCGGCAGAAAGGACACAGATGTGTTATGAACGTTGCCGGGGCGTTTTGATGCACAGAGCCGGGTAAGGAATTTTGCCGGCTCGCGCAGGCGGATAGGGGAGAATGACGTTCCCCTATCCGATTACGGACGAGCTATGAGTATGACTGTGAATGTGATGGTGGACAGAAGCGGACACGCTATAATTATGGTGGTGACATTCCGGGAGGATTTGTGAAATGTGGAAACTGTTAAAATATATGAAGGCGTACCGGAAGGAATCCATCTGTGCTCCCCTGTTTAAGCTTCTGGAGGCTTCCTTTGAGCTGCTGGTGCCGTTGGTGATGGCGCGCATCATTGATGTGGGCATCAAAAACCAGGACACGGCCTGTATTCTGCGCATGTGCCTTCTGATGGTCGCGCTCGGCGTGATCGGCCTCGCCTGTTCCGTCACGGCGCAGTATTTTTCAGCGAAGGCGGCGGTCGGATTTTCAGCGAAGCTGCGCGAGGTGCTGTTTTCGCATGTGCAGGCGCTTTCTTTTACGGAACAGGACGACATCGGGACGTCCACGCTGATCACGCGGATGACGAGCGACATCAACCAGGTACAGTCGGGTGTGAATCTGTTCCTGCGGCTCTTCATGCGTTCGCCGTTCATCGTGTTTGGCGCGATGATCATGGCGTTCACGATCGATGTGAAGGCGGCGCTTGTTTTTGTGGTTGTAATACCGATTCTGTGTGTGATCGTGTTCGGCATTATGCTGATCAGCATCCCGATGTACCGGCGTGTGCAGGAACGTCTGGACGCGGTCGTGCGCCTGACAAGGGAGAATCTGCTCGGCGTTCGCGTGATCCGCGCTTTTTGCCGGGAACCAGAGGAGATACAGGATTTTGACGCGAAAAAGGAGATGCTGGTAAAGGTTCAGCTGCTCTCAGGACGCATCTCGGCGCTGATGAATCCAATGACCTACGTGGTCATTAATTTCGGACTGGTTGTGCTGCTGTATGTCGGTGCCTCGCGTGTGGACGCGGGGGTTCTTACACAGGGCAGCGTGGTCGCGCTGGTCAACTATATGTCGCAGATCCTGGTCGAGCTGGTGAAACTGGCAAACCTGATCATTACCGTGACAAAAGCGATCGCCAGCGGCAACCGGGTTCAGAGCGTGCTGGAGGTGCCGGCCGGGATGGGAGCTTCAGGTGGTGCGGAAGCCTCAGGCGGTGCAGAAGCCTTGGATGGTGCGGAGACATCAGGAAGTGTGGAAGCTTCGTGTGGTGCGGAAACCTCAGGCAGTGCGGAAGCCCTGGGTAGTGAGGAACTATCAGGTGGGACGGAAGCATCAGTCAATGCGGGGGCCTCTGGCGCGACAAACAAGCGAGCCAGAACCCGGACAGAAATGGATGAAAAGCAGGTTGCCGTCGTATTTGACCATGTCATGTTCCGATATCGCGGAGCGGGAGATGACGCCCTGAGCGATCTGACCTTTACGGCAGACCGCGGCGAGACAATCGGCATTATCGGCGGCACCGGATCCGGAAAAACATCCCTGGTCAGCCTGATCCCGCGCTTTTATGATGTGCGCTCCGGCAGTGTGAAGGTCGATGGCAGGGATGTGCGCGAATACCCTCTGGACGAGCTGCGGAAAAAGGTCGGCATTGTGATGCAGAAGCCGGTGCTTTTTAAAGGAACGATTCGAAGCAACCTGCTCTGGGGCAATGAAGGCGCGACGGACGAGGAGCTGATCGAGGCAGTGCGCGCCGCTCAGGCGGAGGATGTCGTACTATCAAAGGGACAGGCGGGGACAGCTGAGCATACGAAGAGCCAGAAGGATGGAATGGCGGATGTCGTGCATAGTATGAGTCAGGATGACAGAAAGCAGGATGCCGTGCATACCGTGAGTCAGGATGACAGGAAGCAGACAGCCGCGCACACAAAGAGCCGGGATGCTGCGAAGGATTTCGCCGCACTCATAAAGGGGCTGGACGCGCCGGTGGAGCAGGAGGGGCGGAATTTCTCCGGCGGGCAGAAGCAGCGCCTGACGATTGCCCGGGCGCTGGTACGCCACCCGGAGATCATGATTCTGGACGACAGCGCCTCAGCACTGGATTTTGCGACAGACGCGCGGCTGCGCGGGGCGATCCGCATGCTAAATAAAAAGGGAAATGTCGGTGCAGGAATGTCAGATCTGCAAAAGGTCTCTGAGAGCAGTTCGCGCATGTACGACGGTAATTTGCAGGACTCCCCGGGAGGTAATCCGCGTCCTATGACGGTCTTTATCGTCTCACAGCGTACGTCTTCCATCGCGCACGCGGACAAGATCATCGTCCTGGAGGACGGCCGTGTGGCGGGCATCGGGACGCACGAGGAGCTGCTGGCGACCTGTGAAGTATATCAGGAAACGCATTACTCGCAGTTCCCGAAATCGGAGTCAGACAAAGGAAACACCCCGAGAAGTGATTTATCAGACAAAGGAAATGCCCTGAAAAGTGATTTATCAGACAAAGGAAACGCCCCGAAAAGTGATTTATCAGATGAGGGAAACGCCCCGAAAAATCATGTATCAGAGGATGGAGCTGCGTCGGGCGCGAAAATTTCTGGCGGGGTGGGAACCGCAGATTCCGGGAGGAAGGAGGTGCTCTCATGAAAAAGAAAAGTGGACAGGCAGAAATACTAAAGCGTGTCGTGCTGAGCATCCGCCCGCATATCCTCCTCGTGCTGCTTTCTCTTGCCATGGCGGTGCTTTCTGTCGTGCTGACGCTGTACCTGCCGGTGCTGACCGGCCAGGTCGTAGACCAGATCATTGGCCCCGGTGAGGTAGACTTTGCCGCGATTTTCGTGATTATGCGCAAGATGGCCATTGCGATCGTCATCACGGCGCTTGCGCAGTGGATAATGAATATTTTTAATAACCGGATTGTATACCGCGTTTCAAGTGAGCTTCGGGAGCAGGCGTTTCGAAAAATTGAGATTCTGCCGTTGGAATATCTGGACACGCATTCGTCCGGAGAGACGGTCAGCCGGGTGATCGCGGACGTCGACCAGTTTTCGGACGGCCTTCTGATGGGCTTTACGCAGCTGTTTACGGGTGTTGTCACGATAGTGGGAACCCTGTTTTTCATGCTCTCGGTAAATATACGCATTACACTGGTCGTGGTCGTGCTGACGCCGGTATCCTTGCTAGTGGCAAATTTTATCGCAAAGAGAACGTATACGATGTTCCGGAAACAGTCCGAGACGCGCGGCGAGCAGACCGCGCTGATCGATGAGATGATCGGGAACCAGAAGGTCGTGCAGGCGTATGGGCAGGAGGCGCGTGTGCAGGAGCAGTTTAACGAGGTGAACGCAAGGCTGTCACAGTATTCGCTGCGCGCGATCTTTTTCTCCTCGCTCACAAACCCGTGCACACGATTCGTCAACAGCCTGGTCTACACCGGAGTCGGCCTGACGGGCGCATTTTCCGTTGTGGGGGGCCTGATGACGGTCGGGCAGCTTTCCGCGTTTTTGTCTTACGCGAACCAGTATACGAAGCCATTCAATGAGATTTCGGGCGTGGTGACCGAGCTGCAGAACGCGATCGCCTGCGCGGGCCGGATTTTTGAACTTATTGACGCAAAGGCGGAAGAGCCTGACGCCGAACCGGCGAAGGAGCTCCCATCCGCCCCCGGCGCGGTCACCCTGGATCACGTGAGCTTTTCCTATACAAAGGATCGGCCGCTGATCGAGGATTTCAACCTGGCCGTGCGCCCGGGACAGCGTGTCGCGATTGTCGGGCCGACCGGCTGCGGCAAGACGACGATGATCAATCTGCTGATGCGTTTTTACGATGTGGACGGCGGAGGCATTTCCATCGAGGACGAGGATATCCGCAGCCTGAAGCGCAGCGACCTGCGCAGCGCCTATGGGATGGTGCTGCAGGACACCTGGCTGCGGGCGGGAACGATCCGGGAAAATATCGCCATGGGGCGCCCGGACGCGACAGAAGAGGAGATCATCCAGGCCGCGAAGGACTCCCATGCGCACAGCTTCATCCGGCGTCTGCCGCAGGGCTACGACACCGTGATCGGCGAAAACGGCGGCAACCTTTCGCAGGGGCAGAAGCAGCTGCTGTGCATCGCCCGCGTAATGCTCACCCTTCCCCCGATGCTGATCCTCGACGAGGCGACCTCGTCCATCGACACACGCACGGAAATCCGCATCCAGAAAGCATTCCAGACCATGATGCAGGGCCGCACGAGCTTCATCGTGGCGCACCGGCTCTCCACCATTCAGAACGCCGACGTGATTCTCGTGATGAAAGACGGCCATATCATCGAACAGGGCACGCACCGGGAGCTGCTCGCGAAAGCCGGCTTTTATTCGGAGCTTTACAACAGCCAGTTTGTCATGCCGGGGCAGGTAAGAGAATCTTAAGGAATTTTGGAGCGTTTCTCCTTGAAATTTCCGGCAAAATCTATTACCATGAGGATGGCAGATGCGAAGTGCAGAGAAATTCACGGATGGCATCTGACAAAGGTAACTGTTTAACCTGGGTTTCCTGTGCGGCCGGGACACAGGAAACAGATTTCGCCAGGCTGCCGGAATGGAGGGAAGATTATGAACGAACAGGAAATGAAAAAGATAGCAATCGAAAAGTACATCAATATCCAGCGTATCAAAAAACATGGACAGGAAGAGATTGATTACCAGGAGAAAATAGCCAGAGCCGAACTTCAGATGCTCGGAATCAGTACAGAAGATCTGGATGTCGGCAAACAGGAATAAAATGAATACGGAGGTATCCCTATGGCATTCGGTATGCAGGCGTTTATCTGGCTCGCGGTATTGGTAATGATGCTGCTGGTCGAAGCTATCACACTGGGACTTACAACGATCTGGTTTGCCGGAGGCGCGCTGGTCGCGTTCCTTCTGGCTATTTTACAGATGGATCCGATCGCTCAGATCGCTGCGTTTTGCGCAGTGTCCGTGCTGCTTCTGGTATTTACAAGACCTGCCGCGTCCCGGTGGCTGAATCGTGACCGGACACGGACAAACGCGCAGAGCCTGATCGGGGAGATGGCAGTCGTCACGGAACGGATCGACAATCTTGCCGGTACTGGTCAGGTGCAGGTGCATGGACAGTACTGGACGGCACGGTCCGCTGAGCAGTCACAGAGCATTGAGAAAGAGAAAAATGTAGAAATCGAAGAGATCAGCGGTGTGAAGCTGATTGTAAAGGAGGTATGAGGGATGGCAGTGAATGGAAGCAGCAGATGGGTAAGCATAGGTTTTGGAACGGTTTTAGTGATTATTTTGATTCTGGTGGCGCTCTGGATTCTTGCGTCCTGCATCAAGATCGTGCCGCAGGCGCAGGCGTTTGTCCTGGAGCGGCTCGGAGGATATCAGGCGACCTGGGATGTCGGCCTGCATTTTAAGGTTCCGTTTATCGATCGCGTCGCCAGGAAGGTGAATTTAAAGGAGCAGGTGGTGGATTTTGACCCGCAGCCCGTGATCACAAAGGATAATGTCACAATGCAGATTGATACGGTTGTGTTCTTCCAGATCACAGACCCGAAGCTCTTTGCCTATGGCGTAGAAAATCCGATCATGGCAATTGAAAACCTGACCGCTACGACATTGAGAAATATCATCGGCGATATGGAGCTGGATCAGACGCTGACCTCCCGCGAGGTGATCAACACGAAGATGCGCGCGACACTGGACGTGGCGACGGATCCCTGGGGCATCAAGGTAAACCGTGTCGAGCTGAAGAATATTCTGCCGCCGTCGCAGATCATTGACGCGATGGAGAAGCAGATGAAAGCAGAGCGTGAACGCCGTGAGGCGATTCTGAGAGCAGAGGGCGAAAAGAAGTCGTCCATCCTCGTGGCCGAGGGACACAAGCAGTCTGCGATCCTGGATGCGGAGGCTGAAAAACAGGCCGCGATCCTCCACGCAGAGGCACAGAAGGAAAAGATGATCCGCGAGGCCGAGGGCGAGGCGGAAGCCATCCTGAAGGTAAACCAGGCCAAGGCAGAAGGCATCCGGCTGATCCGAGAGGCAGAGGCTGACCAGGCCGTGCTGACGTTGAAGAGCTTTGAGACACTGGAGAAGGTCGCGGACGGACAGGCGACGAAGATCATTATCCCGTCGGAGCTGCAGAATGTTGCAGGACTGGTTACGGCGGCGGTGGAAGTCGCGAAGGGCTGAAACGGTCTGTGCACAGGTATCATATGAAAAAGATGGAGATGGCCTGTGCACAGGGATCACATGCGAAAAGCTGAAACGGCCCTGTGCACACTGTCCTTGTCCTGTAAAAGAGAGGATACCGGGGGCTGGATTTCCAAATACAGAAAGAGGAACATCGACAATGAATTTAAAAGGCAGAAATTTTCTTACGTTAAAAGATTTCACCCCGCAGGAGATCCGGTATCTGCTGGATCTGGCGGCTGATTTGAAGGCAAAGAAAAAGGCGGGGATTTTATACCAGCCGCTTTCCGGGAAAAACATCGCGCTGATTTTTGAAAAGACCAGCACGCGCACGCGCTGCTCCTTTGAAGTGGCTTCGTATGACCTCGGCGCGCATGTGACGTATCTGGATCCGTCCGGCTCCCAGATCGGAAAAAAGGAGAACATCCGCGATACAGCCCGCGTACTTGGGAGGATGTATGACGGTATTGAGTACCGCGGCTATGGACAGGCGATCGTCGAGGAGCTTGCGAAATATGCGGGTGTCCCGGTGTGGAACGGCCTGACCAACGAATATCACCCGACTCAGATCCTCGCGGATCTGCTTACGATCCGGGAGCATCTGGGTGATCTGAAGGGGAAAAAGCTTGCCTATTTCGGCGACGCCCGTTACAACATGGGAAATTCCCTGATGATCGGCTGCACGAAGATGGGGATGCACTTTACCGCGTGCACAGCGAAAGAGTATTTTCCGGACAGCGAGCTTGTAGAGCAGTGCCAGACGTATGCGAAGGAAAGCGGAGGGTCGATCACACTGACGGATTCGCCAGAGCAGGGCGCGGCAGACGCCGATGTGGTATACACGGACGTCTGGGTTTCCATGGGCGAGCCAGATGAGGTCTGGGCTGAGCGGATTCAGGCGCTTTTGCCGTATCAGGTCAATGCAAAGGTCATGTCCGGGGCAAAGGAAGGCGCGATCTTTATGCACTGCCTGCCCTCCTTCCATGATCTGGAGACCACGATCGGCCGCCAGGTGCATGACAAATACGGTCTGACCGAGATGGAAGTGACGGACGAGGTATTTGAGTCGGCGCAATCTGTCGTGTTTGACGAGGCAGAGAACCGCATGCACACGATCAAGGCCGTGATCGCGGCGACACTCTCATAGAACCCCGGCAGCCATGGCAGCCGGAGAGTAAGAACATATCCGAAGAGCCTGCCGCCCGTTTGACAAGTCATAGAATAAAGTCATAGAATATACCCGAAGAGCTCCCTGGCTGTCTTGCCGGAAGAGCGCAGATTACTACGGCGAGGCTTTTAGAACCTGCGATTCGCGTATCAGGCGGTGCAGGATGCTGGAGTGACTGGCCGGCAGGTCCTCAGGCGGATAAAGAGGGACATTATGGGGAAAAGCAAAAGAAAGGCTGACATAAAAATAAGGGAAGCAGACATCCGCAAAGCCGAGTGGTTTGGCAGCATCACGGCTGCGTTTATTATCATACTTTGCATTCTTTTTATGGGCGGAGTTCTGCAGAAATTCTGGGTGCTGAATTTTATTCAGATTGGAGGGATTCTTCTGAACCTGGCAGTCTTTCTGGTGTCCGTGGTTCGAAAAAATCCCTTTGTCACAGTATTTTCTCTGTTGCTGCTGGTCGCGGAAGCTGCGTCGATTGTTTATTTTCTGCTGTAAAAGGAGAGCGGAAGTCTTCAACATATTTATACGGGCTGTCAGGAAGACGCACCCGGGTAAAAGGAAACGGTCATGAAGGAAAAAATATTGTCCCTGCTGGGTGGGGAGAGAGAATATGTCTCCGGGCAGGCATTGTGCACGGAGCTCGGAGTTTCGCGCACAGCCGTCTGGAAGGTGATCAACCAGCTCAGGGAAGACGGATACGAGATTGAATCCGTCGCGGGCAAGGGCTACCGGATGATTAGCCGCCCGGACTGTATTACCGCGGAAGAGATCACAAGCTGTCTGCGCACGCAGTGGGCTGCCAGGTCTGTCCGCTATTATGAAACCATTGATTCCACGAACAATGAAGCAAAGCGTCTCGCGGAGCAGGGCGCTGCGGACGGTACGCTGGTCGTCGCCGAGGAGCAGAGCCAGGGGAAAGGACGGCGCGGACACAGCTGGATGACTCCGGCAGGCACTGCGATCGCGATGAGCCTTTTGCTGCGCCCCAGTTTGCCGGAAAATTCTTCTGACCCGGCTAATGGCAACAACCTGGCCAATGGCAACGCCCCTGTCAATGGCAATGCTCCGGCTAATGACAATGACCCTGCCAGGAGGCTTCATCCCGACCGTGCGCCGATGCTGACCCTCGTGATGGGCATGGCAGTGGCTGCGGCCTGCCGTGAAGTCTGCGGCGTGGACGTTGGCATCAAGTGGCCCAATGATGTGGTCGCGGAAGGGAAAAAGATCTGCGGAATCCTTACGGAGATGAGCTGCGAGGTAGACTATATTAATTATGTAGTAATCGGCATCGGTATCAACACGGGGATCAGCCACTTTCCGCCTGAGCTCAGGGAAACGGCCATTTCCCTGCACACGCTGATGGGGCAAAAACCCGACCGGGCAAGGCTGATCGCGTCCTGTATGGAAAAATTCGAGCTGTATTATGACCGCTTTAGGAAGACACAGGACTATTCTTTTCTGATGGACGAGTACAACACACTTTTAGTCGGAAAAGGCGTAAGGGTACGTGTACTGTCGCCTGGAGATGAATTCGAAGGAGTTTCGGAAGGCATTGACCAGAAGGGCGAGCTTCTGGTCCGCCGGGACGACGGAATTGTGGAAGCAATCTTTGCCGGAGAGGTCTCCGTACGTGGAATCTACGGATATGTATGATTGCCGGGATAAAAGATAAAGGATACTGAAACAAATGGACAAAAAGAAAGAAGAGGGTGTTGCGTCAGCTTCCCCTGTCGTGCTCTGCGGAGCAAGCGCCTACGAACAAAAATATTACCTGAACGAGGCCTTCCAGAACCTGCCGGAGCAGATCAGGGAAGAGCTGCAGATCATGTGTGTGCTTTTTACAGAGGACATCGGGGGAGTATTTCTGCTTGAATTTGACGGGAGCGGGACCTTGCAGTTTTATACCGAGGCACAGGAAAATGATTTTTCCTACGATGAGATCGGCTGCGCCCTGAAAATCAAAGAGCTGAGACGGACGAAGGCGGATCTTCTGCGCTCTCTGGAGCTGTATTATAAAATCCTGACCGGCAAAATGAAAACGGAAGATATACCGGAGGACTGGTGACACATTCCATTTCGCAGCACAGAGCGCATGCCGCGCAAGTGGAAACTGTCTGTTTACGCAGACGTGCGGGATGTTCCGATTTGCGGGCAAATGGAGAACTCCGGCAGAGGGGGCATGAATGAAAATCGGAAATGTGTCTTTGGATAACAATATCATACTCGCGCCGATGGCAGGGGTAACAGACCTGCCTTTTCGTTTATTATGCCGCGAACAGGGCGCGGGACTGGTCTGCACGGAGATGGTGAGTGCAAAAGCCATCTATTATCACAACAAAAATACGGACGTGCTGCTGAGCGTTTCGCCCGATGAGAGGCCGGTCTCCCTGCAGCTGTTCGGCTCCGACCCGGATATCATCAGCGAGATGGCGGCCGCTATAGAGGACCGTCCCTTTGATATTCTGGATTTCAACATGGGATGCCCGGTGCCGAAGGTGACAAAAAATGGCGAAGGCTCTGCCCTGATGCGGGAGCCAAAGCTGGTGGAGGAAATCATTACAAAGACCGTGCGCAGGATTCATAAGCCGATGACGGTTAAGATTCGCAAAGGCTTTGCAGAAGACGAGATTAACGCGGTTGAGATTGCCCGAATCGCGGAGGCCTCCGGCGCGGCGGCAGTCGCTGTCCATGGGCGCACGAGGGAGCAATATTATTCAGGCAAAGCAGATTGGGACATCATCCGCCAGGTCAGGGAAGCGGTGAAAATCCCGGTGATCGGAAACGGGGATGTGGACTCGCCGCAGGCAGCAAAGCGTATGCTGGATGAGACAGGCTGCGATGGGATCATGGTCGGGCGCGCGGCCAGAGGAAATCCCTGGCTGTTTCACCAGATCCGGGAATATCTGGATACGGGGACGATTCTTCCGCGGCCGACACAGGACGAAGTCAGGGAAATGATGCTCCGTCATGCCCGGATGCAGGTGGAATTCAAAGGCGAGTATATCGGTATCCGCGAGATGCGGGCGCACATTTCCTGGTACACGGCCGGTTTTCCGAATTCCTCCAGACTGCGAGCGGCTGTCAATCAGGCAGAGACCCTTGCCGGGCTGGAGACACTGCTTAGCGAGAATTTTTCTGACACCTGTGAAAGCGTCCGGCGTCGTCCGGTTCCGGTATAAGAAGCTGCTGAAGCACCATGTACCTGACGATATTGATATAGCATTGTAATAGCATTGTAAACACTGATAATTTTGCTGATAATTTTCCTGTTTGACGCTTATATTTTCTTGACAAACTGCATACAATCCGTTAAAATACTGTAATTGCGAAGCGCAGGCATTACAGAGCCATGGAAGAAGACGTCCGTGCTGACTGGTGCCCGCGCTTGTCATAGTTTATAGTCTGGTAAATGGGCAGCCATCTCTGGTTTGCCGGACAGCGATCGTGGCAGGCAGTACCACAAAGGCAGCCGGCATTTGCGGAAATGGTGTACGTCCATTTACTTTGCGCTGTGACAGAATGCCATATTTGTAATACATGGAAGGTGTGAATGGTAATGGAAAACGTAGAAGAAAAGAAAAACCTGATGACTTACGCGGGACTGCGGAAGCTCGAGGAAGAGCTGCATGAATTAAAGGTAGTCCGCAGAAAAGCAGTGGCTGAGAAGATTAAGGAAGCCAGGGAACAGGGCGACATCTCCGAGAATGCAGAGTACGACGCAGCCATGGATGAGCAGCGGGATATCGAAGCCAGGATCGAGGAGATCGGTAAGCTTCTGAAAAACGCAGAGGTTGTTGTAGAGGACGATTTTGAAGCCGGCAGGGTTAACGTTGGCTGCACCGTGCGGCTTTATGATGAAGAATTTGAGGAAGAAGTGGAATACAGCATCGTCGGATCCTCCGAGGCAAACAGCCTTCAGGGGAAGATTTCCAACGAGTCCCCGGTCGGCAAAGCACTGATCGGCCATACGGTCGGGGAAGAGATCACAGTAGAGACACAGGCGGGTATTGTAGAATACAGGATTCTGGATATCGCACGCACGGCGTAAAAGCCGGAAAATAACCATAACAAAATTGCAAGGAGGCAGAGCAAGGTGGCAGAGCAGAAGATGGGGCAGGCAGTAGACACAAAGCAGCTGTTAAAGGTTCGCCGTGACAAGCTGAAAGAATTGCAGGAGAGCGGGAATGACCCGTTCCAGATTCGAAAATACGATGTGACCAGCCATAGCATGGAGATCAGAGACAATTTTGAACTCTTTGAGGGGAAAACTGTCTGTGTGGCAGGCCGTCTGATGTCCAAGCGGATCATGGGCAAGGCCTCCTTCTGCAACGTGCAGGATCTGCAGGGAAGCATTCAGGCATATGTAGCCCGGGACGCAGTCGGCGAGGAGGAGTATAAGGCCTTCAAAAAGATGGACATCGGCGATATTGTTGGCATGGAAGGCACTGTTTTTAAGACAAAGACAGGGGAAGTCTCCATCCACGCGGCAAAGGTGCTCCTGCTCTCCAAGAGCCTTCAGATCCTCCCGGAAAAATATCACGGCCTGACGAACACCGACATGCGCTACCGCCAGCGCTATGTGGACCTGATCATGAATCAGGAAGTGAAGGATACCTTTGTAAAGCGTTCCAGGATCATCAGCGCAATCCGCCGCTATCTCGACGGACAGGGATTCCTTGAGGTAGAGACGCCGATGCTCGTCGCAAACGCGGGCGGCGCCGCCGCGCGGCCATTTACCACCCATTACAATGCGCTCGACGAGGACGTCAAGCTTCGTATTTCTCTGGAGCTGTACTTAAAGCGCCTGATTGTAGGAGGCATGGAGCGTGTCTATGAGATCGGCCGCGTCTTCCGCAATGAGGGACTGGACACCCGTCACAACCCGGAGTTCACCCTGATGGAGCTCTATCAGGCTTTCACCGACTACCACGGCATGATGGACCTGACCGAAAACCTGTACCGCCACGTGGCGCAGGAGGTACTCGGCACCACCACGATCACCTACCAGGGCACTGAGATGGATCTCGGAAAGCCATTCGAACGCATCACCATGGTAGACGCAGTGAAGAAATACTCCGGCGTAGATTTCCATGAAATCCACACCACGGAGGAAGCGCAGGCCGCGGCGAATGAGCATCACGTGGCGTTTGAGAAGCATCACAAAAAGGGAGATATCCTGAATCTGTTCTTTGAAGAATTTGTCGAAGAGCATCTGGTTCAGCCGACCTTCGTGATGGATCATCCGATCGAGATCTCGCCACTAACCAAGAAAAAGCCGGAAAACCCAGACTATGTAGAACGCTTCGAATTCTTCATGAACGGTTGGGAGATGGCCAACGCCTACTCCGAGCTGAACGACCCGATCGATCAGCGCGAGCGCTTCAAAGCGCAGGAAGAGCTGCTCGCCCTCGGCAACGAGGAGGCAAACACGACCGACGAGGACTTCCTTTATGCCCTGGAGCTTGGCATGCCCCCGACAGGAGGCATCGGCTTTGGCATCGACCGGATGGTCATGCTGTTGACTGACTCACCTGCAATAAGAGACGTATTGCTATTCCCGACAATGAGACATCTCGAACAGTAAGACCCCAAATATGCCCTGAAAATGCAGGAAAATGTACAAAATCTTGTGGTTTTGAAGCTTTTTAGAAATGCTGTATGATTTAATTTATGAAATAAGAAATTATGTAGGAAAATCATAGCATCGCCGCTCAAACGCGCAGCGTTTTTCGCATGAGCGGCGCAAGATGCCGCCGAACGAACGTGAGGTGGCGTTTCCATTGAAAAGCATGGCAGCGACTAAAAGCAGGCACACAGGAAGAAGTCATATGTTTATAGATTTGACAGGGCAGAAGTTTGAGGATTTAACGGTTGTAAGAAAAAGTGAAAAGCGAACCGGAAAAGAGACTCAGTGGTTATGCAGGTGTGCATGTGGCAGGGAAACAACAGCTTCAACTTATGAATTGAGGTCAGGCTATAAGAAAAGCTGTGGGTGCCGTAAGAACAGAACCAAAGCACATGATTTGACAGGCATGAGGTTCGGCAGATTAGTCGTAATCAAAAGGGTGGGAACGATAGAACGACGTCCAATATGGCATTGTAAGTGCGATTGCGGCAGGTTTACAGATGTTCGCTCGGTTGACTTGAAATCTGGCAATACAAAAAGCTGTAGCTGTATGGGAAAACATCACGCTCTATATCATTAATTTGATGTATAATAAGAAGTAAAATTACCGTTAGATTGTGACTCTACAATGTTAAAAACTGAATAATGATATTTTCACAGGAAGCTGTCAGTATGTATTTGTTTTACTGGCAGCTTTTTTTCTTTGAAAATTACAGAATCCGGAGGCGTTTGGCAAATGATTGATTGCTGAAGCTAAAGTTATATACTGAGGATTTGAAATAACGAGGAAGTAGGAGATGGTGAAAATGGAAATGGAGAAACAGCAGGAGAAGTTGGCTGGGCAGATACAAAAAGCGGAAGAGCAGCTGAAAAAGCTGAGGGAAAAAGATACGGATCTGAAAAAACGGATAAAAGAAAAACGGGAGAAGGAACAGGCGGCGTGGACAGCGAAGTTTGATAAGCTTTTGCAGCCGTCCATCGAGCGGAAGTATGGCGCGGATTATTTTGAAAAGATTTCGCCGGAGGAGGCTGCAGGGTGTTTTTCGCGTATCGAAGATTTATCCGCACAGGGCAGCGGAGAACTGGGGAGCGGAGAACTGGGAGGTAAAGAACAGGGAGGTGGAGACGGTAATGGATATCCAGGCGGATATGAAGATCATTGAAAAGAACGGGATTATGGCAGCCGGGACAGTGACGATAGACGGCCTGTTTATTATTCAGGAAGTCATTGTCCGGCTGATTAAGCAGAATGACGGGACGGAGAAGCCCGTTATTTTTTTGCCGCGCAGAAAAACAGGAGAGATGGGTTGGAAAGATGTATTCGAGGTCAGCAGTGAAATGAAAAAGGAGATTGACCTTGCGGTGGGAAAGAGCATCAAAGATGCATTATGCCGGGACAATTATACGCCGAATCTGGATGTCTCTGTAATAATATATGTGAAAAAGGATCTGCTTGGTTATGCTACGCTCACGTATGAGAATGCCATTACGATCAAGGATACTGCAGCATATCGAAAAGGAAATGGAAGATCATGGGATACTTTTAGCGCGTCTTCCGGATCTGTGCGGCGGAGACGGGCGCACCCAGTATGTGATTTCCCCATCTGACTCGGCAAAATTTAAGGCATTTCTGCTCGACCACAATGCCGGGAGATACAAGGACGTCAAGGTCGGCCCAATCAGCGCGGAAGATTACGCCAGAAGCGGGATTGACCGCAATGGGAGAGAAACGCCGGAGATGCAGGAACTGTCCCGGTCAGCAAATGAAGTCATTCAGGAGCAGAAACAGATCGGAGTGCGGCAAACGGCGGGGTATCTGACTATGCAGGAAAGCACTACACGGGCAGCGTGGCCATTGAGCACCTGGAGAAGGAGGCGGGAGCCGGTCAGAGAACCAGCCAGAAATTATACAGAGCTGCCGCTTACATCACCAATGGTGCAGTATAACCTTGTCCGTCATGATGAACAGGTGGCAGCAAAGGAAAACATTTCCTGGATATCCAAACCTCCATTGAAACGGCACGAAAAATGGGCAATGTACGAGATGCCGGATGGAATCCATACGGTCATAATACCCAATTCGGACCAGTATCAGCTGGCTTCTGGGAATGGGATTGCTTATCGAGCGGCGATTTATGCCATTGTTGCGGGCTGTTGATTGTACATGGATTTGTATTTGTCTGTGGAAGAATGGATGAATTTATGATAATATTGCATCACGAAAGAAGCAGGACATCTATGAGGAAGGATGATTTTTATGGGAACGGATGAAACGAATAAGACAGAAAATAACCAGGCGCAGCTTGAAGCATCTTTCGGAATGGCTCTTGTAGATGCGTTGCCGGTCATATGTTTTGGCATCTCAATAGCTCTGATTGCGCCAATGTACCATTCAGCAATATTTTTGGTCGGCGCACTGTTGTGCATCATAGCTGGCCTTGGAAAAGTCCTGTGGAAATTAATACTGGCTGCTGCACATAAGGATATTCAACTGTTATACAGGCAGTTTCATTATCTGATGCCGGGCGGTTTTGTACTGATTCTTCTTTCACTGATTATCAGCCGTCCGTCCTTGTCAGAACTGTGGAAAAACATATTCTCATTTCCGTGCAATATCCTGTTTCTGTTAGCTATAGTCGGATTTGTTGTGATGGGAATTCTTGGTGCAGCAGCGGAGAGCCATGCCATGAAAAATTGTGCTTCGCACAATGGCATGGCCTACGTCCACGATTCGCAGAGCGAATCGGGACAGGAAATGGATTCCACCAGTAAACGAGCAAACTGGATCGAGCAGCTGGTAAATCTGGCAGCGCAGCTTTGTATTTTGTTTGGTGTGCTGATGATCTGGTACGCGAGTGATTACTACAGGGCTGATGCGGAAGTCGCAGAGTATCTGGAAAGCAGCGGCAGTGTAGAGGTTGTCGAGATAGACAATGGACTGTATTTTGACGGAGCGGGAGAGAAAAGCGCGATTATTTTCTATCCGGGAGCAAAGGTTGAGTATACAGCGTATGCACCGCTGATGATGAAGCTGGCGGAGAATGGCGTGGACTGCTTTTTTACTCGAGATGCCTTACAATATGGCTATTTTCGGAATCAACAGAGCTGATGACGTGATGGAAGGGTATGATTATGAGCATTGGTATATCCCCGGTCATTCTCTGGGAGGAGCAATGGCTGCGTCTTATGCGGCAGGAAATACAGACAAGCTGGATGGTGTTATCCTGTTAGCTGCCTACGCGACAAAAGACCTGGGAGATCTTGCGGTGCTTTCCATTTACGGCAGCAATGATGGTG
>JAJQBS010000119.1 GCA_021203145.1 Lachnospiraceae bacterium | reverse complement strand
TTTCGGGGTGTGGCTCAGCTTGGCTAGAGCGCCTGGTTTGGGACCAGGAGGTCGCAGGTTCGAATCCTGTCACCCCGATTGCCAGACTCAGAGATTGCTCAGGTACAGAATATGCGGGTGTAGTTCAATGGTAGAACACCAGCCTTCCAAGCTGGACACGTGGGTTCGATTCCCATCACCCGCTTTTTGAGTCTGTAGCTCAGTCGGATAGAGCAACGGCCTTCTAAGCCGTGGGTCGGGGGTTCGAATCCCTTCAGGCTCGGTCTCTTATTTTGTACAACAAAATATGGAGTATTATGGTGGGTATGGCGCAGTTGGCTAGCGCGCCAGATTGTGGCTCTGGAGGCCAAGGGTTCGAGTCCCTTTACCCACCCTTTTTTATTTTCATATTATATTGACCCTTTATTGGGCTATCGCCAAGCGGTAAGGCACAGGTCTTTGACACCTGCATTCGCCGGTTCGAATCCGGCTAGCCCAGCTTGGCGTTTTTGTCTGTATACGCTTGACTCTCAAATAAAAAACGGATGATTTTGCGCGGTATTTGGTGTACGGTATGAAAAAGGAAATACAATACAGAACAGCGGCGCACTGTGAAAATCACTTCAAGAGACTGTCTGGGCGGCCATGACGGAATTGGCAGACGTGCAGGATTTAGGTTCCTGTGGGAGACCGTGCGGGTTCGACTCCCGCTGGCCGCATTCTAAGAAAATCAAATTGCGGAAAAACAGCGTAAAATGGGGCTTTTCGGAGCATTTGACTCTGGAAGGCTCCATTTTTATTATACGATTTTATCGGCGAAGAATCTGGTTTTGACATCTATACTGACATGGAACATTCAAAACCTTACGGGACAGTCCGGAAGCGATGAGAACGATGGCACAGCTGCTGGCGGATTTTATCGTGGAGGAACGGGCTTATGTAAATGCCCATCTGGATGATTTCACATGGACAGGAGTGGATGTTTACGCTATAAAAGAGGATGGGACGCGAACCGGATGGGGATATTCCTGCAGAAACGGGGAAATAGCATTGAAGCATAAGGATGAACTGTTAGAAAAATACGACCGGGTCATCGTTCGGGATAATGCAACAAGGAAGGAAAAATGCTATCAGAACAGCAGACACAGAAAACCATAAGATTTTTGGAAGAACTCGTTTTTCTGGTGGCGAAAACGGTGCGGCTATGCTATAATGCAATCAATATGACTGGAATCCACTCAGCTTTTGTAAACGGAGGTTGTTGTGTATACTATGGCAGAAACAGTAAGAGGAACAACGAACACTTTAGATACAAAAGACTATGCAGCTACAGCTTGCTGCGTGGAAAACATCTCAGTGACAGAAAATTCAACGGATTGCATGACGGACAGAGAATTGCTGAAAGAGATGCAGCGGATGTTTACTGATGATAAAGGCTGGTCTTCAGAAGAAGAGATGCTGGCTGATATGGTGGAATTTAGAAGGAAGGGTGCGAAATGAGCAATAAAGAAAGGGCAATACGGCTGATAGATGAGATACCTGAGAGTAAGCTGGTTTTTGTTATTGATATGCTCAGCAGTATAAAAGGCCTGCTTACGGAAGAAGTGGAGCCGGACGAATGGGACCGGCAGATGATAGCCGAGGCAAAGCAGGAAAATGATGGGGCAACGGTATCCTTTGAGGAGCTGCTGATGAAGGATGGGTTATCGTATGCAGACTTATAAGATTGTGTTTGAAAAGGCAGCTCAAAAATTTCTGGAACGCCAGGATAAAGCACAAAGGCTTAGAATCTACAAGGCAATCTACAGGCTGCCGGATGGAACCGATATAAAAAAGCTAAAGGGCTGCGGTATGTATCGGTTACGTGTTGGCGATTACAGAATACTATATACGATTGATGAGATTGTCAAAATTATAGATGTTGAAAATATAGACAATCGGGGCGATGTATATAAAAGACTGTAACAGCAATTTCTGACAGCTCAAAACAGACATATAGCAGGTATATATAGTGGAAACAGGCTTTTCCATTTTCCATCCGACCATCTGTCTTACTCCGGAGGATTGGACAAGACAGATGGCGGAGGCAGCGGCCGGTGGTTTCCTCTGCGATTGGAGGCATTGCCTGCCGGCATCCCCTGCGATCATATGCACTGCCTTCTCCAGGCAGTCATAATCAGGAAGGGTATTTTTTCTTCAGGTAGATAAGCTGCCATACTTCCTTCTTGCTGTTATGCGTGAGGTCAGAGATATTTTCCAGGAATATCCGCTCGCTGTTGAGCAGATGTCTGTAATTGGCCGGCACATCAGTTTCCTCCTTGCTGTAAATGATATAATCCACGCTGACATGGTACAGCTCCGCGAGACGGACAATCACGTTCAGCGGAGGGATCCGTATCCCGTTTTCATAGTTGCAGTAGGCCGAGCGCTGGATGTGGAGCTGCTCGCTGACCTCCTGCTGTGTAAAATGTGACTGGCGGCGCAACGCCCGGATGTTTCTCAGATATACAGGTTCTTCCATTATATTTTCCTCCCATTCGTAATGATGTACAATGGATGTACAATAATAAAAACGAATGACAGGAGAAAAAGTTATGCAAATGGTAAAAAAATATTTATTTTTTTTCTAAGCTTTTTTCTAGGCTACTGAGCCTGACTCATCGTAGAATTCTGGTAAGCGGGATGGAAGGTGACCTCTTCGCCAAACCATTGGGGCGGGGTGAATGCGTGTGCAGTCTCTTCGTCTGGGAATTCGACTTCGGCCATCCACAGGCCGGAGAATTTCCCTTCGAAGATGTCGAGTTCGATATTCAGACCCTGTCCGAGAGGGATGACATACCGCTTTTTTGTGATCCGGTTGCCGTCTGCCTTTGGCAGGAGATGTTCATAGGCTTCGCGCGTAAGGGGCAGGTTGTATTCCTCGCGTACCAGGAGGCCCTTACCCTTGTAAGTGAGGATATAGTCCTGATCCCACCTGCGGATGCGGATGACCGGGGAGGTGCAGAGATATGCCTGCTCAATCTCGTGGCAGGGATACTGCTCCAGCTGTGGCGGAAGTGTGTTGATCAGAAACTTTCGCTCGATTTCCATAGGTTCCTCTCTTTCTGCTCTTTCTGTTCTTTCTGCTCTTTTTGCTCTTTAGGCTGTCTCTCGGGTGCTTCGTGTAAGCTTATCGAATTTCAGTGTAACACATTTTTTTCTTACAGAAAAGTCAGAATCGTATTGATTTTATGGGAATGGTCTGCTAAACTCAAAAAGGCTGGAAGCCGCGGTATCAATACGAGGAACTGAAAAGGCGAAAGCTGCGGCGCTGCTAAGTGGCGAAGAACAATAGCATAGAATTATCAGATAAGGAAGGTGTAAGGATGTCGGAGGTGTATATTTTCCTCGCGGATGGATTTGAGGAAATCGAGGGGCTTACGGTAGTGGATCTGCTGCGGAGGGCGGGGATTGAGATACAGATGGTCTCCATTATGGAAAGCAGAACGATTACGGGGAGCCATGGGATCGAATTGAAAGCGGACCTGCTGTTTGACGAGATAGACGCGGACGCCGCGCAGATGTTTGTACTTCCGGGCGGAATGCCGGGGACGAACTATCTGGCGGCACATGAGGGACTTGCGAAGCTTTTGAAGGAGCAGGATGCGGCAGGGAAAAAGATTGCCGCGATCTGTGCGGCACCGACGGTGCTTGGAGGACTTGGGCTGCTTGAGGGCAAGACGGCGGTGTGTTACCCCGGGCTGGAGAGTAAACTGACCGGGGCGCTGCCTTCAGCGAATCAGGTCGAGATCTGCCGGAATGTGACGACCAGCCGCGGGATGGGGACGGCGATTCCGTTTGGCCTGTCACTTGTCGCGCAGCTGAAGGGACAGCAGGCGGCGGATGAGCTTGCAAGGGCGATTGTTTTTTCCTGACAGGCCGCCCAAAGGCAGCTGACGTTGCCGGCTGCATCTGCGGCAGTTTAAAGGAAAAGCCGGAATCCCGCCGGTATCAGTACTGTCAGGGATAAAGGAATTACTGTGAGGCATCATCAAAAAATTCAAAAAAAGTTGTGAGACACAATCAAAAAAAGTTCTGGTGTTTTTTATGGCACTGTGCTATACTATGCAAATGGCTGTAAATGGGCGAATATTTTAGGAAAGGAAAAGCTGCTTTGACCCTGTGGATGTGGTTTTAGCGGCGGGAACACAGTACAATGGGTGTACAGGTAGAAAAACTGGAAAATAACATGGCTAAACTCACGATCGAGGCTTCGGCGGAAACCTTTATCGCCGCACTGGAGAAGGCATACAGAGCGCAGAGAGGGAAAATCAGTATTCCGGGCTTTCGCAAGGGGAAAGCTCCGCGTAAGATGATTCAGAAGATGTACGGCGCGGGCGTCTTCTTTGAGGATGCCGCGAATGACGTGATCAATGATATGTATCCGGCGGCGGCGGATGAGTGTGGAGAGACGATCGTGTCCCAGCCGGAGATTGATATTGTTCAGATCGAGGAAGGAAAGCCGTTTATTTTCACCGCAGTGGTGGCTCTGAAGCCGGAGGTGACGCTTGGCGGGTACAAGGGTCTTGAGATCGCGCGCACGCCGGTAGAGATTTCTGAGGCGGATGTTGACGCCGAGATTGAGAAAGAGCGGGAGCAGAATTCCCGCGTGATTGATATTGATGATCGTCCGGTTCAGGACGGCGATACGATTAAGCTCGATTTTGAAGGCTTTGTGGATGGCGTGGCCTTTGAGGGCGGGAAGGGGACGGATTATCCCCTGACCATTGGCTCAGGCAGCTTTATTCCGGGCTTTGAAGAGCAGCTGATCGGCGCAGTGATCGGGGAGGAGATGGAAGTGCATGTGACCTTCCCGGAGAATTATCAGGCGGAGGAGCTCCGCGGCCAGGATGCGGTATTTCAATGTACCGTGAAGGAGATTACTGAGAAGGAGCTTCCGGAGCTGGATGATGATTTTGCGCAGGATGTTTCAGAGTTTGACACCATGGAAGAGTACCGGGACGATATCCGCTCGAAGCTGCTTGAGAAGAAGACGCAGGAGGCAAAGCGTACAAGAGAGAATAAAGCAGTAGAAAAAGCAGTGTCGAATGCCGTCGTGGACATCCCGGAGCCGATGATTGAGGCGCAGATCCGCCGGATGACAAATGATTTTGTAAATCGGATCCAGTCTCAGGGGATCACACTGGAGCAGTATATGCAGCTTACCGGTATGACTATGGAGAACCTGCAGGCACAGATGCGCCCGGATGCGGAGCTCCGCATTAAGACATCTCTTGTCCTGGAGGCGGTCGCGAAGGCGGAGAATATTGAGATCAGTGACGAGCAGGTAGAGGAAGAAATCCGCTCGCTTGCCGAGTCCTACAGCATGGAGCCAGACAAACTGAAGGAATCCATCGGCGAGGATGAGACTGAGCAGATCAGGGAAGAGCTGCAAGTGCGCGCGGCAGCGGATCTGATCACGGATTCTGCGATAGAGGTAGATATGGCGGAAGAAGACGAAGAGGTCGAGGAAATCGCAGTTGACGGTGTTTCGGATACAGACGAGATCGAGGAGATCACGGTCGGCGACGCTTTGGATGCGGAGGCCGAGGAGGTTGAGGAGATTATCATCGATGGCGTGCCGGAAGCAGACACCGATGCGGAAGACTGACGAATCAGGAATGCCCGGCCTGCTGCCCGCAGGCGGCATCGTGACGGTGCTTATTTACATGAGACAGATCTTGTGTTAAGGGGGAAGAAAAACATGAGCTTTGTACCATATGTCATCGAACAGACAGGCAGAGGGGAACGCTCCTATGATATCTATTCGAGATTACTGAAAGACCGGATTATTTTTCTGGGAGAAGAGGTGACAGATGTAAGTGCGAACCTGATTGTCGCACAGCTTCTGTTCCTGGAATCGGAAGATCCCAATAAGGATATCCATCTGTACATCAACAGCCCGGGCGGGTCAGTGCCGGCGGGACTTGCAATCTATGACACTATGCACTATGTGAAATGTGATGTATCTACGATCTGCATGGGCATGGCTGCGAGCATGGGCGCGTTTCTGCTTGCGGGCGGAGCGAAGGGCAAGCGCTACGCGCTTCCGAATTCAGAGATTATGATCCACCAGCCGTCCGGCGGGGCGCAGGGGCAGGCGACGGATATCAAGATTGCCGCGGAGCGGATTCTGAAGACGAAGCAGCAGCTGAACGAAATGCTTGCGGCAAATACCGGACAGCCGCTGGAGGTGATCGCGGCTGATACGGAGAGAGACAATTTTATGACGGCTGAGCAGGCGAAAGCCTATGGCCTGATTGACGAAGTGGTGACTTCAAGATAGTTGAGATGGAATCGCCACGTTTCGCCTTCACACGGTCTTCGCAGTGAATGCGGAGACCGATTCTAAGTTTGTGAAATATTATAAAATCAAGAGGTGGAAATATGCCTGGGAAAATCATGGAGAAGGTCAGATGCTCTTTCTGCAACAAGACAGAAGATCAGGTACGCAAGCTGATTTCCGGCCCGAACGGAGTCTATATCTGTGACGAATGTATTGACATTTGCGCGGAAATTGTGGAGGAAGAGCTTGCGGAAGATTACTTGGGTGATGATCCGGACGCGATCAATTTGCAGAAGCCGGCTCAGATCAAGGAATTTCTGGATGAATACGTGATCGGGCAGGACGCTGCAAAGAAGGCGTTGTCCGTGGCTGTGTACAACCATTACAAGAGAATTATGAGCGGAAGATATCTGAATGTCGAAATTCAGAAGAGCAACATCCTGATGCTTGGCCCTACCGGCAGCGGCAAGACATTGCTGGCGCAGACTCTGGCAAGGCTGCTGAACGTGCCGTTTGCGATTGCGGACGCGACTTCACTGACCGAGGCGGGGTATGTCGGCGAGGATGTGGAAAATATTCTGCTCAAGATCATCCAGGCGGCGGATTACGATATTAAAAAAGCAGAGCATGGCATTATCTATATTGATGAGATTGACAAGATCACGAGAAAATCGGAAAATGCATCTATCACAAGGGATGTTTCCGGCGAGGGCGTGCAGCAGGCTCTGCTGAAGATCCTCGAAGGGACGATCGCGTCCGTTCCGCCTCAGGGCGGGAGGAAGCACCCGCATCAGGAGCTGATCCAGATTGACACGACGAATATTTTGTTTATCTGCGGCGGAGCGTTTGAGGGTCTTGACAGGATTATCGAAAGCCGCATGGACCGCAAGGGCATCGGCTTTGGATCCGAGCTGACGCAGAACAGCACCCGCAATGTCGGCGAGGTGTTAAAGGAGGCTATGCCGGAGGACTTTATCAAGTATGGCATGATTCCGGAGTTTATGGGGCGCGTGCCGGTTGTGGTTTCTCTCGACGAGCTGGACCGCGATACGCTGGTTCGCATTCTGACCGAGCCGAAAAACGCGATCGTGAAGCAGTATCAGGGTCTTCTGGGACTGGACGACGT
This sequence comes from Lachnospiraceae bacterium, assembly GCA_021203145.1. Classification (GTDB taxonomy): domain Bacteria; phylum Bacillota; class Clostridia; order Lachnospirales; family Lachnospiraceae; genus Choladousia. Next base: position 29,122 of record JAJQBS010000119.1, on the reverse strand, counting down.
GGAGCTTTCTTTCACGCAGGAAGCGATCGAGGCGATCGCGGATCGCACGATCAAGAGGAAGACCGGCGCGAGGGGGCTGCGCGCGATCATGGAGACGGCGATGATGGATATGATGTTCCAGATCCCGTCTGACCGCTCGATTGCCACCTGCCTGGTGACGAAAGAGACTATCGAGGGCACCGAGGAGCCGATACTGACCTACCGTTCGCCGGAATCTCTCCCCAGAAGAAAGCGGAGACGCGGTTTTTTTGAAGAGTCTGCCTGAAAAATATAAAGTAAAGCGACTTACGTCGTTTACTATCATTTAAGAGAGAGCCATATGGGAGACATCATGAGAAATCTGCCGGTGATTCCGCTGCGCGGACTGATGATCTTTCCGTCTATGATACTGAGCTTTGATATCAGCCGGGAAAAGTCCATCCGGGCAGTCGAAGAGGCAATGACCGCAGATCAGACAATTTTTTTAGTAACGCAAAAAGACCCGGATGAAAATGATCCGGGTTTGCGATCGTTATATGAGGTTGGCGTAGCTGCGAGAGTATTGAACATAGCGAAGCTGCCTAAAAATGTTATCCGCGTGCGGGTGGAGGGCCTCTCCCGCGCCTGCCTGGATGCCGCAGAGGATGAAAACGGGATTCTGGTCGCATCCGTCAGGATTATCGAGGATGCGCCGGTAGAGCTGGACCAGATCGAAGAGGAGGCCATGGCGCGCGGCCTGAAGGATCTGCTCACGCGTTACGGCCAGGTAAACCAGAAGTTTGGCAAAGAACTGCTGCGCGGCCTGCTGGAAATCCGCGGTCTCGATAAGCTGACGATGACAGTCTGTGTACACCTGCCGGTACGGTATGAGGAACGGCAGAAGCTCCTGGAGACAAATGACCTGCTCGACCGCTATCACCTGCTTTCCACGCTGATTGCGAGGGAGATTGAGATCCTTCAGGTGCAAAATGAAATCCAGCAGAAGGTGAAGGAGCGCGTGGATAAAAACCAGCGCGAGTATGTCCTCCGCGAGCAGATCCGGGTCATCCAGGAGGAGCTGGGGGAGGACACCCTGCTTTCTGATGTGCGCCATTATGAAGAGGCGGCCGAAAAGCTTTTAGCGCCGGAACCGGTGAAACAGAAAATCTGCAAGGAAGCGGAGCGGCTCAAAAGCATCGGTATGAATTCTGCTGAGAATTCCGTAGTGCGCGGGTATGTGGAAACTTTGCTGGAGATTCCGTGGCAGAGTGTTTCGAAGGACAATCATGATTTAAAAAATGCCCGGAAAATCCTGGATGAGGATCACTATGGGCTGGAGAAGGTGAAGGAGCGCGTACTGGAATTTCTTGCGGTGCGCTGCCTGACGGAGAAGGGCGACAGCCCGATTATCTGCCTGGTAGGCCCTCCCGGGACGGGCAAGTCTTCGATCGCCCAGTCGATCGCGCGCGCCCTGGATAAAAAATTTGTGCGCATCAGCTTAGGAGGTGTGCGCGATGAAGCGGAAATCCGCGGACACCGGCGCACCTATGTCGGTGCAATGCCGGGGCGGATTGTGGACGGCCTGCGTCAGGCGGGCGTGAAAAACCCCTTGATGCTTCTGGATGAAATTGATAAAGTAAGCGGCGATTACAAGGGAGACCCATCCTCTGCCCTGCTGGAGGTGCTTGACTCTGAGCAGAACAGCCGTTTCCGCGACAATTATGTCGAGCTGCCGATTGATCTTTCGGAGGTGCTGTTCATAGCGACCGCGAATGATGTACACACGATACCGCGTCCATTGCTCGACCGCATGGAGCTGATTGAAGTGACAAGCTATACTGCGAATGAGAAGTTCCATATTGCACGGAAGCACCTGATGAAGAAGCAGCTGGCGCACAACGGGCTGAAAAAGGGACAGCTTACGATCACGAAAACGGCGATGGTGAGCGTGATCGAGGGTTATACCAGAGAGGCCGGCGTCCGGCAGCTGGAGCACAGACTCGGCGAGCTCTGCAGAAAAGCAGCTCTGGAGATCCTGGAGGACGGCGTGCCGTCTGTAAAAGTAACAGAGCGGAACCTGGAAAGCTATCTTGGGAAGAAACGCAGCACGATCCTGAAACGGAATACAAAGAATGACGTCGGCATCGTGCGGGGACTCGCCTGGACAAGCGTGGGCGGCGATACGCTGCAGATTGAAGTAAATACCATGCCTGGCAAGGGAGAATTTCTGCTGACCGGCCAGATGGGCGACGTCATGAAGGAATCTGCCCGGACCGCCATCAGCTACGTGCGTTCACTCGGAGAGGCGTATAAAATCAAGCCGGAATTTTTCGCGGAGAATGACATCCATATCCACATCCCGGAGGGAGCGGTACCCAAGGACGGCCCTTCCGCAGGCATCACGATGGCGGTGGCGATCCTCTCCGCGATTACGAAAATCCCGGTGCGCGCCGACGTGGCGATGACCGGGGAGATCACTCTGCGCGGCAGGGTGCTTCCAATCGGAGGACTGAAGGAGAAGCTTCTCGCGGCAAAGCAGGCCGGCATCACGACCGTGCTCGTACCGGCGGAGAACAAGCCGGACATTGCGGAAATTCAGAGCGAAATCACGGACGGGCTGAATATTGTGTATGCAGCTGCCATGCCGGAGGTGCTGAAAGTCGCGCTTGTAAAAGAAGACGGCCAGACATGAGAAGAGCCCTGGGCATGAGAAGAGTCTCAGACATGAGAAAACTGTGTTGACCTGGTTTCCCGGAGTGAGAAACACCGGCGACGTCTGACAGGGAGACAATAAGATGAGTTCCCTGGCTGCGTTCCGCAGCTCTGAACTTATTATACGAGGAGGTAGTATGGTAATAAAACAGGCCACTCTTGAGACCGTGTGCGGAATCACCAGCCGGCTCCCTGCCAACGACAGGCCCGAGGTCGCGTTTGCCGGGAAATCTAATGTCGGGAAATCCTCTTTGATTAACACTCTGATGAACCGGAAATCTCTGGCTCGCACGAGCTCACAGCCGGGCAAGACGCAGACGATCAATTATTATAACATCAATGACCAGCTGTATCTCGTCGATCTTCCGGGCTACGGCTACGCAAAGGTTCCTCAGTCGGAGAAGGAAAAATGGGGCCGTATGATCGAGCGGTATCTGCACACCTCTTCACAGCTGAAGGCGGTGTTCCTTCTGATCGACATCCGGCACGCGCCGGGGGCAAATGACCAGACCATGTACGAGTGGGTCTGCGCAAATGGCTATGAGCCGATCATACTCGCGACCAAGCTCGATAAAATCAGGCGCAGCCAGCTGCAAAAGCAGCTGAAGCTCCTGCGCGAGGGCCTGAATCTTCGCCCAGGCACACAGATAATTCCGTTTTCCTCTGAGACCCGGCAGGGGAGGGAGGAGACATGGGCGGAAATTGAAAAAATCTGTTTTTCTGCCGCCGGGCCGGACGAAAATAAATAAAAAAGAAAACCCCGCAGCCGACAGAGGGTATCGGATGCGGGGTTCTGATTTCGCTTTATCATCATCATCATTAAGCCATCGCGTTGACTGCTTTTGCCAGGCGGGAAACTTTTCTCGCCGCATTATTTTTATGATAGACGCCCTTTGTGGCAGCCTTATCAATCGTAGAAGTGGCGGCAAGCAGAGCCTTTTCGGCTGCAGCCTTGTCATTCGCGGCAACAGCCGCCTCAACCTTCCGGATCGCGGTCTTTACAGAAGACTTGATGGATTTATTTCTGTCATGCTTCTTCTGAGAAACGAGAATTCTCTTCTTCGCGGATTTAATATTAGCCAATGTGAACACCTCCCAACGTTTCAAGATTATGGGTTGTTTCTTAAAAACGGACACGGTCGTTTTTTCAAACACATGCTTTATCTTAGACCAAACCTGGGTTCCTGTCAAGAACATTTTTATACGGAGTTTCATGAATCGTTACTGGTCGCACCTGCAGAGGAAGAAATAACGTAAAATCGGTCATGGTGTGACCGGCAGCTTACTTCTGTCTCTGCAGGTGTAACGCGGCGAGTTCTCATTGACAGGAATATGCCGGGGGCGTAAAATGAGAAGAAAAAAAGGAAAGTGGAGATATGTCATGAGCGATTACAGACTTGGCACACGGTGTGTGCAGGGAGGCTACACGCCCGGGAACGGGGAGCCGCGGCAGATTCCGATCGTGCAGTCCACGACATTTCGCTACGCGACCAGCGAAGATATGGGGAAATTATTTGACCTGGAGGCGAGCGGCTATTTTTATACGCGTCTGCAGAACCCGACGAATGATTATGTGGCGGCGAAAATTACGGAGCTGGAGGGCGGCACGGCCGGGATGCTGACCTCGTCCGGGCAGGCGGCGAATTTCTTCGCGCTGTTCAACATCTGCGAGTGTGGGGATCACATTGTCTCCTCCTCCTCGATCTACGGAGGCACGTTCAACCTGATCTCGGTGACGATGGCAAAGATGGGGATTACGGTGACCTTTGTCAGTCCGGACGCGAGTGAGGAGGAGCTGAACGCAGCCTTCCGCCCGAATACGAGGGCGGTATTTGGCGAGACCATCGCGAATCCGGCGCTGACTGTGCTGGATATTGAAAAGTTCGCAAAAGTGGCTCATGAGCATGGCGTGCCGCTGATTGTGGACAATACGTTCCCGACGCCGGTCAACTGCCGCCCGTTCGAGTGGGGCGCGGATATTGTCACGCATTCGACGACGAAATATATGGACGGCCACGGCGCGGCGGTGGGCGGCGCGATCGTCGACCATGGCGTGTTTGACTGGATGGCCCACGCGGAGAAATTCCCCGGACTGTGCACGCCGGATGAGAGCTATCACGGCATTACCTACGCGGAAAAGTTTGGCAGGGAGGGCGCGTTTATCACAAAGTGTACCTCGCAGCTGATGCGCGACTTTGGCTCCATACAGTCCCCGCAGAATGCATTTCTTCTGAACCTTGGCCTGGAGTCCCTGCATGTGCGCATGCCAAAGCATGTAGAGAACGGACAGGCGGTTGCGGAGTTCCTCTATGATCATCCAAAGGTGGCGTATGTTAATTATTCCGGGCTTCCGACCGACAAATATTACGCAGTGGCGCAGAAATATCTGCCGAAGGGCGGCTGCGGCGTCGTATCGTTCGGACTGAAGGGCGGCCGCGAGGCGGCGTCTGTCTTTATGCGTGAGCTGAAGCTGGGCGCGATTGAGACGCATGTGGCCGATGCGCGCACCTGCTGCCTGAACCCGGCGACCTCCACACACCGCCAGATGAATGACGAGCAGCTGGCCGAGGCGGGTGTACCTGCCGAGCTGATCCGCATCAGCCTGGGGCTGGAGGACAAGGAAGACCTGATCGCGGACATCGCAAACGCGCTGGACGCGATCTGAGAAGAACCTGGGCTGGTTTTTTCCCCCCCCTGAACAAGAATTTTTAAATTATAGTATCATAAGTGCCGGATTTTTGCCGGCACTTATTTTTATGCGCAGAGCCGAGCAAGGAGTTTTGCGGCTAAAGCCGCACCCGGCTCGCGCAGGCTATGTTCCGATTTGCGAAGCAAATCGAGAACTCTGGATAGGGGGAGAAGGGCGTTCCCCTATCCGATTGGAAGGAGGAGGAACTTTGAAAACTGAATAGAGAGAAATAAGGCAGTCAGGGAAGCGTGGAATCTTTGCGTTGCGAAAAATGTGCAGAAGGAGGATATCAGGCATGGAAATGATAAATACACATCATCATATGTTTCTCAAAAAATGGGGGCGCCTCTATTGCTCAAAGTGTGGAAAAGCCGTAATGCAGGATGAATATAACAGGAGAGAGCATGCGATTGCCTGCAACTTTGACAATGACAATGACATTGAAGTGATCGTCTATGAAGGTAATTATTATGCATATTCTTTCCAGATTGAGGATGAAAAACTGGTCTTCCTGGTTTTTCAGCTGATGCTGAAGAACAGACCCGGATTTGAGGATAAATTCTGCGGAAGCGTCTGGCGGGAGATTTTCCACGCCTCGTTTTCCAGGGATGGAAGGAAGGTTGAGGAAGAGGGGCAGTACAATGTTGACGTCTGGATGAAAAAATTCATCGACAGACAGCATATGGCGAGCTTGCATCCGGATGGGGGAATACAGGTCATTCACGAATATTTTCCTGAGATTCTGGATCTTTACAGCTTTGGGATGTTTCTGGATATTTATCGTCAGAAGGGCTTTTTTCAGAAAAATTATGATGTGAGTAAAGAGCTTGAAATGCCCCTGGATGAAACGGTACGCGATATTATCCGCGAAAACAAAGAGGAAGCGATTGTGGCCGTCACCAGCTTTGAAAAATACGGCGAGATGTTTCTGGTGATTGACCTTGGATGGTCGTCGATAAGAATTATTATGACGAAGGATTTTCTGGTGTCCCGGAAAGCACACGTGGATCTGACTTTTCTGGGAGACTCAAAATTCCTGGAGCCTGAGGAACAGAAATACTGGATAAAGAAAGAAAAAAGGAAACAGGATCCGGAGGTGCTGGAGTATCCTTCTGACGGAATTCTGCGTCGTTTTGATGAGAGATATCCGGCCTTCATGCTCCTGGAATATGAAAAAGGAGGCGGAAAAAATCCGCTGGTTCCGTTGCTTTCGCCCAATTATAACAAATATCTGGAGCTTTTTTCGAAAGCAGGCCTGGGGAATATCTGCAGCTGCTACAGCGAGATTTCCACCCAGCCCTGGTTTCACGCGGATGGGAAGGATGTCAGAGGGATCCTGGGCCTGCCTGTGAAAGTACTGAAACGACTGCAGCATCAGCCGGAAAAGGAGCTTGTCCGTATGATGCCCAGATATGTGCAGATATACGCGAAAAAACCGCAGCTTCTTCAGATGGAGCAGATCTCTGTCGCTTACAATGATATGCTGTATTACTGCGATGTATGTCATACGGGAGAAAGTCAGGGCTGGCAGTCGATTGCTGGTATTGCAGACTGGTCAGATAAGGAAATTCTGCAGACGCTCCGTTATCTTTCTGCCCGGTCCGGCGCGGGAGATTACGCACTTTACAGAGACTATGTAAAAATCTGCCTCGATATTCAGGAGTATCCGGAGGGACGCTGGCCGAAAGCGCTGAACAGGGCGCATGATAGTGCACTCAGACTGCATTATATTCAGAAGGACGATATGCTGAGCCTGAGGTTTATGAAGGCCGTACAAAAAGAGGAATATGTCCGGTTGTCCACGGATTATGAGGAAGAAGAGGAGTATGCCCGGCCTTTTGCGGATTGTGAGGAAGAAGAGGAGCATGCCCGGCCGTCTGCAGATTGTGAGGAAGAAGAGGAACATGCCCGGCCGTCCACAGATTGTGAGGAAGAAGAGGCTTTTAAGGTGCTCACCCCCACTACGGCATGGGATCTAATTAATGAATCCAATCATCTGCATCATTGCGTGAAAATCTACTCAGAGACCGTGGCGAGCGGGAAAACCTATATTTTGTTTTTGCGGCGCCGGGAAGACCCGGAGACGCCGTTTGCCACGATGGAAGTCCTTCCGTCCTGCACAGAGCCTGGTAGGATCAGCGCCCGGCGCAGGCCGACGCTCGTCCAGCTCAAAGCTGTAAATAATACAAAGGCCCCGATTGAGGCGCAAAAGTTTGTGCGGCGATGGGCAAAGGAAAAAGGTGTGCTGATCCAGAGCAGGGATTTGTATGAAACAGCCGGGTGACAGCCGGGCAGATGCGGAACGGCGGTGATTTTCTGATTGCCAGATTTCTCCAAAAGAGGTATAGTATAGCCGGAGCAGAAAAACTGCCCCGGCTATACTATGGGAGGTATACTGCAAATGGAAAAGAAAACAGAGATATGTCAGAAGCTTCTGACAGGCGAACGCGCTCTTTTTCAGGGACATGACTTGATGTTAAAGGACACCATTTTTGACGACGGGGAGTCTCCTTTAAAAGAAAGCCACGATGTAGATCTGGACGGCTGCATGTTTAAATGGAAATACCCACTCTGGTACGCGAAAAATATCCTGGTCAGAAACAGTACCTGGTTTGAAATGGGGCGGGCCGGCGTCTGGTACACGGATCACATTACCGTGGAGGATTCCGCGATAGAGGCACCGAAAAATTTCAGGCGCTGCAGCGATGTCACGCTTCGGAATGTTTCTTTTGCGAACGCGGCAGAAACGCTGTGGAGCTGCAGGAACGTCCGGATGGAGCAGGTGATGGCGAAAGGCGATTATTTTGCCATGAACTGTGAAAACATGGACGTTCGCAATCTCACGCTTTACGGCAATTATTCCTTTGACGGTGCAGAGAATGTGGAAATACGGCATTCCCGCCTGCTCTCGAAGGATTCATTCTGGAACAGCGAAAATGTGACCGTCTATGACACATTCATTTCCGGCGAATACCTGGGCTGGAATGCGAAAAACCTGACGCTTATCAACTGTACGGTGGAAAGTCTGCAGGGGATGTGTTACATTGATAATCTCGTGATGAAGCACTGCAGGCTGCTCAACACGACGCTGGCTTTTGAGTATTCGACCGTGGACGCTGAGATCGACAGCCACATCGACAGCGTTCTGAACCCGTCCGGCGGCGTGATCCGCGCGAAATCCATCGGGGAGCTGATCCTGGAGCGCGATAAGATTGACCCGGAAAAGACGAGGATCACCTGCACGGCAGAAGCATGACAGGGAAAGCATACAGCATGCGCGGCAGATGCATGACAGGAAAGCACTCTGCCTGCGAAGCAGATGCATGACAGGGAAAGCATTCTGCCTGCACGGCAGATGCATAACAGGGAAAACGCTCTGCCTGCACGGAGAATATGGCGGAATCTGGTTCCGCTGTTTTGGACATTTTACATGCAACAAAATCAGGAGGAGAATAAAAGGATGACTTATGATTTTGATACGATCATTGACCGCAGGAACACCGGCTCCCTGAAATGGCAGGTGGGAGAGCATGAGCTTCCCATGTGGGTGGCGGATATGGACTTTGAGACGGCGCCCCAGATCCGCGCGGCGATCGAGAAAAGAGCCGCGCACGGTATTTTCGGCTATACGGATATCCCGGACGAATGGCGCCGGGCGTATAGCGGCTGGTGGAAGAGCCGCCACGATTTCCAGATCCCGGAGGACTCTCTGATCTTCTGCACGGGTATCGTCCCGGCGATCTCCAGTATGGTGCGGAAGCTGACTACGCCTGCGGAGAAGGTTTTGCTGCAGACGCCGGTCTATAATGTTTTTTTTAACTCAATCATAAACAATGGGCGGCAGGTGCAGGAAAGCCCCCTGCAATACGACGGGAAGGCCTATTCCATTGATTTTGCGGATCTGGAGAAAAAGCTGGCGGATCCGCAGACAACCCTGATGATTCTGTGCAATCCGCAGAACCCTACGGGAAATATCTGGGACCGCCAGACTCTGGCGGAGATCGGAGAACTGTGTAAAAAGCACCATGTGACCGTCATTTCAGATGAGATCCACTGTGACCTCACCAGCCCGGGCAAAGGCTACGTCCCCTTTGCTTCTGTGTCCGAGGCCTGCCAGGAGAACAGCGTCACCTGTATCGCGCCGACCAAGACGTTTAACCTGGCCGGGCTGCAGACGGCCGCTGTGTTCGTGCCGAATACCGTCCTGCGCCACAAGGTCTGGCGGGGATTCAATACGGACGAGGTGGCAGAGCCGAACGCATTCGCAGTGGACGCCGCCATCGCGGCCTTTACGGAGGGCGGCGCCTGGCTTGACGCCCTGCGTGACTATATTCAGAAAAACAAGGAGACCGTCAAAGCCTATGCGGCGGAGCACATCCCCGGACTTGGCGTCGTAGAATCAGAAGCAACCTATCTGATGTGGCTGGACTGCGGCGCGATGAACCTGTCCGGCTGTGAAAGAGGTGACCTGGCCGGTTTCATCCGGGAAAAAACGGGACTGTATCTTTCATCGGGCAGCCAGTATGGCGGAAATGGAGCAGCCTTCCTCCGCATGAATGTCGCCTGCCCGAACGCCCTGGTGCTCGAAGGCATGGAACGGCTGAGAAAGGGGCTGGAGGCTCTGTAAGAGGCTCTGCAGATAGGGGGATGTCAGGGGGATGTCCACAAGCTGCAGGTTCCCGGTGCCGGACGCTGGCGGATCCCCGGAATGATATCAGTCGTCTTTCCGGGAGCGCTGTGGGCAGGTGCCACGGATCACGGGAGCGCTGTGGGCAGGTGCCACGGATCACGGGAGCGCTGTGGGCAGGTGCCACGGATCACGGGAGCGCTGCAGGCGGGTCTCACGGATTACCTGCAGCCGGACCTTTTCCGCGGCTTCCGCTATGCCGATGTGCGAAATATTCACCGTGATATCTGCATATTTTTCATAGAGAGGAACGCGCTCCGCGTAAAGGTCGCCCAGTGTCTGCCCCGGCTTTATGGTGACGCCGCGTTTTGCCAGATCGCCAAGCCTCTGCGTGAGCTCTTCGCAGCCGATCTTCAGGTACACGACTTTTCCGATTGATTTCAGATGCGACATCGCGCGGTCACCGTAGATCACACTGCCTCCGGTCGCGATGACGCTTTGCGAGACATCAATCCCGGCATTGACGCGCTCCTCGGCCTCATGGAAGCCGTCGATGCCGCGCGACTCGATAATCTGCCAGAGCAGCATCCCTTCCGATTTCTGAATCAGAAGATCAGAGTCAATAAAATCATATCCCAGCACTTTCGCGAGGACGATCCCAACCGTGCTTTTACCGGCGCCCGGCATGCCGATTAATGTAATATTGTCAGATGACATGTATTTCTCCCATAAGGCTTATCGTAACTGAGAAGGAACGGAATAGTCGCGTTTTATCCAAAAAACAGGCCAAACGCGCCGAGCAGCCCATTGCTCGCAAGCCCCATGATGACGCCCGCAAGCAATACGCCGAGCATGACGGCGGCCGTCGTAGACTTAAAATCCATCTTCAGGATGCTGGCCGCGAGCGTGCCGGTCCAGGCTCCGGTACCAGGAAAGGGGATCCCTACAAAGAGCAAAAGTGCGACAAACAGCCCTCTGCCGGCCTTCGCCTGCAGCTTCTGGCCGCCCCGCTCGCCTTTTTCCAGAAAGAAGGTAAAAATCTTTCCGATGAATGGTTTATCCTGCCCCCAGATGAGCACCCTCCGTGCGAAGAGATAAATGATGGGAACCGGGATCATATTTCCGATAATCGCCACGATGTAGGTCGGAACGGTCGGAAGACCAAAGAGGACGCCGTAAGGGATTGCCCCGCGCAGCTCAATGAGGGGAACCATGGAAATTAAAAATACAATCAGATAGCTTTTCATAAAATAAACAGTCTCCTTGAAATGTAAAATGGTGAAGTATGATAAACGCCGCACCCGCCTGGCGCAGGCGGACAGGGGTGCCGGCACGCCCCCTGCCTGACTTCAAAAATACTGCTCTATTATACAGGAAAGATGCAGATTATAACACCCCTTTTTTTAAAAAAATGTAAGGAGCGCCGACAGGGAAGTTACTGATTTTTGGGTTGTTAAGGGTACGGACATATGATAAAATGGAAGCCGCGCATTAAAAAATCGCTTCGCGATTGGCGCGGTACCATTCTCGATTTTCTGCGAAAATCGGAACATTGCCTGCGTCCATGCTCGCTGCGCGAATACGGACATAAAATGAAGGGACAGGAGACAGGCAGTTATGAAACACTACAAGTATCTGTTATTTGATCTGGATGGAACATTGACAGAGTCAGGCAGGGGGATTATTAATTCCGTCCTCTACGCGCTGAAAAAGAATGGGATTGACGAGACGGACCGCGAAAAGCTGTGGGCCTTTGTCGGGCCTCCGCTGACAGATTCCTTTCAGAAATATTACGGAATGACAAGGGAGCAGTCTCTCCATATGGTGGATGATTACCGGGAATATTACCTGGAGCGTGGATGGAAGGAGAATCTGGTCTACGAAGGGATCCCGGAGGTTCTGGAGAGTCTGCGTGCGCAGGGCAGGAGGCTGATTGTCGCGACGTCAAAACCGGAGACAAGCGCAAAAAAAATTCTCGCTTATTTTCAGCTGGACAGCTATTTTGACCTGATTGCCGGAGCGACGATGGATGAGAGCCGAAACAGGAAAGATCAGGTAATCGCATACGCACTCCGACAGATGGGGACAGCAGAAAATATTCTCATGGTGGGAGACCGCTCGCACGATGTAGAAGGAGCCAGGGAGAACGGTCTTCTTTGTATCGGCGTATTATACGGATATGGATCGCGGGAGGAACTGGAGGAGGCCGGTGCGGCTGCCATCTGCCCGGAGGTCCGGGATCTCCCGGCGGTGATTGCGGCACTTGAGAAGGCTTCAAGCCCCCTGGCGTCAGGTGCCATGACAGGGGACTCCTGCTTTTGTAACATCTAAAGAGCTGTCGCGGAATTATATACCCACCTTGCACCGCCTGATACGCGAATCGCAAACTCAAAAAGCCTCGACGCTGTTCGGGAATGGTACCCGGCCAGGGTGTGTATAAAATCCACGTGTTTTCCATGCGGCCTGCTCATTTTACAATCGGAATCAGAATGTTGAGGGAAAATTCATTTCCTTCAGCGTCATAGGCAACGGTTCCGCTATATTTTGCCGCAGCCTCCCGGATGCTTTCCAGGCCATATCCATGAGAGCCGCTGTCGGCTTTTGAGGTCAGCAGCGTCTGACCGTCATACCGCAGGCTCCCGTCATAATAATTGTGAAAACGCATAATCAGGAGCTCCTCTGAGACGCCGATTTTGATGCTGATTTCTTTCATGTTTACATATTCCAGCTTTTCGGTTGCTTCGATCGCGTTATCCATGGCATTTCCGAAGATGACACACAGATCGGTCACATGGATGAAATCAATCTGCCGCGCGTCAATGTAGGGAATCAGCCGGATGCCTTTTTTCTGACATTCACACATCCGCTCGGAAAGCAGAATATCCAGCGTGCGGCTGCCGGTTTTCTGCATGCATTCGTAGGCTTCGATTTCCTGACGCATCGCCAGGACGGAAGCATTTAGCTCTCTGGTGTTCATCGTTTCCACTGCGGTAAGATAATGCTTCAGATCGTGATATCTGCGGTTGACGGCGTCAATGGACGCTACCTGGGCAGTATATTGCTGCTGCTTTTTTTCCATGAGTATCTGTTTTTCCAATAATTCGCTGCGTTCGATCTGGGCAGTCGCTATCCGGCCGGCGGAGATGATTTCAAATTCGGAGCAGATGAGAATGGCCAGCTGCAGGAATTCCAGCTGCAGCCACTGCGGCCAGGTGAGCGTGGCAAGCCAGGCAAATACGGACTGGCGGACAGCAACATACAGCGCTAGCGGAAACACAAAGCCGACCATCTGCCCCGCGGTAATATTCAGCTTTTCAAAGTTTTTGGTCTCTTTTTGCATCCAGATGGTGCTTGGAACCAGAAGAACAAAATAGAGAATGGAACATAGGCAGATAGAAACCACATCAGAAATTGCAGATGAAAATTTTGTCAGCAAAAGTGTCAGGCAGCCATCCCTGCAGAGCAGACGGCAGAACTCCATGCCGAGTCCGAAAGGACAGACCCGGAAGATTGCCTTGGACAGGGAGATATTGCAGATCAGCCAGACAAAAGCAATACACAGGAGCATATATACCGGGAAATAAATGGCAATCATGTGGTTTCGCAGGTGGAGAGCGATGATGGCAGCAAAAAAAACGGCATGAGCGGCTTCTCTTTTTACCCGGCTGATATTCCGGGAAGGGATCGCACGGATATAGAGAAGAAAGCAGACTAATTCTGTCAGGCATTGCAGAATGTTTATTGACGGATGGCTCCTGAAAAGAGCGGCGGCCTGAACCATATAATCATGAATCATGATTGTTTCCCTTCTCATCCGGATAGCTCTGCATGCCCTTTTGTCGCTCGAATCATATGATCCCTGACAAACATAAGGAGACAGAACCGGATACACTCTTGCCTTACAGCATGCGTCCACGGTAGTTTGTAAGCGTTTGCATAAATTCTTTTTTGCGGTATTTGCTGACCGGCAGCTTCTGCCCGTCTACGGTCACATCCGTAGGACTGATATTCTGGATATGGTTCAGATTGACCAGGCAGGATTTGTGGCAGCGGAAAAATGGCTCTTTAGCCAGCTTATCCTCAATAGAGGCAAGTGTCTCGGAAGAAACGATGGGTTCCTGATTTTTCCGGTGAAGAATCGTCTGCTTGTGAAGCGCTTCAATATAGGTTACCTGCTGGATGGGGCAGCAGACCTCGTCGCGACCGTGGCTGACTGTCAGGAAACGGGGCGTATTGGTCTCAATTTTACGGATGACCCGGTCGAGGCAGGAGCAGAAGACCGGGTAGCGGATCGGTTTTACGAGAAAATCCGCGGCGTCTACAGAGTATCCTTCCAGCGCGTACTGGATCATGCGTGTGACAAACAGAAGCTGTACCTGCTCGTCGAACTGGCGCAAAGCCCGGGCCGTCCGCAGACCGTCCACGTATTTCATCTCAATGTCGAGAAAAATCAGATCCAGCTTTTTCGGGTATTTTTCCAGAAAATACATTTCATCCTCAAAGAAAAAATATTCTGTTTCCATTCCTTTTTTCTGAAAATAGCTGTCCCCATATTCCTTCAGGCGGTCGCGCTCCGCCGCCTCGTCCTCTACAATCGCTATGCGCATCATTCAAGTATCTCCCTGTGATGTTTTATCCAGAATGCCCGTAAAGCGCTGCTCACTGTGACAAAATTATCCGCTGTAAGAAAAGTCATTTTGAAAATCCAGTTGTCCCGGTTTCGGGTCCAGTTGTCGGATTTTCATCTGTTTTTTGATGGTTTATGATATGATTATAACAAATATACCCAAATGGGGAAAGGAGATTTTTATGAAGAAATCAGAAAAAACGATTTCAAGACGTGATTTTCTGCGCGGTGCGACAGCCGGAGCAGTATCCTTCGCCGTGGCGGGGATGTTCAGCGGCCTGGTGCACGCGGAGGAGAGCAGCGGCGATGCGATTTACACACCGGGTACCTACACAGCTACGGCGATGGGAATCGGCGCGGTCACGGTCACGATGACATTTGACGAGACTAGCATCACGGAGGTTGTGGTGGATGTTTCCAATGAGACCGAGACCATTGGGCAGCTGTACGGGGATACGTTGCAAGAGGCCCTGATGGAGGCGCAGTCCGCAGACATCGACGGTGTCAGCGGCGCGACCGTTACCTCAGACGCGGTAAAGGAAGCGGCGGCAAACTGCATCGCGCAGGCGATGGGAGTTGCGGAGGCGCTTGACGCGACGAGCGAGGAAGCCCAGTCCGGCTCCTGGAAGGACGCTCCGGACGCGGTGGATGACAGTGAGATCGTCGAGACCTATGACGCGGACGTCGTGGTAGTCGGACACGGATATGCGGGACTGAACGCCTGCCGTTATCTGGCTGCGCAGGGGATCAGCGTGACTCTGATCGAGTCTCAGTCCGAGGACAGCTATCAGGCGATGGGCAATGAGGCCGGCACACCGAATGCATCGGTACTGTTGGATCTGGGCGTTCCGGAAATCGACCCGATCGAGTATTACAACAACTGGATGGTGAACTCCGGCTACCAGGCAAATCCGGGTCTGATGATGAAATTCTGCCAGAATTCCGGTGAGGCCATGGACGAGTATCTCTCTGTACTTTCCGAGGAGGATCTGTCCTACATGACAACGGCATTTTATCCGCCGACAGAGCATCAGATGTCTTCCATCGGCGCGTACAAGTTCTGGCCGAGCACCTGCAGCTTCTACAGCTCTGAGTGCAACCAGACCTACATTCATCAGAAGAACCGCGAGAAGGCGATTGAAGACGGCGCGACGTTTATGTTCTCCACAGAGGCGCAGCAGCTGGTGATGGAGGATGACGCGGTTGTGGGTCTGATCGCGACCAACGCGGACGGAGATTACATCAAATTCAACTGCAAGGCAGTCATTCTGGCAACCGGAGGCTTCGGCGCGAACTCTCAGATGCAGCAGGATCTGCTGACGGACCTCGGCGGCTGCCTGACGCCGGACGAGTCTTTCTCCGTACTGATGGATTCCGACGGGCGCGGCATCCAGATGGGCTACTGGGTTGGCGGTAAGCTGGATTCCCTTGGCATCCCGACCATGAACGGCAAGCATTATCATCCGGGCTATCCGCAGGGCTTATGGCTGGATGCAGACGGAAAGCGCTACTGCAATGAGTACTGGGGACCGATCGAGTTCCGCGGCCGCCCGGCACTGCAGATGCAGCGCAGCTTCTATGCGTTCTATGATTCAAAGCTGATTGATTATCTGGCATATTCTGTTCCGTCTCATGGGTCAACCTATGCGGATGAGGATACGCTTGCAGGCGTGGAAGAGGAGCTGGCAAACGCGCTGGCTGCCGGCAGCGAGGGTGTACAGGGCAACGACCTGAGCGCCACCTATACCCGTTACGGAGCGGAGACACTGGACGAGCTGCTCGACCTGGTTTGCTCTGATGAAACGGTGAAAGCGAACATTAAGGCTTCCATCGAGCGCTACAACGAGCTCTGCGAGGCAGGCTCGGATGAAGATTTCGGCCGTGAGAGCGAGCTGATGTTCCCGATAAAGGAAGGCCCGTTCTACTGCGACATCAAGGTGCCGGATATTGGCTGGATGATGTGCACCTGCGGCGGTCTGGTTATCAACGCGGAGCAGCAGGTCCTCAATGATTACTACAAGCCGATCACGGGTCTGTTCGCGTCAGGCAACTGCGCAAGCGGACGTTTCGGAACCGAGTATTTCACCCCGACACCGGGCGTCAGCCTTGGCACCACCATCACACTGGGTCGTGAGTGCGGGAAATCCGTAGAGAAATTCCTGAACGGGGAGCTTTGAGAATAGAGTAATCCTACGATGTATGCCATAAAGGGTTGCGATGCTGTCTTTGGCTATGGACGGCATCATAATCAGCCGCAAAAGTAACGAGATTGGGCGGGAGGTTTTCCTGCGCATACGAAAAGGGATGTCGGAAAGACATCCCCTTTTTATTATGCACACGGCCGCGTAAGGTGTTTTGTGGCTTACGCCACACGCGGCCGGCGCAGGCGGATAGGGGAGAAGGACGTTCCCCTATCCGATTATGCACACGGCCGCGTAAGGTGTTTTGTGGCTTACGCCACACGCGGCCGGCGCAGGCGGATAGGGTGAGAGAACTCCCCCTATCCGATTACAAACTCAGCAATTCCAGTATCCGTCAGCAGGCATTTTCCTTCGTGCTGACTGATATCCTTCTTCGCCTCCATCTGCTGCAGTGCTTCTCCGGCTTTTTCGGCAAGAGCTTCGCCATATTTTCCCCGAATTGCTGACAGGTCTATTCCAGTCAGGCTAACGAGCGCGGAGCGCATTTCTTTGTACATCAGACTTTCATCGTCCAGTCGTGTGACCTGATTCGCGATGACGGAAAGGTCATCCGAATGATCCAGATACTGCTGGAGGCTGTGACCATTTTTATAGGAAACTCCGTCAAGAAAGCTTTCTGCTTTGTATCCGATCCCCAGCCGCTCGGTGCCCGCGAGCTCTTTCACGCGGTACTGATTTTCGCATCCGGGTTTTGCAAAATCGTAAATTGTGTATTGATGATAACCCAGCTCGTTCAGGCGAGTCCTTGCCTGCTGATAAAAAGTGGCCTTCTCCTGGGCTGTGTATACATTCAGATTCCCCTCGTGCCACTTGCGGTACAGGGAAGTCTCCTTGTACAGATGCAGCGGATACAAGGTCAGGTGCTCCGGCTCATAGGAAAGAACCGAGAGCAGGGAATGCTCCCAGGTATGCTCCGTCTGCCCGGGGATCCCATACAGAAGCTCAAAGCTTCGATCATGCACATCAAAGGTCTTGAGGGCGACATCCACCATCGAGAGCGCTTCATAGCTGTAAGGACGCTCCAGCAGAAGGTGTTCCTTTAAATCCGCCGTCTGCACCCCGAAAATCCAGTGATTGACGCCGCACTCAGGCAATTTCTGCATCAGCGCGCGGGAGTAGTCGCCCGGCATGGTCTGTAAGGAAATCTGCACATCCTCCGCCAGATGAAAATTTTTCCGCAGCGTCCGCAGCACCTTCTGCAAACCGGATGGCTCGGCCAGCACCGGACTGCCGCCTTCGATCGAAACCGCCGTCACTTCATAGTCGTCCATATCTGCAGCGGCTGACTGGATTTCCCGCACCATGGCATCCACATAGGTGCGCATGAGCTGCGGGCTGTATTTGCACACGGATTGCGGGCAAAAGGAGCAATGCTTAAAACAAAACGGGAAATTCAGCTGTATAATGATTTCATTCATGCCGGGCTTCCTTTCTCTTGACTTTTCTTTTGAAGGCTGTTTGTTAGTACAGAAGACGTATGTATCTCAATACGTACAGTATAAAATCTATGGGATTCTTTTGCAACTGTTTCTTTATTGAAAAACATCTATTTGTTTCTGGTATAGTTGTTCTTGCTTTATGAGAAAGAAAAACAAATTATAATTGACTTACGTAATATTACGTATTATAATGACATAAATTTTAATAAGAGGGGATAACTAAATGCCGATGAAGCCAGCTGAAATGGTAACGCTACTAAAGAAAAATGGCTTTATCACGATAAGTCAAAACGGTTCACATGTAAAGCTGAGAAATCCGGCAACTGGCAAACAAGTCATTGTTCCGATGCATAACAAAGAGATGAAGAAGGGAACGGAGCAAGATATTTTAAAACAGGCTGGGCTGAAATAGGCTCTGCAAAATAGAAGGAGAGAACAGGACAATGAAAAAACTTTTTTATCCGGCTTTATTTCATGCAGCGGAAGAGGGAGGATATTGGGTGACGTTTCCTGATATTCCTGAATGCATAACAGAAGGCGATGATATGGAAGAAGCTTACAGTATGGCTGTAGAAGCTTTAGGACTGGCATTGACAGAGCGCATGAAGGAAAAAGACATCATACCGGAAGTGTCAAAGGTGGAAGACATTACAGGAGATGGTACGGTTGTGCTTGTCCAGTTTGATTTGGACGAATACAACAGAAAGCATAACAGTAAGGCAGTAAAGAAAACGCTGAGCATTCCTGAATGGCTGAATGAAGAGGCAATGGCGGCAAGTATTAACTTCTCTCAAGTGCTTCAGGAAGCATTGATGGTGAAATTGAGAATTGCAAAATCATAAACAGGATTTCCAGTATGCTGTCTTTGCCGACCCAACGCTCACATCGCAGTATGCTTCCGCATTATCCAGAGAGTATTCTACGCTTGCAACTGTATATAATGGATTTGATAATGCACCCTTCCAGGAAACTCCATGAGGAACTATTTTCAACCACTGAGTTTCTTCACTCATAGAAGCAGCTGCCAGCTTTTCCGGAAGATTGAAGTCAAACCTGCCAAGATAAGTGGAAGATGCTCTGTAAAATGCCCACATTCCGTTTCCAGACTGACCGGCATAAACGGAAAGGCCGGATAGAACCACCAATGCCGCTGCTAAAACTACTGCGAGAACGGGATTCATTTTGCCAGGTCTCCTTTCTACGATATGGACTGTGAAAATATTTGCTTTCCTGCTCGCAGCTGCGTTGCTCGTTGACCATCGAAATTTCCCGGTGGAAGTGCCGCAAATTTCTTCTGGTCACATTATATAAACGTTTGGCAGATAAAAAAGCGACATATTTTCCCAAAATATTTTTTGACTCTGATTTTAATTTTTGAATGAAGGGTTTAGAATAAGATGATCTGGATACAATAAGCTGTTATGGATAAAAATGGATTTATTGTGGATAAATAATGGATTACAGACAACAAAAACCAATTGACAAATGGATAAATGTTTGATAAAATATGGGTAATTACAGAAAGAAGATAATTGCCATGACGATAGAAGAAATGAGAAAGAAAAAGAACGAATGCGGATATACCTATGAACAGATTGCGAGGCTGGCTGATCTTCCGGTTGGAACGGTACAGAAGGTGCTGGGGGGCATCACAAAGTCTCCGCGCTATACTACCCTGCAGGCACTGCAAAGAGTTTTCGAGGGTGAGCGGCAGCCGGCGGCAGAAAAGTTTACTTATGATTTTGGTGGAGGCAATTCGGATATCTCCCGGCAAGACTGCGTGCGCGAGGCATCCTTCGCTTATGCTTCAGACGCGCATTCGTATACGGTAGAGGACTATCTGGCACTGCCGGAAGACCGCCGCGTGGAGCTGATTGACGGCGTGTTTTATGACATGGCGGCGCCGACCCACATCCATCAGATGCTTGCCACGGAGATCTGGCGCTGCTTTTCGGAATACATCAGG
This sequence comes from Lachnospiraceae bacterium, assembly GCA_021203145.1. Classification (GTDB taxonomy): domain Bacteria; phylum Bacillota; class Clostridia; order Lachnospirales; family Lachnospiraceae; genus Choladousia. The sequence continues at coordinate 8,903 of JAJQBS010000119.1, read as the reverse complement.
AAAAACCATGGCGACTGCCGCCCGTTGGTCGCACCGCTTGATGTGCAGCTGGACTGTGATGACAGAACCATGGTGCAGCCAGATGTGATGATTCTCTGCGATCCGGACAAGATTCGGCATGGCAGGCTGTATGGTGCGCCGGATCTTGCGGTAGAGATTGTTTCCCGCTCTTCATCGGTGAAGGACGGGCATTTGAAACGTTCCAAATATGAAAGGGCAGGTGTGCGGGAATATTGGCTTGTGTATCCGGAGCAGAAAAAAGTAGTCGTATACTGCTTTGAGAAAGACGATATTCCTAAAATTTATGGCTTTACGGATGCTGTTCCTGTAGGACTCTACAATGGCGCATGTGTTGTTGGCTTTGCAGAAATCAATGAGTACATCGGCACCTGGTATGAGCGTCTTTAATACTATTGTAACTGTTTTGGACAGTATCTCGCACTTCCTGTGAAGTACGAATGATAACGTAAATAGTACAGGGAAAATCCTTCTCCAGGACGATATCCTGCACTTCGTATGGGATATATCTCATCGTGTAGCAATTTTTAATGGACTTTTTCGTATCTGTTGAAGGTATTGACCAATTATTTTGAAAGCCAGGCTTAATAAAAACAGGTTGTCATTTTGACAAACTTCTTTTATACTGTTCCTCAAAGGAACACGTGATCTGAAACTGTAGTAGTCGACATGGCTTTTATACATGGACTCCTTTGGAGGTGAACGCATGGGAAAGTTTTTTAATGTGACTGGTGCATGCAATCCTGCCAGACATTATATGGTTGACCTGAATCCGAGGCTGAAAAAGATTCGCGAAATGGTGGACGCAGGCGATTACTTTTCTATAAATCGGGCGAGACAATATGGAAAGACGACCACATTGCGGGCTCTTTCGGCATTTCTTAAAAAGGATTATACAGTCGTCAGCCTGGATTTTCAGAGGCTGAGCGCTGCGGATTATGCCAGTGAAGCAGATTTTGTAAACGGTCTGGCGCGCGAAATTCGAAGAGTAACCAGACGCATGAGTGGGATACCGGACAAAATCGTCGAGGTACTGAAAAAATATGCCGGGGAGACAGGTGAAACCGCTGCAAAACAGAAGTTTAAACTTGCTGAGATGTTTGACAGCTTCAGCGAATGGTGTGAAATATCAGAGAAACCGGTTGTTCTTATTATAGATGAAGTAGATACTGCGTCAAATAATCAGGTCTTTCTTGACTTCCTTGCGCAGCTGAGAGCGTATTACCTGGACCGGGATGTCCTGCCCACCTTTCAGTCTGTCATACTTGCCGGATTGTATGATCTGAGAAATCTGAAAATGAAAATTCGGCCAGAAGAAGAGCATAAGCTGAACAGCCCCTGGAATATTGCTGCTGAGTTTAATGTGGCTATGAGTTTTTCAGCGATTGATATTCAGGGATTATTGGAACAGTACGAAGCTGACTATCATACTGGTATGGATACGAAGGGGATTTCGGAATTGATTTTTGACTATACTTCCGGGTATCCGTTTTTGGTTTCGCGTCTCTGTAAAATTATGGACGAGAAGCTTTCAGACAGAGAAGACTTCCATCACGACCAGTGCGTATGGACGCTGGAAGGAATCCGGGAGGCGGTCAGTATTTTACTTTCTGAAAAGAATTCTCTGTTTGATTCTTTGTTTGGAAAGCTGAATGATTACCCGGAGATGAAAAAACAGATTCATCTGTTATTGTTTCAGGGACAGCCAATTGCCTACAATGCGGATAATCCGGTGATTGATCTGCTTCATATGTTTGGCTTTGTGAAAGAAGAGAATGGAACCATGCAGATCGCGAACCGCATATTTGAGACGCGCCTGTATAATTATTTTTTGACACTGCCCAAGGAGCAGGGAGGAGAAATGTTCCGCCTGGCCAGTCGGGATAAGAGCCAGTTTATTCAGAACGGATTCCTGGATATGAAGCAAATCTTGCAAAAGTTTACAGAGTATTTTGACGACATCTATGGCGATCAGAAGCAGAAGTTTGTAGAAGAGGACGGCAGACGTTATTTTATGCTGTTCCTGAAACCGATTATCAATGGAACCGGCAATTATTATGTAGAGTCGCGCACAAGAAATCTGGAACGAACGGATCTGATCGTTGATTATCTTGGGACGCGGTATATCATCGAAATGAAGATTTATCATGGGAACGCTTATAATGAGCGCGGTGAAAAGCAGCTCCTGGAATATCTGGATCATTATCATCTGCAGAAAGGCTATATGTTAAGCTTTAACTTCAACCAAAAAAAGCAGATCGGTGTGAAAGAAATCGTGATTGGAGACAGGACGCTGGTCGAGGCAGTTGTATAGGTGGACTGAAATTACAAAAAAATAACTGAAATTAAAATATACCATCCGCCGGATGGTGTATTTTGTATGTCATAAGAGCCTAAAAAGAACTCATAAGAAAGTTAAAGGAAAGAAGCATTTACCGACCTTCATTTGTATTGACAATTTCTATCTTTTTAGCTAAAATGTGTCCAGCAAAGCGATAAACTGTCCGAGAGAGGATGCATCCATGAACAAACAACAGAACGCTATTTATGATGCCTCGACACTGGGCATCCCCAAAATGCTTCTGCTGGGACTGCAGCACATGTTTGCCATGTTTGGCGCAACGATTCTTGTCCCGATTCTTGTAGATGGTTATTTTGAAGGAGACGGCCTGTCTATTCAGGTCACTTTATTCTGCGTTGGTCTGGGTACATTGTTTTTCCACTTCTGTACCAGATTCAAGGTTCCTGCTTTCCTGGGATCGTCCTTTGCTTTCCTGGGCGGATATTATACGGTTGCCAGCTTAGATGGCGGTATCTACACTAATATGTCGATGGCAGAAAAGCTTCCCTATGCATGCGGGGGCGTGGTTGTTGCCGGATTTCTGTACCTGGTTCTTGCACTGATCGTAAAGTTGGTCGGAATCCGGCGTATGATGCATTTCCTGCCGCCGGTTGTAACCGGTCCAATCATTATCTGCATCGGCCTGAGCCTTGCGCCTTCTGCAATTTCCAATGCATCCATGAACTGGCCGCTGGCCCTCATTGCTTTCGCGGTAGTTGTGATCTGCAACATTTGGGGAAAGGGAATGCTCAAAATCATTCCTATCCTGCTCGGTGTTGTCATTTCCTATATCTGTGCGCTGATCTTTCATGCAGCTGGCATGACCAATGCGGATGGTTCGTCTATCCTTGATTTTTCAGCAGCTGCATCCGCAGGCATCGTCGGTTTTCCGCCTTTCTGGCTCTGTAAATTTGATATTACTTCCATTCTGGTCATGGCTCCCATTGCCATCGCGACCATGATGGAACACATCGGAGATGACAGTGCTATTTCCGCGACGGTCGGTAAAAATTTCATTGAAGACCCCGGCCTGCACCGCACATTAGCAGGTGACGGCCTGGCGACTGCGTTGTCTGCCATGTTAGGCGGACCGGCAAATACGACCTATGGTGAAAATACCGGCGTATTGGAATTGAGCCATGTCTATGATCCGAAAGTGCCGCGACTGGCTGCGATTTTTGCCATTGTTTTAAGCTTCTTTCCAAAAGTAGCTGAGTTCATCGGCTCCATGCCGGATGCAATCGTCGGCGGCATCAGTTTTATTCTGTATGGAATGATTTCCGCGGTTGGTGTCCGCAATATTGTGGAAAATAAGGTGGATTTCACCAGCTCCAGGAATCTGATTATCGCAGCTGTCATTCTGGTCTGCGGCCTTGGCTTCTCGGATGGCCTGACCTTTTCCGTATTTGGTACGGACATCACGCTTACCGCGCTTGCCATCGCGGCAATTGCCGGTGTTGCATTAAACGCCATCCTGCCCGGTAACGAGTATACGTTCAATGATACTGATACACGGGATGCATAAATCGGACTGTGCGCAGTACAATGATCCAAATGCAGAGTCACTGTTTTGGTATTTCTGGTTGGAAAAGCACTTTTGGACAATTTCGCTCATAGAATAAAGAAAAACCGCAGTTTTTCTGATCTGAGGTGCTTTTTTGAAAACATTTAAAAAGCCGTTATCTCCGGAAGAAGAGAAGGAGTTTCTTGCGCGCTGTCAGAAGGGGGACATGGAAGCCAGAAATCTGCTGGTCGAGCACAATCTGAGGCTGGTGGCGCACGTGGCGAAAAAATACCAGTCGCCCGAGCTGGATCCGGACGATCTGGTATCAATTGGGATCATCGGACTCATCAAGGCGGTGATGACCTTTGACAGTGAGAAAAATTCAAGGCTCGGGACGTACGCGGCGCGGTGCATTGAAAAACCTATCCGCTCGCCAACGCGTTTTCGAGTGAGAAAGAAGCAGTCAGAGAAGACAGATGGCGGATTTTTGCTCAGTTTTCGGATAATAATTACCTGATGTGCCGGACAAAGGACGAAAGTGTGCGCTATAGGAATGCTATAGAAAAATGGTCTGGTTCAATTTGAACCAGACCAAAACTTTTGATGCGCAGCAAACGAGACAAGAAAAAAACAGGCTTGTTCGATCAATAAATCAATGACAAGGCTGGAAAAATCTGTTACACTATGGATTAATACAACGGATGAACACAGCGGGGATGCTGTCGGAGCGAATGTATGTTAAAACGCAGGAGATGGAGGAAATGGGATTGTATTATAGTCCGGGAAAAGAAGCTTTCAGACAAATCCGGAAAGCGGAGTATGTGGACAAGTCCGGCATGATTTCTTTTGTGAACAGCCGGATCAATGTCCCAAAAAGTTCATATGCTTCACCCGTGCGAGGAGATTTGGAAAATCCTATGCGGTAAAGATGCTTTGCGCTTATTATGATTACAGCTGTGATTCCGGAGAATTGTTTAAGGACTTAAAAATTGCCGGGGATGGCTCTTATAAGACGCATCTCAATCAGTATCATGTTATCTATATAGATATTACCTGGTTCATATCGCAGCTTCTCAGTCAGGGTAAAAGCATAGACCAGATTGTGCTGCTGATGCAGAGCCAGGTGATCGAAGAACTTGCCAGTGATTATCCGCAGGTAAAAGGCGGGACAGACCTTCCGACTGCGCTTTTTCAGATCGCGGAGTCTACAGGGCGGCAGTTCGTTTTTCTGATTGACGAGTGGGATGCGATTTTTCGAGAAGCAGCTGATAATGGTCTTGTGAAAGAGCAGTATTTGAATCTGCTTCGGGGCTTATTCAAAAGTCCTGTGACCAGCAGGGCTATTGCTGTGGCATATATGACTGGCATTCTTCCAATCAAAAAATATGGAAAACAGTCGGCCCTGACCGATGTTCTGGAGCTTACTATGGTCAACCCAGGGAATCTGGCCTGTTATGTAGGTTTTACAGAAGATGAAGTGAAGGCTCTCTGTAAAGAACATGAGTTGAATTATGAGGATATGAAACGCTGGTATGATGGATATTCGTTTGATGACAGCGGATCTGTTTATAATCCGAATTCTGTCATGGAGGCAATCTCCATGCGTAATTACGATACGTATTGGACGAATACGGAAACATATGAGTCTCTGAAATCTTATATAGAAGAAGACTTTGACGGAATTCAGAGTGCTCTGAAAAGTATGCTGAGCGGACAGGATGTTCCTGTCAATATACGGAAATTTCAAAACGACATGAGCATTCTGAAAAACAGGGATGATGTTTTTACTTTGCTTATCCATCTGGGATACCTGGCATATGACAGGAATACAAAGACGGTACGCATTCCAAATGAGGAAATCCGACAGGAATTTATTACCGCTATCGAAGACAACTTCTGATTGAACTGAAAAAAACAGGTAAAAGCAGACAGGTGAACAAGTCATTTTTAACGGGCTTGCCCGCCTGTCTTTCTATTCGCAGCAGCTTCAATCACTGCGTCGAGCAGAAGCTCTTTTTGAGCGGAAGGACAATTCAGCTTCTTTATGCGCTGGCTGACGGTTTCTGCATGGATGTTGGCAACACGTTTTGCCAGTTCTTTTTTTCCGGCTTCTGTTTTGGGATAATGAACAACCACATGGATTTCAGCACTTTTTCTTGCCATAACAGGCACCCCCTGGTATTTCAGTTTATGTATGAGAAGTTGTCCGCTATTACCTTGAAATATAGTGTGGTTTGTGTTTCATATCTGAATGATTGGTCGGCCCCGGTATTAGTACTGCTACATTGGCAGCTACTATATTGGAGAGTTTTTGTGTTACTGCCGTGTAACACCAGAAAATAAATTTTAAATATTGACAAATGTGTGCTATTAGATTATATTGTGTATATCTAAACCGCACAATATAGAATCAGGAGAAATTAACAGTGAAGATTATAATATCCAACACATCGGACAGTCCTCTTTATCAACAGATTGAAGACCAGATAAAGGATGCAATATTGCTGGAAGAATTGAAGGAAGGTGATTCCCTCCCATCAATCCGCTCCTTTGCCAATGATTTAAAGGTCAGTGTGCTGACTATACGGCGGGTATATGAAGATCTGGAAAGGGAAGGGTTTATTGTATGCCAGGTCGGCATTGGCACATTCGTGTCAGCAAGCAATATTGAACTCCTGCGAGATTCAAAACGGCGGCTTGTAGAGCAGAAAATGCAGGATATGATACAGACGGCGAAATCATTGAGTATCAGTAAAGAAGAACTGAATGCGATGATGGACATTTTATACGAGGAGGACTGAAATGGATTCTATTTTAGATGTCAGAATGTTGAACAAGTCCTATATAGGAGGTTTTTCAATACGTGATGTCGCATTTTTCATGCCGGAAGGATGCATTACTGGCTTCATCGGTGTGAATGGAGCGGGAAAGACAACCGTGATCCGTTCTATTCTGGGTCTTAGTGCACGGGATTCCGGTCAGATACAGTTTTTTGGACTGGATTTTGATAAGAATGAACGACAGATCAAAGACCGAATTGGTGTAGTTTTAGATGCGGAGAGCTTTTACGAAGACCTTTCCCTGGCTGAAATGAAAGATATCATTGCGCCATCTTACACCCGCTGGAGTGAGGCAGAGTTTCGGGAATATCTGGACAGATTTGAGCTGCATCCAAAGCAAAAAATTAAATTGCTTTCTAAGGGAATGAAAGTAAAGTATTCCTTGGCGCTGGCACTTTCACATAAAGCGGAGCTTTTAATCATGGACGAGCCTACCAGCGGCCTCGACCCATTAATCAGGAGCCAGGTTCTGAAAATCCTGACAGAATATATGGAGAAAGGCGGAAGGGGTGTACTGTTTTCTACTCATATTTTGTCTGATCTGGACAAAATCACGGATATGCTTGTGATGATTGACAATGGGAAAATTGTTTTTCAGGATGAAAAAGACGCGCTTCTGAATCAGTATCGTATTGTCAAAGGAGATGTGCGGCAGCTGAACGAACCTGTTCGCAAATTAATTTTGAATATCGAGGAAACAGATTATGGCTTTACAGGAATCACCAGACAGATTTCTGAACTAAAACAATTCATTCCGGATGTCATAGTGGAACACGCGGCAATCGAAGACATTATGCTGGCGAATATCAGGAAAGGAGGAAAAAAGTAATGCTGTTCAATCTGATAAAGAAAGACTTTTTGATTACCAAAAAACATATTCTTCTTTTCTTTTTGATTGGAATGATTATTCCTCCGGTCTTTCAGTGGCAATTATCTGAGAATGCAGGGGTTTTAGCTTTCACATTTAGCGCATTGCTTTTTATTGATCTACCATTAACATATAATTCCATGAAAGAATATAAATGCTCAAAAGCGGCTGCACTTCTTTGTGCGGCGCCTTATTCGCGCAGACAGATCGTTATTTCAAAATATATTTTTGGCACAATTATGTATCTGGCCTGCTGCGTTCTGTTCCTGGTACAAACCTTATATTTGAAGGAACTGGGCGGATTTCATATAAAACTGGCGATTCTTATGTTTTTTGTATTTGCTCTTTTTCAGGGAATCTATATTCCGGTTCAATTTAAAATTGGATATGAAATGGCTCGCAATGTTTCACTTATATTATTTATTTTGATTTGGAACGTTATCGCATATTCAATCGTGTATGAAAAAACAGCATTTTTGAGTTCGTCCGGATTTTATGGAATCCTAAGTGTGTTGAGTATTTTCATATTAGTCGCGTCAGCCTGCCTGTCCATCAATATCTATGAAAAGGCGGAACTGGCATAATAATGAAGGAAAACGTGGATATGAAAAAAGAAATTTTAAGCTGGGTCTTATACATAGGTTTTGCTGCTTTATTTATTTGGCTTATTATACATTTTGTTGGTCAAAGAACGGTGGTTTCCGGAAGCTCTATGAACAACACGCTGGCTGACGGAGATAATCTGATTGTTGATAAGCTGTCTTATCGATTCAGTGATCCAGAACGGTTTGACATCATCGTTTTCCAACCCTACGAGGATTCAAAAGAGCTTTACATAAAGCGAATCATTGGCCTTCCGGGTGAGACAGTCCGTATTGATGAGAATGGAAGCATTTATATTGATGGAAAACTGCTCGAAGAAAATTATGGAAAAGAAGCAATCCAAAATCCGGGATTAGCGAGCGAGGAAATTACTCTGGGAGAGAACGAGTATTTTGTGTTGGGAGATAACAGGAATAATAGTAAAGACAGCCGAAGTGCGGATGTCGGTAATGTGCAACGAGATACAATCGTCGGAAAGGCGTGGCTGCGTATATGGCCGATTGGCAGTTTTGGTCTTCTGATTCATGGATAAGAGAATAAAACAGAGACATACCGGATTTTAGCTATATTTACTTTGAGGTGAAAGAATAATGGATAACGAAAAGATATCGAAAATGGATGAACAAATTTTAAACTACATAGATATGTCGGAAGAACAGCGCATAAATGCTTTAAAACCTAAAAGTCGGGAAACCTGCACTCAAATCCCCTGCCGCCGGGGATTCCTCA
>JAJQBS010000080.1:3287-36902 GCA_021203145.1 Lachnospiraceae bacterium | reverse complement strand
TAGACCTCCCTGATTAGACTCTTCTGCGCTTCGGCGGACGGCATCCATTGTGCGGTACCGGCGTCACGTCGCGAATGCTGGTAACTTCAAGACCATTTGCGGAAAGGGCGCGGATCGCCGCCTCTCTTCCTGAACCCGGTCCCTTTACAAACACATCCACTGTCTTTAAGCCGTGAATCAGCGCGGCCTTTGTCGCGGTCTCAGCAGCCATCTGCGCTGCATACGGTGTGGACTTTCTGGAGCCTCTGAAGCCAAGGCCGCCGGCACTTGCCCATGATAAAGCATTTCCCTGCGCATCCGTCAGAGTAACGATCGTATTATTGAAGGATGACTTGATATGTGCCTGTCCACGCTCGACGTTCTTCTTAACACGTCTTTTGGTCACTTTTTTCGTAACTTTTTTCGCTGCCATATCTCAATAAACCTGCTTTCTTTTAATGATGTTTTACTTCTTCTTGTTCGCTACTGTTCTCTTCGGACCCTTACGCGTTCTGGCATTGTTCTTCGTGTTCTGCCCGCGTACTGGAAGTCCTCTCCTGTGACGGATTCCTCTGTAGCATCCGATCTCCTGCAGTCTCTTGATGTTAAGAGCGGTCTCTCTTCTGAGGTCACCTTCTACCATGTAATGCTCGCTGATGATGTCCTGGATCTTGCGGACCTCGTCATCTGTCAGGTCTCTGACGCGTGTGTCAGGATTTACATTCGCAGCGGCCAAAATCTTGTTGGAACTCGTCCTGCCGATACCGTAGATATAGGTCAGGCCGATTTCCACGCGCTTTTCTCTTGGTAAATCTACACCAGAAATACGTGCCATGTAATTCTTCCTCCATTTTCTGCGGCAAGCCCTTGGCCGGACTGCCGCCTGTGTACCCTTCGCGATGAATTCTGTTTTCTGGAATTCTCTCTTTGAATTCCGTCTCATGGAATTCCGCTTCTGTATCCCGGAATCCTTTTTCTTTGAATTCTGTACGCGGGTACTGCCTGATGTTGTTTCTAACTGGGGCGAAGCATCGTCGCCCAGCTGCCATGCGGCAGCCTTTCCGACTCATTAAGCTATGACGCGTGTCCTTCCTGCGGTAAAATGGATACCAACTGTCACTGCGCTCCAACACGCTGTAAACATCGTATGCTCTATTTCCGCACGACCCGTCTTGCGCGGCAGCTCTCCCCGGCGGTTCATAGAGAAGATTTGTACTGCCTGATCCTGTGCCGGTATTAAAAGCAATATCGCAACGAAATAAATCCCAACTATATATTTATATTAGTAAGAGGCCGCTCCCTGCCTGCCAGAGAGGACGGTAACTCATTTATTCCATCGTTATATTGTTCTTCGACAGCCTTTCCTTCTTTGCTCTGGATCATCCAGGACTATTTCGGACTGTTTCGGATTGCTCCGGGTCATTCCAGATTGTTCCGAATCGTTCCTGATTGCTCCAAACCATTCCTTCCTGCTCCGAATCGTTCCTGATTGCTTCGGCTGCTGTCGGTTCCGCCTGATTGTCTGTCAGCCCTGTCTCTGTTTATGCTTTGGGTTCTCGCAGATAATCATGATTCTGCCTTTTCTTTTGATCACCTTGCATTTTTCACAGATCGGCTTCACTGATGATCGAACCTTCATGGTCAATCCTCCTTTCGCTTCTTGTGTCCTGCTTTTTGGGCATAAAAAAGCATGCGCCTTCGCAAAAGCTTTTCCAGTATATCATGCAGGGAAAAGAAATGCAAGCTTTTTTTGCATTTCCTTTAATTACAGCTGAAGTGCTGAAGTATTTTTTTTAATGTCTGTTTTGCATCCACTTTTTATGCTGATACCGCCGTGGTTCCGGCGGTGTCTTTTCCCTTCTTGTATATTTCTTTTATGCTTTCTTTCTCTATACTATCTTCTGCTCCAGCGCCAGGCCAATTAATCGGTCTGTCTTAACGACAAGAGTCATTTCATTTCGCATTTCTAATAAAAATTTGCGCGTTTTTTCCATAACTACCGAGCGAACATATTTGAAATTGCCTGGCTTAATGACGAAACGGTTGCAAAATTTAAGAGTGATTTTCGTATTGTGGCGGATTATTTCGTACAGATACGGAAGAATCATGAATATGTTCCTTCTAAAGAGGAAATAACGCATGTAGAAGAAGTCCTGGATCTTCTTTCCGCTGTATCAGGTGATCGAAGATTTGAAATAGCGCAAAACAGTTCCGAAGAAAGGAAGATGACCAAAATGGAAGACTGGTTAACAAAAGCGTTGGACAAAGCAACTGCTAAAGGAGTAGGGGAAGGCATGAAATCAGGCCTTGATAAAGGAATGGCGGGAAGGCTTGTAGGGTGTGTTGATTCACTAATGAAAAACGAAGGTATTCAAAGGAACGCGCCTGCAGTGTTCTGGATTCTACCGTAGAAGAATATGAGGAAGCGAAAAAGCTCCTCCCCGGTGTCGCGTTTGCGGTCTGATGAGCTGCACCTTCCTGCTGGAAGTCTCCTATGACATTTCTGGCCTGCCGATAAACGGCTTTCTCTCACCGTTTTTGGCAGGCCAGACATCTGATATTCTACTCTCTCCTTATGGCACACATTGTCCTGAAATCCCTGTTCAAACATCTCTCTTATTTATCTCTCCAGATAATTCTTCCCTTCGTAAGATCGTAAGGAGACAGCTCGATCGTAACCTTGTCACCCGGAAGGATCCGGATAAAATTCATACGAAGTTTCCCACTGATATGGGCAAGCACAACATGCTTATTTTCCAGCTCTACCCGAAACATCGCGTTCGGGAGCTTCTCAATTACCTTTCCTTCTACCTCTATGACATCTGCCTTAGACATATATACCTCCATGACTTTTATCATGCACTTGCTGAATATTCCTTCAGTATTTTGCGGACATGCGCGTCCAGTGTGATCTCCTGCATCCGCGCCAGTGTCGAGTCCGGCAGGTGCGTAATCAGCTGCACATGCTTTGCGTTTTTTCTTTTGGGGTGGTTCAGCGTACGATGTTTGCCGTCCGAAAGTAAATAGCTGCCGGCGTCAGGATTTTCTTCCAGCACCACATACAGGCTGCCTTTATCGTGCCCTGCCAGAGACCTGGCCAGCATTTTGGATGTCCAGACGTTCATACTCTTCGTACCTTCCCTGTCGTTGTATACCTGCGTCATACGAATGACCTGTTGCGAAACAACTTTTGAAATAACTTATGAACCTGTTAGCACCTGTTATTTTGTAACAGTACCTGATCAGGCAAACGCGACGCGAAACAGCCTGCGCATTGCGGAATTCTATGCTATACACTCTACTGCACTTTGCGGATGGAAGTTATCCTCAAACCATGCTCCGAAAATCACTCCGCAAGCGAAAGAATCTCCGGTTCTCCATCTGTGATCAGAATTGTATTTTCATAATGCGCCGCAAGACTTTCGTCCTCTGTGACCACCGTCCAGTTGTCATCAAGCCATACCACATCGGCTCTTCCGGCAGTAATCATTGGTTCGACTGCCAGGGTCATGCCCTTCACCAGGCGGATTCCTCTGCTTTTCTGGCGGAAGTTCGGAATCTGTGGGTCTTCATGCAGCGCATGCCCGATCCCATGCCCGACCAGATCGCGAACGACTCCGTAACCAAACTGATCCACGTAATCATTCACCGCTGCGGAGATCTCATGCAGCCTGTGTCCGGCTCTGGCCATGGCGATTCCGCGGAAAAAGGATTCCTTGGTGACATCAATCAGCTTCTGTGCCTCCGGGGAAATCCGGCCCACCCCATAAGTGCGGGCCGCATCTGAATGCATACCCTTGTATATCAGTCCGGCATCCACGCTCACAATATCGCCCTCGTGCAGGATCCGGTTCTTTTTTGGAATCCCATGAACCACTTCTTCATTAATGGAAATGCAGAACGAAGCCGGAAATCCATTGTAATTCAGAAAATTTGGCGTACATCCGAAGCTTCGGATGACCTTCTCCCCGACTCTGTTCAACTCCCAGGTCGACACACCAGGTCGGATTGCGGACGCAAGCTCCTTGTGAACAATATTTAACAGTCTTCCGGCTTCTCTCATCAATTCTATTTCATGCGCAGATTTCACTGATACGGCCATTTTACGCCTCCAGAATTTCGACAATGGCGGCAAACACATCGTTCATATCCTGCGTGCCGTCAACGGTCTTCAAAATGCCCTGGCTGGTGTAATAGTCGATCAGCGGCTGTGTCTGGTCATGGTAAACTGACAATCTTTTCTGCACGGTTTCTGGCTTGTCATCATCGCGCAGAACAAGGCTTTCGCCGCAAACCTCGCAGATGTCTCCCTTTTTCGAAGGATTATAAACGATGTGGTATGTGGCGCCGCACCCTAAGCAGGCTCTTCTTCCAGACATCCTCGTGACAATATTTTCATCTGGTACATCTACATTGATTGCAAAATCGAGAGTCGCTTTTTCTCCGTCTTCCAGCCCGGAGGCACTCTTTTTCAGCGCTGCATCCAAAGCCTGCGCCTGCGGAATCGTGCGTGGGAATCCGTCAAGAATATAACCGTTTTTACAATCATCCCAGGAAACACGGTCAATCACCAGATCCACCGTCAGTTCATCCGGGACAAGAAGTCCCTGGTCAATGTATTCTTTCGCCTTTTTCCCAAGCTCCGTGCCGTTTTTTATATTCGTCCGGAAAATATCTCCGGATGAAATGTGCGGAACCTGATATTTTGCAGCGATCATCTTTGCCTGAGTCCCTTTCCCGGCCCCCGGCGCGCCAAGCATGACAATCTTCATAGATGATACTCCTTCCTATAACCCATTATAGTGTACTCTCATTTTCCGCGCTTCAGACCCGGCGCGTTGCTTCGTGAAAATGAAAGTACACCCTTATGATCCGGAAAACTGCCAGGAGCAGTCTCCCGGAATTTCTCTTAAGTACCGCCGCTCTGTGGCGGGATATCCGCCGATATGTGGGTGGGCGTTTCTCCCCACCGCAGCAGCTTTGCGGCTATAGCCTGCTGCTTACTCCATCAGGAATCCCTTGTAATTGCGGACAACCATCTGCGATTCGATCTGCTTGAGGGTCTCCAGGATGACGCCGACGATAATGATGATCGAAGTGCCGCCAAAGGACACGGACGCACCAAATACACCGTTAAAGAAGATCGGTACAAGCACGACAATGATCAGTCCCACGGCGCCGATAAACACGAGGTTGCCAAGCACCTTGTCCAGATATTCCGTCGTCGGCTTGCCCGGACGAATGCCGGGGATGAAACCGCCCTGCTTCTTGATGTTGTCCGCAACCTCAATCGGGTTAAAGGTGATCGATGTGTAGAAATAGGCGAAGAATACGATCAGTACAATATATAGAATAAGCCCGATCGAATATTCCGGATGGCTTAAGTTAAACCAGTTATTCTGGCTGAGCATACTGATAATCGTAGCTCCGATTCCGGAAGTACTGATACCGGCAAAGCTGACTACCATGGACGGAATCGACATCAGAGAAGAGGCGAAAATAACAGGAATCACGCCTGCCGTGTTCACCTTCAGCGGAATATGGGTAGACTGTCCGCCCACCATCTTCCGGCCCTGCATTTTCTTTGCGTATTGCACCGGGATTCTTCTCTCGCCGCCGTTCAGGAAGATAACCAGAATCACGGTCAGAAGGACAACTGCCAGAATAATCAGGCCCGCAAGAGCTCCTCTCGCAATCGTCTTTCCTTCAATAAACAGGCCGTAGAGGCTGACAAAATCAGACGGAACACTCGAAAGGATGTTGACCATCAGGACGATGGAAATACCGTTACCGACGCCTTTCTCTGTAATGCGCTCGCCAATCCACATCAGCATCGTGCTGCCGGCTACAAGTACTACTATTACGGTGATCACGTTGATCGCGTTGAATTCCTCAAGCAGACCGCTTCTTCCGAAGCCGATCGTCATCGCGATACTCTCGATCAGAGCCAGGCCAACCGTTGTATATCTCGTGATCTGCGTAATCTTCTTTCTGCCGTCTTCTCCATCTCTGTGCATCTCCTCGAGCGCCGGAATAGCAATCGTGAGAAGCTGGATGATGATGGAGGAAGTAATGTACGGGGTAATACTCAGAGCGAAAACAGACATGTTCTCAAACGAGCCTCCCGTAAAGGCTGAAAAGAAATTAAACGCGTCATTCGAGTAGGATGAAAACCACGACGCAAAATAATCTCTGTCCACACCCGGCACGGGCAACTGTGACCCGAACCGGATCACAATTATCATCAGGAAGGTGTAGAACAGTTTTTTCCGGATATCCTTGATCCGGAACATGTTTTTGAGTGTCTCTAACATCAGATCACCTCTGCTTTTCCACCGAGCTCCTCGATCTTAGCCTTCGCGCCCTCGCTGAACGCATTCACCTGTACCGTCAGCTTCTTTGTGAGTGTGCCATTTCCAAGTACCTTGACACCGTCCTTCGGGCTCTTAATGATGCCATTTTCCAGCAGTGTCTCAATTGTGACTACCGTGTCGTCCTCAAACCGCTCCAGCTCGCTGATATTGATCGCTTCGATATCCAGAGAGTTCCTGTTTTTAAAGCCTCTCTTCGGAAGTCGACGATACAGCGGCATCTGACCGCCCTCGAAACCGATTCTCGGTGCCCCGGAACGTGCCTTCTGACCCTTATGTCCCTTGCCGGCAGTCTTGCCGTTTCCGGAACCGTGTCCGCGCCCGCGTCTGAAATTATTGCTGTGAACACTGCCTGCGGCCGGACTTAAATTTGATAAATCCATAATGTCCTCCTTTGCCTGTCCCTGATCCACACCGTGAACCAGGGGCATTTGTTACGCTTCTTCAACCTTTACCAGATGTGCAACCTGTCTGACCATGCCTAATGTAGCATCGTTATTCGGAAGCTCCACCGTCTTATGCATCTTTGTAAGGCCAAGAGCCTTTACTGTCGCGCGGTGCTTCGGAATCGCGCCGATTGGCGACTTTACCAGTGTTACTTTTAATTTGTCTGCCATGATTGCTCTCCTTTTATCCCAGAATCTCTTCTACTGATTTTCCGCGGAGTCTTGCCACTTCTTCCGGAGACTTCATCTGCTTCAGAGCTTCCAGCGTAGCCAGAACAACGTTCTGTTTGTTGTTTGAACCAAGTGACTTTGTACGGATGTTCTTGATGCCCGCGATCTCCAGCACACTTCGTACCGGGCCGCCGGCGATGATACCGGTACCTTCCGGAGCCCTTTTCAGCAGCACGCTCGCCCCGCCGAATTTTCCAGTCATATCATACGGCACGCTTGCTTCCTCGCTGAGCGGGATGGACATCATTTTCTTCATGGCGTCCTCCTTGCCCTTGCGGATTGCTTCCGGAATTTCTACTGCTTTGCCAAGACCCGCGCCGACATGGCCGTTCCCGTCACCGACTACAACAAGAGCGGTAAAACGCATGGTACGTCCACCCTTTACTGTCTTGGATACACGCTTAATTGCCACTACCTTGTCAGTCAGCTCTTCGCCGAACTGCTTCGGGTCAATGATCTCATGTCTCATGTATCTTCCCTCCTCTTAGAATTCCAGCCCGGCTTCTCTGGCTGCTTCAGCCAGTGCCTTTACTTTACCCTGGTAAATAAATCCGCCTCTGTCAAACACGACTTCCTTAATTCCCTTATCCAGTGCTCTCTGGGCGATCACTTTGCCAAGATAAGCCGCCGCTTCCACGTTATTTGTCTTCTCCAGCTCGGAGCTTATCTCTTTCTGAAGGGTGCTCGCGGATACAAGCGTATGACCGACCGTGTCGTCGATAATCTGCGCATACATGTGTTTGTTGCTCCGGAAGACGGCAAGACGCGGTCTTTCGGCTGTGCCGCTGAAGCGGTTGCGAATTCTCTTATGTTTATTCAAACGAACCTCTGTCCTTGATTTCTTATTAATCATCTTCGCACTCTCCTCACTTATTTCTTACCGGTCTTACCAACCTTGCGTCTGATCACTTCATCCGCGTATTTGATTCCCTTGCCCTTGTACGGCTCCGGCTTTCTCTTTTCACGGATCTCCGCTGCATACTGGCCGACCTTTTCCTTGCTGATGCCCGACACGATGATCTTATTGCCGTCCACCTTTGTCTCAATTCCATCCGGGTCAACCATCTCTACCGGATGAGAATATCCCAGGGTGAGCGTCAGCTTGTTGCCGGACTTCTGCGCTCTGTAGCCGACACCGTTGATTTCAAGTGTCTTGGTATAGCCCTCGCTCACGCCGACAACCATATTGTGGATGAGCGTCCTGGTAAGTCCATGAAGAGACTTCATTTTCTTCAGGTCATTCGGCCTGGAAACGATCACATGGCCTTCTTCCTGATTGATCTCCATCTCCTTAGGGAGCACCCGCGTCAGGGTGCCTTTTGATCCCTTAACTGTAACCTCGTTTCCTTCCGCAATCGTGACGGTAACTCCCGCCGGGATTGCCACTGGCATTCTTCCTATACGTGACATGCCATTTTTCCTCCTTACTTAGATTCTCGGAAGAGGCTCTTCATCCGCCTCCTCTGTTTTCAGTAAAGGCCGTACAAATGCAAAGCAATTGTGCGACACAGAACGTCCCGATTCACTCAGTGAACCGTATACGCGAGCCGCCGCCGGTCAACGGAGGCTCATCTCTTTACCATTTCACAAACCTGCCAGTAGATTACCACACAAAAGCAAGAACCTCTCCGCCTACCTGGAGCTTTCTCGCCTGTTTGTCCGTGATTACGCCCTGATTCGTGGAAAGAATCGCAATACCAAACCCGCCAAGCACTCTCGGCAGCTCGTCCTTGCCCGCGTATACACGAAGCCCCGGCTTGGAAATTCTTTTAAGACCTGTAATGACCTTCTCATTCTTATCCGCGCCGTACTTCAATGTGATATGGATGGTCTTGATCACTCCATCCTCTCTCAGATCGTATTTCTTAATATATCCTTCATCCACCAGGATGTCCGCGATCGCAATCTTCATCTTGGATGTCGGAACATCCACGGTGTCATGCTTTGCTGTATTTGCGTTGCGGATTCTCGTGAGCATATCCGCAATCGGATCTGTAACAGTCATGTAAGTTTCCTCCTCATCTCTCAGACTTTACATGCCATGTCATACATTTGCGAAGCGAATGTATGACGTAGGCCGCCGCCAAAGGCGGTGGCTATTCCTTGATTCTCAATCTCGCAGGGATTTGCGATGTAGGTCACCGTCATTGTGCGAAGCACAATTTCTAATACGGTGGCTCTCCGCTATGGTTTTACCAGCTTGCCTTCTTGACCCCCGGAATCTGCCCCTTATAGGCCAGCTCGCGGAAGCAGACGCGGCAGATGCCATATTTTCTCAGTACCGCGTGCGGACGTCCGCAGATTCTGCAGCGGGTATATTCTCTTGTGGAAAATTTGGGTTTGCGCTGCTGTTTTACTTTCATTGAAGTCTTTGCCATGGATCTTTCCTCCTACTTCATAAACGGCATATTGAACAGTCTCAATAATTCCCTTGCTTCCTCGTCGGTCTTCGCGGTCGTGACAAAAATCACGTCCATACCGCGTACCTTGTCGATCTTATCATAGTCGATCTCCGGGAAAATGAGCTGCTCCTTGATGCCCAGTGCATAATTTCCCCTGCCGTCAAACGCGTTCGGGTTCACACCCCGGAAATCACGCACACGCGGCAGCGCGAGGTTGATCAGGCGGTCGACGAAGTCGTACATCTTCTCTCCGCGGAGAGTTGTCTTGCATCCGATCATCATGCCCTCTCTGATCTTGAAGTTCGCCACGGAATTCTTTGCCTTCGTCTTTACAGCCTTCTGGCCGGTAATCATCTCCATATCCTGAACTGCGGAGTCAAGGAGCTTGGCATTCTCTTTTGCCTCGCCAACGCCCATGTTGACGACAACTTTTTCGAGCTTCGGCACTTCCATGATGTTTTTATATCCGAATTTTTTGATCATAGCGTCTACGATCTCATTTTTATACTGTTCTTTCAGTCTGCTCAACGTTGCACCCTCCTCTCCTGATTAGTCGATCACTTCGCCCGTGGACTTCGCCACGCGAACCTTCCTGTCGCCGTCCATCTTAAAGCCGATCCTGGTCGGGGTGTTCTTGTGGTAGTACATTACATTTGAAGCATCCAGGAACGCTTCCTTCTCCACGATCCCGCCGTTCTGATCCGCAGCTGACGGCTTCATATGCTTCTTTACCTTGTTCACGCCCTCGACAAGTACCTTTCCGTCCTTTACAGCGAGAACCTTCCCGCTCTTGCCCTTCTCCCTGCCGGCGATCACAATTACCATATCGTCTTTTTTAATCTTGTTCATGTCCTGGATCCTCCTTACAATACTTCCGGAGCCAGAGATACGATCTTCATGAACTTCTTATCACGAAGCTCACGAGCTACCGGCCCAAAAATACGGGTTCCGCGCGGAGTCAGGTCATCCTTGATGATGACAGCCGCATTCTCATCAAATCGGATATAGGAACCGTCCTTGCGTCGAATGGACTTAACCGTCCGAACTACGACAGCTTTTACCACATCACCTTTTTTGACAACACCGCCGGGTGTCGCGTCTTTGACCGTAGCAATGATCACATCGCCGACAGCCGCATATCTTCTGGTGGAACCGCCTGTAACACGGATGCAGAGGATTTCCTTCGCACCGGTATTATCTGCGACCCTGAGTCTGGATTCCTGCTGAATCATGCCGATAACCTCCTATTATTTAACCTTCTCAACGATCTCGACAAGTCTCCACCTCTTATCCTTCGAGAGCGGCCTTGTCTCCATTACTTTCACGGTATCGCCGATGCTGCACTCATTGTTCTCATCGTGCGCTTTCAGCTTGTAGGTCTTTTTTACAATCTTATTATAAAGCGGATGTCTTACATGGTCTTCCACGGCTACGACGATTGTCTTATCCATCCTGTCGCTGACGACCTTCCCCGTACGGGTCTTTCTAAGATTTCTTTCCACGGAAATTCTCCTTTCTTCTCCTCTGATCCGGATGATTACGCTCTGGCCTTTTCTGTGATAACAGTCTGTATTCTTGCGATGTTCTTGCGGGCCTCTTTGATCCGGCTCGTGTTATCCAGCTGGTTTGTCGCGTTCTGGAATCTCAGATTGAAAAGTTCTTTTTTGGCGGCTACCAGTTCTTCCTGTAACTCTGCCGCGGATTTGGTCTGTAAACTGTCTACATACTTCTTACTCTTCACTGTTATCACCGCCTTCTAAGTCTGCACGAGAAACGATTTTACATTTGCAGGGTAATTTGTGCATAGCGAGACGCAAAGCCTCACGGGCAACGTCATCCGGTACACCGGCCAGCTCAAAAAGCACACGGCCCGGCTTCACAACCGCGACCCAGTACTCTGTGGTACCTTTACCAGAACCCATACGAGTCTCAGCCGGTTTCGTAGTCACTGGCTTATCCGGGAAAATCTTGATCCATACTTTACCGCCACGCTTGATGTAACGGGTCATCGCGATACGGGCGGCCTCGATCTGGTTGGATTTAATCCAGCACGGCTCAATCGCGACAAGGCCGTACTCTCCATTCGAAATCGTGTTGCCTCTGAGGGCTTTGCCCACCATGGAGCCACGGAACTGCTTGCGATGTTTTGTTCTCTTCGGCATTAACATTATTTATCGCTCCCTTCTTTTTTAGATGGAAGTATTTCGCCCTTGTAGATCCAGACCTTCACCCCAACCTTGCCATATGTGGTGTTTGCCTCGGCGAATCCATAGTCAATATTGGCTCTTAAGGTCTGAAGCGGAATCGTGCCCTCACTGTAGAACTCCGAACGCGCCATATCAGCGCCGCCCAGACGGCCCGCAGCGGCAGTCTTGATTCCAAGTGCCCCCGACTTCATGGTTCTGCTCATCGCGGATTTCATCGCGCGGCGGAAGGAAACACGGTTTTCAAGCTGCGCGGCGATATTCTCCGCTACAAGCTGCGCATCTCTGTCCGGTCTTTTGATCTCCTTGACATCCACGATCAGTTTTTTGGAAATCATCTTCTGAAGCTCCGCCCTGAGCTTTTCAATCTCAGCACCGCCCTTGCCGATGACGACACCGGGCTTCGCCGTATGAATGACCACCTTCACTCTGTCAGAAGCGCGCTCAATCTCGATTTTAGAAACGCCCGCGCTGTAAAGCTTTTTCTTCAGAAATTTTCGGATATCATAATCCTCTTTCAGGCAATCAGCGAAATCACCCTCTGCGTACCATTTGGAATCCCAGTCTTCAATAATCCCTACTCTAAGACCATGCGGATTAACTTTCTGTCCCATGCCAGTCCTCCTTACTTCTCATTCAGCACGATTGTGATGTGGCTCATACGCTTCTCAATGCGGTAAGCCCTGCCCTGTGCCCTCGGTCTGATTCTCTTCATTGTCGGACCCTTGTTCGCGTAGCACTCTTCGATATAAAGATTCTCCGCTTTCATGCCATTATTATTCTCAGCGTTCGCAATCGCGGATTTCAGAAGCTTTAAAATCACTTCAGACGCGTATCTCGGATTGTATGTCAGAATGCCGACAGCCGTATTTGCATCTTTTCCCCGGATGGCATCCAAAACGTAACAAGCCTTGCGGACAGAAACCCGTGCGTATGATAATTTCGCTGACGGTCTGGTATCCTTCTCGGCATTTCTCTCTCTTTTGATCTGGGATCTATGTCCTTTTGCCATTGGAATGTTCTCCTTTCTAATCTTAGCAAACGACAGTATGCCGTCTGCTGCCGCCCAGATTACTAGCGGGCGCGGGACTTCTTCTCGTCCTTGCCGTGTCCTCTGTATGTCCGCGTCGCCACAAACTCACCGAGCTTATGCCCGACCATATCCTCCGTGATATATACCGGAACATGCTTCCTGCCGTCATGCACCGCAATGGTATGTCCGACCATCTGCGGGAAAATCGTGGAGCGGCGGGACCAGGTCTTGATGACCTGCTTGCTGCCCGAAGCGTTCAGCGCATCTATTTTTTTCAACAGACTCTCATCAGCAAACGGTCCTTTTTTCAGTGAACGAGCCATTATTTACCTCCTTAATATAGCAAACGTTAGTTTATTGCCCTTCCGTCTCTTCTTCTTACAATCAGTTTATCGGAAGCTTTCTTCTTCTTTCTGGTCTTAAGACCCTGCGCCGGCTTGCCCCACGGTGTGCTCGGCCCCGGACGTCCTACCGGCGCCCTGCCCTCGCCGCCGCCGTGCGGGTGGTCGTTCGGGTTCATAACGGAACCGCGGACGGTCGGGCGTATGCCCATGTGGCGCTTTCTTCCTGCTTTACCGATATTGATCAGGTTGTGGTCGCCGTTGCCAACCGTGCCTACTGTCGCGCGGCACTCAATCGGAACCATTCTCATCTCACCCGACGGAAGTCTTAAGGTGGCATACTTGCCTTCCCTGGCCATCAGCTGCGCACCGTTGCCGGCGGAGCGCACCATCTGTCCGCCGTGACCCGGATAAAGCTCAATATTGTGAACAATCGTACCAACCGGAATAGCGGAGAGCGGCAGGCAATTGCCTGTACGAACCTCGGCCTCCGGCCCGTTCATCACCGTCCAGCCGACCTCCATGCCGGCCGGTGCAAGGATATAGGATTTCTGCCCGTCCGCATAGCAGATCAGCGCGATGTTCGCAGAACGGTTCGGATCGTACTCAATCCCCAGTACCTTTGCGGGAATTCCGTCCTTATTTCTCTTAAAATCTACCAGTCTGTATTTTCTTCTGTTTCCGCCGCCCTGATGTCTTACCGTGATCTTGCCCTGGTTGTTGCGCCCGGCATTTTTCTTAAGAGATACGGTCAGAGATTTTTCCGGAGTCGTCTTCGTAATCTCTGAAAAATCAGAACCGGTCATATGCCTTCTGGATGGCGTATATGGGTTATAGGTTTTGATTCCCATGGTTGTTTCTCCTTTTCTTTTAATTATCCTGTCCCATGGACAGATAGTATGAATCAGGCAAAGGGTGCAGTTCCTTTTGTCCGAAGCGAGGACTGCCGCGCCTTACAACACATCGGTGTGTGTCATTTCTTCCTGCAGCATCCCTCATCGGTATGTCTGACAGAAATCCGGACACCGGAGCGGTACGCCGGAGGGGAAGCCCGGCCGCCTTATCCGTGTGCCGGAGCGGAACCGCTTACAGTCCCTCAAAGATCTCAATGTCCTTACTGTCACTGGTCAGCTGGACGATCGCTTTCTTGGTCTTCGCGGTCTTACCGTATGTCATGCCGCGGCGTCGCGTCTTGCCCTCCAGGTTCATCGTATTGACCTGGGCTACCTTCGCCCCGTCGAACATCTTCTCGACAGCCTCTTTGACCTGCGATTTTGTTGCATCCGGATGGACGAGGAAGGTGTATTTCTTGTCCGCCATCGCGTTCATGCTCTTCTCTGTGATCACCGGCTTTAAGATCACGTCATAATACTTAATATCTGCCATTACGCGTACACCTCCTCGATCGTCTTCACAGCAGCCTTCGTGGCTACCACGGTGCCGTATTTCAAAATATCATACACATTGATTGTATTTGTCAGCGCGGTCTTTACGTTTGCGATGTTTCTCGCGGAAAGAACCACATTCCGGTCATTCTCATCAAGGATAATCAGTGCCCTGTCAACCTTGAGCGCGTCCAGAACCGCCTTCATGTTCTTTGTCTTGATCTCGGCCATCTTCAGGTCGTCAAGTACAATCAGCTTATTATCCTGGACTCTGCTGGTCAGCGCGGACTTCAGGGCCAGGCGTTTCTCTTTTTTGTTCATCTTGATAGTGTATTCTCTCGGAACCGGGGCAAATACAACACCGCCGCCCTTCCACTGCGGAGCACGGATCGAACCCTGTCTCGCGTGGCCGGTCCCTTTCTGTCTCCACGGCTTCTTGCCGCCGCCGGAAACCTCGGAACGTGTCTTCGCCTTCTGCGTACCCTGGCGACGCCCGGCTTGCAGGCTCACAACCGCAAGGTGTACGAGATGTTCATTCACTTCAACGCCAAACACGGAGTCATCAAGCTCCATCTGGCCGACTTCCTTGCCTTCCATATTATAAACAGATACGTTTGCCATCTGTGTTCTCCTCCTTTCCTGTCTGCAGGCTTATTTACCGGACTTCACGGTATTCTTCAATGTAACGAGTGCCTTCTTCGGTCCCGGAACAGCGCCCTTCACCAGGATCAGGTTGTTCTCTGCGTCCACGCGGACAATCTCAAGATTCTGAACGGTTACCTGTACGCCGCCCATGCGCCCGGCCATTTTCTTGCCCTTGAACACTCTGCTCGGGTCGGAGGATGAGCCATTTGAGCCTGCGTGGCGATGATACTTGGAACCATGTGCCATCGGTCCTCTGTGCTGGCCATGTCTCTTGATCACGCCCTGGAAGCCCTTGCCCTTGGAGATTGCGGTCACGTCGATCTTCTCTCCCGCCGCGAACACGTCTGCTTTGATCTCCTGCTTTACTTCATAGCTCTCCGCGTCGTCGAGACGAAGCTCCCTCACATATCTTTTGTAAGAAACGCCCGCCTTGTCAAACGCGCCCTTCTGCGGCTTTTTCACAAGCTTTTCCCTCTTGTCAACAAAGCCCACCTGAACCGCGCTGTACCCGTCCTTCTCCACCGTCTTGACCTGCGTGACCACGCATGGCCCGGCCTGAAGTACCGTCACCGGGATCAGTAAACCATTTTCGTCGAAGACTTGTGTCATTCCGACTTTTGTCGCCAACAATGCTTTCTTCATTGCCTTTCCTCCTGTCTTTCTACAGCGGATTATGTCACGCGTCTGTGAAACAGATGCATGTCGAAGTATGTTCCGATTCACAAAGGGAATCGAGAACTCCAACCGCGAAGCGGTGGCTTCCTTTCGCACACTGCAAACTGCTGCAGACTGCTTTAACACAATCATCCTAGTCAACAGATATCTGAACCTGAATAGGATTTGCCTCAATACTTGATAAGCTGTTGCTTCCTTACTTATTTGCGTCTTACTCTTTGTGTCTTACTTTTTTTGTCTTCCCTTTTCCGGCCTTACTTCTGCTTCATCTTGATATCAATGTACACGCCGGCCGGCATCTCCAGCCTGGAGAGCGCGTCGACCGTCTTCTGGGTCGGCGAGATGATATCAATCAGTCTCTTGTGCGTCCTCTGCTCGAACTGCTCTCTGGAGTCCTTGTACTTGTGTACCGCGCGAAGGATGGTCACTACCTCCTTCTTCGTCGGGAGCGGCACCGGACCGCTTACCTGTGCTCCATTTTTCTTTACCGTGTCGATGATTTTCTTTGCGGACGCATCTACGAGCTGATGGTCGTACGCCTTCAAAGTGATTCTCATTACCTGAGTTGCCATAAAAAAGTCGCCTCCTTATTCGCACTTTTATAGAGAGCCACGCCGTATAGAATTGCGTTCTCACGCATCGGCGCGGTCTTCGCTGCAAATCTGCCGGGCAGATACGCAGCCTGATCCAGTACGACAAGCGGTGACTGTACACTCACCCGTGCGTGTCATGCGCTCGCACGGAGTCCGATCACTCAATCGGAGCCATTAAAATTTGTACAGTGACTTGTCGCCAGCTTTCATAACCTGACATTCGCTCCACGGAAAAACCTGCGGCGCAGACCGCAGCAACCTCACGCTTCAACGCTATCAAGGTCACAACAGTAACCATTATATACGACTTTCTCCGGTATTGCAAGATGTTTTTTTAAGATAATTTAATTTTTCAGCACTTTTTCGCTTATTTTTGCTTCAGCCTTTTTAACTTTGGCAGAATACAGAATGCAAAAATTATTTCCTGACGGGACTTTCCCTGTTGATTTTCGTACAGAAGACGCTATAATGAGCAGTACTGCCACTCCCTTCTCCGCGCCGCGGTCCGCTTTTCATCGGATTTTTCTGAATACCGCTGCGTGGGAATGGACATGAACACGTTTCACTGGAATAATGCTGATACCGTCTGAAAAAGCAGACTGTAAAAAGGAGAGCTGCATGCGTTACCGTTTAGCAATTTTTGATATGGATGGAACCATTCTGAATACCCTGGATGATCTGGCAGAGAGCCTGAATTTCGCGCTGCGCAAATCTGCCCTCCCAGAGCGATCCCCTTGCGAAGTCCGCAGCTTTGTCGGAAACGGAATACGGAAGCTGATAGAAAGAAGTGTGCCAGAGGATACTTCCCGCGAGATGCAGGAGCAGGTATTTGATGATTTTACCGAACGCTACCGGGAGCATTGCATAGATAAGACCCGGCCTTATGATGGGATTCCCGATCTGCTGCGTACCTTAAGAGAGCGCGGCATCAAAACCGCGGTCATCTCCAACAAAGCGGACTATGCCGTTCAGAAATTATCTGAGCATTTTTTTGCAGGGCTGTTTGACAGCGTTGCAGGAGAAAAGGCCGGGGTGCGCAAAAAACCGGCGCCCGATTCTGTCAACGCTGTTCTGGAACAGCTAAAAATCGACCGGGCGGGCGCCGTTTATATCGGTGACTCGGATGTAGATATCCAGACGGCGGCAAATGCCGGGGTCGACTGCATCCTGGTGAGCTGGGGATTCCGCGATGAAGATTTCCTGTATCAACATGGAGCGAAAACAGTGATCAGCGTCCCGGAAGAAATTGCGCGAATAGTCTGAATACTTTTTGCCTCCTACCCAGAAACTGATATGTCCAAGAAAAAACATTCTGTCAGCGCAGCAAAAACGGATTCTCCTCTCCCTTCATGAAGCTGATGGCTCCGAGGATGGAGTTCTCCGCCATGTTGGCCACTGCTTCATCCGTGTAAAATGCGGTATGGGGGCTCACGATCACGTTGGAATAGGAGCGCAGGACGGCGAGCTTCGGGTTGTGCAGCGGCTCTCCCATGCGGTTGAAATAATACAGCCCGCTCTCATGCTCGATCACATCAAGACCGGCAAAGCCAATCTTTCCGCTCTCAATGCCATCGATCAGTGCGTCTGTGTCCACGAGGGAACCTCGTGCGCAGTTGATAAGCATCACGCCGGGCTTCATCTTTTCTATCGCGCCTGCGTCGATCATGTGGTAGTTGTCCTCTGTGGCCGGCGCGTGCAGCGTAATGATGTCGCAATCCCGGTAAATCGTGTCCAGATCTACGTACCGCGCGTGCTCTTTCACCTCGTCACTCTCATAGATATCGTAGGCGAGCATTTCACATCCGAAGCCGGAAAGATGACGAACCAGCGTTTTTCCGATCCGTCCGGTGCCGATGATCCCGACCATGCAGTCCTGAATCTCACGGCCGAGCTTGCCTTTGAGCGTGTAATCCTGCACCGCGGCGCGCTCCATGATGTGCTTCATGCGGCGGCAGCCCATGAGCATCAGCATAATCGTATAGTCCGCCACACTGTTTGGTGAATAGCTCACATGGGCGACACCGATGCCCAGCTGCTTTGCGTACTCGGTGTCAATGTGGTCATAGCCGATCGTCCGGGTCGTCAGGCAGCGCACGCCAAGCCTGTAAAGCTCGTCTAGCATCGGGCGGTCAATGACGGTGGTGATGATATCCACCACCTCATACCCCTTACAAAGCCCCAGGTTCTCCAGGCACGGAGTCTGTGTCGTATAGTCGAAATCAATACCATATTTCGCGCAGAATTTTTCGAAGCAGGGCAGCTCGTCGAACTCCCGCATGCTATATACAAATAATCTCATATCAATCTATGCGTCCTTTCTTTGATCCTGTACCAGATTCTCATTGCACGTCATACTCCGGCTGCGCAGCCCGCCATGAAGTGTGATCTGTCACAGGTTATCACGAAGTCAGGAAGATTTCAATCATTTTTCGAAGACAGGCAGGCCGAAGACAAATAGAAAAACATCAGCGCGTATGCTTACTCGAAGGAAAAGGCCAATCTTACCTATTACCGGGACTCAAACGCAAAAGAAATCGATGTCCTTGTAGAAGAAAACAACCAGATTCATCCACTGGAGATCAAGAAAAGCGCAAACCCTGACCGCCGGGAGATAAAAAAATACAATGTAATTGATAAAGCGTCTCTAAACAGAGGCTCCGGTGGTATTCTCTGTATGTGTGAGGAACCTGTACCGATAGACGAATACAATTGCTTCATACCGAGCAATTTAATTTAACGCTCCGAAACCGTCACACTCCCGAATATGCCTGGAACCCGCCGTCGATCGGGAGCACAACACCGGTGATGAAGCCTGCCGCTTCATTGTTCACCAGGAATAAAAGCGCGCCCTCCAGATCCTTCGGCTCCCCGAATCGTCCCATCGGTGTCCCCGCCAGGATCCGGCCGGTCCGCTCGGTCGGTGTGCCGTCTTCGTGGAACAGTAATCTGGCATTCTGCTTCGTCGAGAAAAAGCCGGGGGCGATCGCGTTGACGCGGATACCCTCTTTGGAAAAATGCACCGCGAGCCACTGGGTGAAATTGGATACGGCGGCCTTCGCGCCGGAGTAAGCCGGGATTTTGGTCAGCGGCGTAAACGCGTTCATGGAGCTGATATTGATGATATTGCAGCCGCTTCGCCCGATCATCTGACGCGCAAAGGCCTGCGTAGGTATCAGAGTCCCATTAAAGTTCAGACTGAAGACCGCGTCGACGCCCTCCTCCGAGAGATCAAAAAAGCTCTGCGTATCCGCGTCAATATCGCCCGTCTCGTAGAACTCCTTATCCGTCTGCGCTCTTGGGTTGTTGCCTCCCGCGCCGTTTACCAGGATATCGCACGGCCCGAGATCGTTTTTGACCTGCTCCGCCACTGCCAGGCAGGTATCCTTCTCCAGCACATTGCACTTGTACGCTTTTGCAATTCCTCCTTCTGCGTTGATCTCGGCTGCAAACCGCTCAATCGCGTCTGTGCTCCGGTTCAGAAGCGCCACCTTCGCGCCCGCACGTGCAAGCGTCTTTGCCAGATCGCTGCAGAGCACACCGCCCGCGCCGGTAACCACCGCTACCTTGCCGCTCAGGTCTGTATCTATTACATTTTTTCCCATATCACATTCCTCTTTTCATATTTCTTCATTATTAATAGTAAACGGCTTTAGTCGTTTTACTTTGTCTGACAGTACCACAAATTTCCTTGCCTGGCCGTGAAAATGGGGCGCTGCACACCAGCGCCCCATTTTCCATCCTATCCGCTTCCATACTGGTCTCAGCATCCATCTGTCAGGTGCAGGATCCGCACCTCGCAGCTACGGGATCACTCGATCTTTCCATCGGTCTTTTCCAACATATCCCAGCAACCCCACAGGTACATGATACCCAGGGCGCGGTCATAGAGGCCGTAGCCTGGACGGCACTGCTCGTTCCAGATGTGGCGGCCGTGGTCCGGGCGCATGTAGCCCTTGAATCCGCAGTCGTGGTATGCTTTCATAATGTCCAGAATCCGCACGTCGCCGTCGCAGTCCCTGTGGGAGGCTTCCGTGAAGTCGCCGTTCGGGAAATGCCTGACGTTGCGCACATGGGCAAACGCAATGCGGTCGCAGTAGGTGCGCACGATATCCGGAATGCCATTGTCCGGATTCGCCCCGAGCGAACCGGAGCACAGGCACAGGTCGTTGTATGGATCGTCCACCATGGACAGGAAGCGCCCGATCGACTCTTTATCCACCAGAAGGCGCGGCAGTCCGAAGATATCCCACGGCGGGTCATCCGGGTGAATCGCCATCTTGATGCCGGTCTCATGGCAGGTCGGCATCAGGGCTTCCAGGAAATATTTCAGGTTCTCCCAGAGCTTTTCCTTGGTAACAGGCGCATAGGCCGCGAACAGCTCGTCCAGCTTCGCCATGCGCTCCGGCTCCCAGCCCGGGAACGTCAGTCCGTGCAGATTGTTGAGGATGTAGTTCGCCATCTCCTTGTAGTCGTCCTGAATGCGCTCCTTTTCATAGAAAAGAGCCGTCGATCCGTCCCCCATCGGGTGGAACAGGTCGGTGCGCGTCCAGTCAAAGATCGGCATGAAATTGTAGGTCACCACCTTCACGCCAAACTTAGAAAGATTGCGCAGGGTCGTCTTATAATTCTCAATATACTGATCACGGGTCGGCAGACCGATCTTGATGTCGTCATGGACGTTTACGCTCTCGACTACATCCATGTTGAAGCCCGCGCCCTCAATCTGGCGGCGCGCCTCCTCAATCTCATCCACCTCCCAGACTTCTCCGGCCTGTTTGTGATGAAGCGCCCACACCAGACCGGTCACGCCCGGAATCTGTTTGATCATCTCCGGCGTGATGCTGTCATTGCCTTCGCCATACCAGCGAAATGTCATCTGCATGCGTCAATTCCTCCTTCCGTTTTTATATCCTGATAATACCAGATTTTCTCACTGCTGTCACCTGATATTTTGTATCATTTCGAAGCATTCGTTGCAGGTCACACCCTGGCCAAATTTACATTGTTTCTGCCTCTGCAGGCGTGAACAGTAACAGGCTGTCACAGTTTTGTATCAAACAGGCCGCAGAAGCTGTCGATCGGATCCTGTCCCTTAAACGCCTCCGGCCCTGCCATCAGGTCTTCAATGAGCGCATCAAAGGTATCGTCCTTCGCGTCGTAGGTGTTAATGTACGTGCGCGCCTGCGGGATATCCGCCAGCATCGTCGGCTGGCCGCAGCCAACCACCACCACCGGAACCTCAAAAACATACCACGGGATCTCGCCGCCGCCTTTCGACATTCCGAAGACAGGTCTGCCGCCCGAGACGTCACAGAGCGTAATGACCAGATCCATACCGCTTACGAAGTCCGCGATCGCATTTTTCCCCGCGAAATACACATTCAGACTCGGCTTCTCGCCCGCCTCGATCTGTTTTTTCATCTTATCAAGCGGGCTTTCGTATACAAACGCGTCAAACCCTTTTGCACAGAGCTTTTCCTTCAAAAGCTCCGCCGGATTCTTCCCTCCGCTCATCCCCAGCATCTTCATAAGAGGCGCCATGCCGCTTTCCGCCGCTTTGACATGAACGATCATGATTCTCTTATAGCGCTCGGGCGTCAGCGGA
This sequence comes from Lachnospiraceae bacterium, assembly GCA_021203145.1. Lineage (GTDB taxonomy): Bacteria > Bacillota > Clostridia > Lachnospirales > Lachnospiraceae > Choladousia. Next base: position 14,992 of record JAJQBS010000080.1, on the reverse strand, counting down.
AGCACGTCCGCGTCCTTATATTTCACCAGTGTGATGCAATTGTCACTGATGGCCCTGTGCATCTGCTTATATTCTGCTCTGCCAAGTGCGCTCTCCAGAATCTCCGGTCCCGGGACACGCTCGTCCGGTGCCTTTTTGGGCAGGCCCAGGTGTGCCTTCAGCGCCAGGATGCGCGTCAGAGCCTCAGTCATCCGCTCCTCGGTGATCGTACCGTCCTGGTAGGCGGCCAGCATGGTCGCAAAGTCCTCATCCGGGTCATTGAAGAACAGGAACATATCACATCCGGCCATGATGCAGCGCGGAAGCATTTCTTTTCGCGTCATGCGGTCCGTCATGCCCACCATGTGAGAGGCGTCCGTCACAACCATGCCGTTGAATCCCAGCCGGTCACGCAGAAGCCCCTGCATAATCTCCGGGCTTAAGGTCGCCGGCATCATGTCCTCATCATTCAGATCCGGGTTGATCGCTTTTGCATACTCTGGAAGCATGATGTGTCCGGCCATGATCGCGTCCAGCCCCTCGTCGATCAGAGTGCGGTACACCAGGCCATAGGTCGCGTCCCATTTTTCCGGGCCAAAGTAGTTGACATTGTTGGAAAGGTGCGCGTCGCGGAAGTCCTGCCCGTTGCCCGGAAAATGCTTCGCCGCGCAGGCAAAGCCCGGGATCGTGTGCGCCCCCTGTACATAGGCTGCGCTCATCGCGGCCACGCGCTCCGGATCATTGCCGAACGCGCGGCTGATCACCTCGGTGTTCTCCCAGTTGTACACGATATCACAGACCGGTGCAAATGCCATATTACATCCGATGGCAGCCGCCTCCTCGTTTGACATTTTCCCGAGCGCGTACGCATACTCCGTCTTTCCGGTGGCGCCAATCTTCACACCGGAGCCGATCGCCGTGCCGTCCGCGCAGGCGCCGTCACCGCCCGCTTCCGTGTTGCACGCGATAAAAATCGGCACCTTCGCGTACTTCTGCAGGACGCGGTTCTGCTCCTGCACTTTAATACCGGGCATCCCATTGTAACGGCAGCCGCCGAGATGATATTTCTCCATCAGATTTTTCAGATAATCCTCGTCCTGAGACTCTGTCAGCTGAAAGAAAAGCTGCCCGACCTTCTCCTCGTCCGTCATCCCCGCGATGGTCTGCTCCACCCAGGCGCAGTCCTCATCCGAGAGATAAAACGGTTTCGCTTTCATATCTACCATGATGCATATCTCCTCACTTTATCTTGCTCCTCACCCTCCGAGATTCTCTGTAAACGCGCGTATCCGCTCCTCCTGATAATCGCCGCCGTAGGTACCCTCGATCAGGCGGGTGAAGCCCTCTGCGGTAAATTCTGCCCAGCTTTCGGCCTCGTGTTTTACGAGGATCGGAAAATAAAATACGCCGTTTGCCCGCGCCGCGTCCAGATCCCCGGGCGCGTCGCCGCACATCAGCACATGGTCCTTCTCATAGCCCTTTTTTAGCATCTCACCGATGCAATAAGCCTTGCTGCCGGAGTCCTGCGCCAACACGACGTCGGTGTGCTCCAGAAGCCCGTACAGATCCCATTCCTCCAGCACGGCGCCCAGATTCGCGCTCGAGACAATGACCACATCCGCCTGCCGGTGCGCCAGCGCGAGCGCCATATCCACGCCCTCAAACGGCTTTCTCTCGTCCTGCGCCAGCCTGGAAATAGAACGGTTTACCGCCTCGCTCCAGGCCAGAGCCTTTTCCAGAACGATATGCCCGCATCCGGCCGCCCGATTATCGTCAATCGTCTTTTTCAGCGCAGTGTTGGAAAGCTCCGGTGCGGTATTCGCCCAGCTCTCCAGGGCTTCCAGGTCATCAATCCTCAGATATTTTCCGTCGATCTCGCGCAGCGCCATGGCCAGCCCCTTAAACCGGTTGATTCCGCGGGTCATGGTATACAGGTTGATCTCATTCCACCGCACAAGAATCTCCCCGCGCCACTCGTTCAGCCCCCACTCCTCCACCATGCACGGGCCGAAACAGCGGATGTGCTTGATGTCCATCGTGTCCATCGCACACCCGTCACTGTCAACGCAGATGAGATACTCATGCTGCTTCGAAAATTCTGCCAGACTATCTGCCATTGCCAACTCCTTTCTGGCGCGGGCGGCAAAAGAGCCGCCCGCTGTCACGTAAACGATATCAGAGACACTATTTTTTCTTCCCGGTCTTTCTGGAAGCAAGCGTCGCCGCGTTCGCATCCACCTGCTTCTTGCCCAGCGGATACCAGAACAGAAGTACAATGATCAGCAGCCCAAATCCAATGGCCGGGATCAGGGTTCCTACCGTGTAGATGCCGCTCAACACATCCGCATCAAACGCGGTCGCATCCGTATAGCCGATCATCGTCAGAAGAGCACCGGTAAGACCCGAGGACAGTGCCTGGCCGATCTTTCTCGCAAAAGAATACAGCGAGTAGATCGTACCGTCAGACCGGCTGCCGCGGCGAACCTCATCCTCATCAATCACATCCGTGATCATCGCCCAGATACAGGTGTTAAAGAACGCGATTCCAAAGTAGCCAAGGGTATACAGAAGAATATAGAAGCCCATATTTGTGGTACGCAGAAGAAAAGCTGCGAGATAACCTGCTACCGCAATGATATTTCCGAAAATTGCCACTTCCTTCTTACCGAATCTCTTAGACATCGGCGGGATTACAAACAGAGCAAGGATAATCATCAGAACACTGCCGATCAGCGCCGCAATGGAAGCTCCGGAAGCACTGTTGAAATAGTTCGGGAAGATGTAAGCATTCATGCCCTGCATGGTCAGCTGTGCCAGCAGAAGAATAATCGCAGCAACAATGATACTGACCAGTGCGCGGCTGGAAAACAGCTGTTTAATCAACGCACTGAAGCTGAATTTCTCTGTCTTTTTCTCAATTTTTACACGCTCTGTGGTCAGACTCGTGCAGAGTAGGTAGCAGATAACCGCGCCGATCGAGCAGACAAGAGCCGCAATGCTGAGCTTCGTACCGGACAGGCGGGTGAGACCGTCCGCATCTTTATAATACACTACCAGAGGCAGCACCACGCCGATCACGGTGCCGGCTAAAGTCGCACCGATGTTTCTCCAGCTGGAGAGCTGTACACGGTCTTCCGGATTATCCGAGATCGCGGAAGCCATGGAGCCGTAAGGAATGTTGACGCCGGTGTAGCAGACGCTGTCCCAGAGCAGGTAGGTCACGAACATCCAGACAATCTTAAATGCCATGGGCATACCCTTGAACCAGGTCGCGTACATCAGGAACGATGCCACAGCCACCGGTCCCATGAAACGGCGGATCCAGGGCGTAAATTTCCCGCCCGCAGTCGCCTCAGAGCGATCCACGATCTGTCCCATCGCCGTATCCGTGAACGCGTCCACAAAGCGGGCCAGCATCATCATCACGCCGACCAGAAAGGCCGAAACCCCCATGACGTCCGTGTAAAACTTCAGCAAAAAGCTGGATGACAAAATAAATGTAAAATCATTTCCGAAGTCGCCCATGGCGTAGCCGATCTTATCGGCCCAGCCAAACGGCTTCACATTAGCAGTTGTCTTTGCCATTGTAAATTCCTCTCTTTCTTTTGCGCATTTGTATCATACAGCCAGATCTGATGGGCTTCATCACGGGCCGTACCGTCCGGTCTGCTGCCGTCCGGTCTGCTGCCGTCTGGCCTAAGCCGGGCGGCACGGCCCGCGTGATACAATTGCTAATCATCTGACCTGTTCCCATCCTGCAGAACCGGATCACACTTTATCATATTTGATCAGCTTCGCGTTGACACTCTCGGCAAATCCTTCCGGGCACAGAGAGCCCGCCATCTCAAGCGCAGCCTCCATGGTCATGGCTTTCATCATGTCCCACATGCCCTCGCCCGGAGCCATCGTCATATTCATCGCCAGCTTGAACGCTTCCGACGCCTCTGCCAACGCCTCCGGACATTTCGCCAGCTCTTCGAACGTATCTTTAATACTGTACTTGCCCTCCGGGAACTCCATCGGCGCGGACAGATCCAGATCACCCGCGAGCTTGAACCAGTTCGCGACGCCCTCGTTGCGCTCGTTCACTTCCGGCAGCACGTAGATGGACGGCTCCTTCTCCACCTTCTCCAGCGTGATGGAATCCTTCACATCTCCCGCCACGGCGAGGACGATGTTGGAGCCCTCCTTAAGCGCCACGGTAAAGACAAATACCTTCGAAGCGGATTTTTCCTCAACCAGCTCTCCGTTCAGATACAGAGCAACCGTCGGCTGATTCGAATACACGCGGATCTCGGTGGTCTCGCCCGCGCGCTGTGCATAGCGTCTGCCGCAGACATGTACCATCGGCTTCGTGGTCCAGTAGGCCTGGTAGATGAAGTAGCTGTCCTTCTTTGTCTTGCGGTCGATGGTCATCAGACCCTTGTTGTTTCTGCCCGCTACGCCTCCCTCATCACGCGCCGCGCAGCCGAAATCAAACATATTCCAGACATGGCTGGACCACATCCACGGTCTCTCATCGAGTACCTTCGCCATGTGCTCATGGTACAGTGCCTGGTACTCCTCACTGTAGTCCTTGCAGGCCGGCTTCGGACCATGGTAGGTGATGATGCCCTCGCAGCCATACTCGGAAAGGCCAAGGCAGATCTCCGGATGTACTTTATGGAAATTGTCAAGCCACGGACCGTTGTCCTCCATCTTGCCGCCGTACCAGCCAAAATAATGATTGTAGCTCTCGATGTCAGTGATGTTGTGGATCGGACTCTCCACCGGGGTCATCGTCACATGCGCGATCGTCGTAAGTCTTGTCGGGTCAAGCTGATGGCAGAGCTCGTTCAGCTCCTTATGGTTCTCTACTAGCTGCTCAGAGATGCCGCCGATAAGGATCTCATTCGACACGCCCCAGAACATGATCGACGGATGGTTGTAATTCTGGATGATCAGCTCCTTCATCTGGCTGATGCAGTTCTGATGCGCCGCCGGATCCGCGTTGAACACGCTGATGAACGGGATCTCCGCCCACACCGCGAAGCCCAGCTCATCGCAGGCGTCATAGAAATACTGGTTATGCTGGTAGTGTGCCAGACGGATCGTATTCGCGCCGAGCTCCTTGATCAGCTCCGCGTCATGATAATGATCCTCTTTGGAAAGAGCATTGCCCTTATAAAGCTGATCCTGATGACGGCTCACACCGCGCAGCGGAGTCTTTATACCATTGATAATAAAACCATCATCCGGAGTGACCGAAAAGCTCCTGACGCCGACACGGGCGGACACCTCGTCATACGCCTCGTTCCTGCGCTGCAGAGTCGCGGTCACCGTATAGAGGTACGGATTGTCCAGATCCCATCTTGTGACATCCGGCACATAGATGGTCGTCTTCGTGTCGTCCGCCGGTCTCGCCGCCGAGGCTACCTCGCGGCCGTCCGCGTCCTTAATCGAATAAAGGACGGTGAAATTCTCATCCGGGTTCGTCACCCAGGACTCAATCTCAAAGGTCGCTCCGCCACATTTCTCACAAGGCTTCGGAGTCACAGCCAGGCCCGGCCCGCCGTAATAGTCGAGGTCAAAGTGTGAATTTGGTACGGAAACCAGGTTCACGCCGCGGTAGAGGCCGCCATAAAAGGTAAAATCAGCCGACTGCGGGTAAACGCTGTCCTTGTACTCATTGCTGCAGGCGATGGCAAGAAGGTTTTCCCCATCCGCCTTGCACAAATCCGTGATGTCTGCGCGGAAGGTCGAATAACCGCCCTCATGGTAAACCACCTCCGTACCGTTCACATAGACGGTCGCCTGCTGTCCGGCGGCAAGAATCTCCACATACACGCGCCCTCCCTTTAAGGGCTGTTCTGGCGTCGCGAATTCTTTTGCGTACCAGTATGTCCCGCGGTCATACGAGCCATTCCCATCCATGCCATCAATGGCATTCCAGGTATGCGGCAGGCAGACCTTCTGCCACTCCTCCGGAAGCTTGTCCGGAAGGCCGGCATTTTCCTGAATAAAACGCCAGTTACAGTTAAGACTGATGATGTTCCTCATGCTGTTCCTCCTTAAAATGAAAAATAAATACCTGCAATTGACTGAAACCGCGTTCCGGCGGCCGCAGCAAACGACTTGACACTGAAAAGCCGACATGTTCTGTCAAAATCACAGCCTTCCGTCTTCACAGAACACGCTCCGGCTGTAAAAACCAACGATGTTTTTTGCTTTCACGCCATCTTTTTCGTTGAAATCGTTATAAAACATCTTACGCCCGAAAAGGTTTTCTGGCCATGTTGAATTTCTTGCATTTTTTGTATTTTTTTCGCAACAGTCCGGGACCGATTAAGTAAAAAACGCTTTCAAAGAATCCCTGTTTATGATAGAATACCAGGAGGAAAGGTTTCAAAGGGTGCCTGTCATGAAAGAAATGGAAATATTATTAGATTTTGTCGAAGATCTGCTTACGAAAAATCAATTGCCGGTTCACCGCTTCACGCTCCCTGCTCCGATGCAGCGCGGTTTGATATGGGGCTTCGGCAGGACATTCTTCACATCAGCGACATGGAGAGCTCGGTTAACCTGTTTTTACAGGAAATGAAGCCGCAGAAGCTTTATTTTGTCAATGACGATTATCTCTGCTCCTACCTGTTTCTGCGCCTCCCGGACACGGACGAGCTGTTCTCGTGCGGGCCGGTCACCCTTGAGCGGATACAGGGGGAGCGTCTGGCCCGGCTCCTCGACGATCTGAAAATCCCGGACGAGCTGCATGATCTGTTTCAGGATTATTATCTGAATGTCCCCTATGTGGCAGCCCCGCTTGTCCTCACCAGCATTTTTACACTGCTTGCCGGGCGGCTGTTTGGCGCGGACGGCTATGAGATAGTGGAGACGACTTTCCAGGAGCTCAGCACGTGGGAAAATCTTTATCAGAGCTATTTTCGAATTGATGAAAAACCATTCCTGAGTATCCAGATGATTGAGAACCGCTATCAGGCAGAGGCAGAGCTGATATCCGCCGTACAGAAGGGCAATGAAAAAAAGGCCCTCGACGTCCTCACCCGGCAGTCCTCACACATCATGCCGGAGTGTTTAAGCAGCCGTCTGCGCGACCAGCAGGATTACTGCATCACGCTGAACACGCTGCTCCGCAAGGCCGCGGAGATTGCCGGTGTGCACCCGATTCATATCGACTCCCTCTCCAACCAGAATGTCAAAACCATTGAGACCTTCTCAAATGTAGAGCAGTGCAGTACCTTCCAGCGGGAATGCATCCAGAATTACTGCCGTCTTGTCCGCAGATACACGCTCGGCAATTATTCTGCGCTGACCCAGAAGGTGCTGACCTATATCTCGACCGACCTGAGCGCAGACTTAAGTCTGAAGAATTTTTCAGACCTGCTCTCGGTCAACGCGAGCTACCTCTCCACCCTGTTTAAAAAAGAGGTGGGCGTGCCGCTCACCGAATATGTCAACCGCAGCCGGATCCGGCATGCGCAGGGTCTGCTGATCGGCACAGATCTTCCGATCAAAACCATCGCGCAGCAGTGCGGGATTCCGGACATCTACTATTTCAGCCGCCTGTTCAAGCGAATCACCGGGACGACGCCGAAGGTCTATCGGGAATCCCAAAGCCCAAAAGCATACCAGACCACGTCCAGATAGGAAGCGGCCCGGCAGCTGTTGCCTGCATCAAAGCAGCGTCTGCATGGTATACAGTCCATAATACCTCCCCCGCGCTTCCATCAGTTCCTCATGGGTGCCCTGCTCGATGATTTCCCCATGAGAAAGGACGATGATCTGGCTGGCATTCCGCACCGTCGACAGGCGGTGCGCCACGATCAGCATGGTGCCGATGTCACGCATGCGCTCCAGGGAATCCTGAATCAGGATCTCCGTCTCTGTGTCTATATTTGCGGTCGCTTCGTCCAGAATCATGACCGACGGGTGATGCAGGATGGTGCGTGCGAACGAGAGAAGCTGCCGCTGACCGGCGGAAAAATTACTGCCGCGTTCACGCACCTCTTCGTTCAGGCCGTGCTCCAGTCTGCCAATGAAACCGTCCGCGTTCACATAACGGCAGGCCTCCATAATTTCCTCATCGGTCACTTCCTCACGCAGGGTCAGGTTCTGCCGGATCGTCCCGGAAAACAGGAACACATCCTGAAGCATCTGCCCAAACTGCCTGCGAAGGGATGCTGTTTTGATTTTCCGGATATCAATACCGTCAATCAGAATTTCCCCCTTCTGAAATTCATAATTGCGGGTCAGCAGTGAGAGGATCGTCGTCTTGCCGGAACCGGTCGCGCCGACAAAGGCTGTCGTCTCCCCGGCATTTACATGAAAGGAGACTCCCCTGAGCACCCATTCCCCCGGATGATAGGCGAACCAGACATCCTTAAACTCGATCTCCCCCCGGATCTCCGGAAGCTCCTGCGCATCCTTATCATCAACCATTTCCGGCTCCAGATCCAGGATGGAAAACACCTTCTCTGCGGACGCAAACGCGGACTGGAACCAGTTAAACTGCTCGGCAAGTGTCTGGATCGGCTCAAAAAACCGGGAGATATACATATAGAAGGAAACGATCGTGCCGCTTTCGATCACCTGCCCCAGAAAAACAGTATCCTTAATGTACCCCTTTCCTCCGAGATACAAGAGGCAGAGCACGGAGCTGATGTAAAGCATGTAAATCATCGGGCGGAATATTCCAAACACAAAGACCTGCTCCCCCTTCGCCCGGCCGAGAGCGCGGCTCTTCTGAGCGAATTCCTGCTCCTTTGCCTCCTCGCGGCAGAAGATCTGCGTGACCTTGATGCCGGAAAGGTTTTCAGAAAGCCAGGTATTGATGTCGGTCGTAGCGTCCTTCACCTTCCGCTGCGCCCGGCGTGTAAACCTGCGGAAAATAACAGTGAACAGCACAATGAACGGCACAAAGCAGAGTACCATCAGTGTCAGCTCGTAGTTCAGAAACAGCATGGCCGCGAGAACGCCCAGGATAACAAAGATATTTTTTATCAGATTTACCAGGAGGTTCGTAAACATCATGGAAATTGCGTTCGTGTCATTCGTCACACGCGTCACAAGCTTTCCGACCGGTATTTCGGTCATCTGCGCATGGGAGAAGGCTTCAATGTGGGTAAACAGATCCTCCCGCATCGAGGAAATGATGCGCTGCCCAACCTTCTGCAAAATAATTGCCTGAAAATACGTGCAGATCATGGAGATAATCAGGATCAGGCCATAAACCGCCACATAAGAAAAGAGCGGACGCAGCGTAAAATCTCCCGCTACCAGATTCTCAATATTTCCCACAATCAGCGGCGAGAGAATATCATACGCAACCGAAAAAAACAGCAGAAAAAGCACCAGCAGAAAATGCTTCCAGTAAGGCTTCGCATAGACCAGCAGGCGGCTCATGATCTCGCCGTCCTTCATGCCGCGCTCAAAATCCGCCGATTCCTGCTCCTCTTTTACCAGCGCGTACGCCGCAATCAGCACCGTGCTGACCACGCCAATGATCGCACCCACCAGCAGAATGGGATAATACTCATGCATGCAGCTGCTCCTCCTCCTTGTTTTCACACTTCTCCGGCCTTTTGGAAGCTTAGAACCGGTCGGAAAATAACTCCTTAAGGACAATTTCCTGGGCAAAATGGCAAAACCGGGGTTCCGGCCTGTCCAGGTTGGGGAGACACTGCGTAGTCTTTACGCCATTGTATCCTCTTCCCCGGCGGCCGTATGGCCTCTGTGCCTCTCCTCGTCCTCCAGCTTCTGCAGCTCCACCATCCTCCGGTATGCGCCGCAGGTCTCACAGAGTTCTCTGTGAGAACCGACCGCCTTCACGCGCCCATCCTCCAGGAAAATAATTTTATCCATCTCTTCCACGGTAGAAATGCGGTGCGCGATCAGAATGGTCGTCTTTCCGGCACGCTCCGCCAAATGTTCGAGAATCACGCGCTCCGTACCCGTGTCAACCGCAGACACAGAATCATCCAGAATCAGGATAGGCGCATCCTTCATCAGCGCCCGTGCGATGGAGATGCGCTGCTTCTGTCCGCCGGAGACCGTCACCCCGCGCTCTCCGAGGATCGTCTCATACCCGTCGGTGAAAGCAGAGATGTCTTCATCTACGTCCGCAGCGACCGCTGCAGCCCGGATTCTCTCTGAGAGATCTTCTGCGGCCCGGGTCTCTGGACGCATACCTTCCCTCGTTCCCTCCTCAGAAAACGCGATGTTCTTCGTGATCGTATCCGAAAACAGGAAATTATCCTGCGGCACATAGGCGCAGCCCTCCCGCACCGAGCGGATGGAAACCGTGTTTACATCCTGTCCGTCCACAAAAAGAGTGCCATCCTCCACGTTCCATATGCGGAGGATCAGATCCACAAGGGTTGTTTTTCCTGCACCTGTGCGCCCGACAATGCCGACGCTCTCACCCGCCTCAATCGTAAAGGAGATATCCTTGAGCACATCCGCGTCGCCGCCCGGATAGTGGAAAGAAAGGTGACGGAATTCAATCCTGCCCTTCACCTCTTCCAGATTGGTAACGCCCTCCCGGTCCCTCACATCAATTTCCGCATCCAGAAGCTCACTGACGCGGTTTACCGAGGCTTTCCCGCGCGAAGTCTTCTCGATCAGCATGGCGATCGCCATAATCGGCCAGACGATGGAGGTAAAATAACCGATATATTCAATCAGCATCCCGGCGTCAAACCTGGAATTGTAAACAAGAAATCCGCCATAGCCGAGAATCACGCAGATCACAGACTCGACAAACAGCGTCACGAGAATATTCAGAAGCGTAGAAATCCGCGTGTAGGAGACATTCGCCTCCTCGTTTTCCCGGTTCAGCTTCGCAAAGGCCTGCAGCTGCCGGTATTCTTTTACGAAAGCCTTCACAACAGCGATTCCGGAAAAATTTTCCTGTGCGAAATCCGACAGGTCAGAGAACGCCTCCTGTCGGATTTCCCAGCGCTTCACCATCATCCGGCCAAGCGTCAGCCCCATCACGCCCAGGAGAACCAACGGAATCATGGAAAGCGCCGTGAGGAACAGATCCATCCGCAGCATCTTGACAAGTGCCATCGACCCGAGCACCAGCGCGTCGAAAAACATCAGCATGCCGTCGCCGAAGCATTCCTGGATCGTATCCAGATCGTTCGTATACAGGCTCATCAATGAGCCGACCTTGTTTTCCTGGTAGTATTCCTGCGACAGGTCCTTGCTGTGCGCAAACATTTTACACCGCAGGTCGGCCTCCACACGGACGGCGGCTCCGAAAAAACAGACCCGCCAGAGGAAACGCCCGACCACCATCGCGAGGATGGTAAAAATCATCGGCAGGCAGACCTCGTCCAGAAGCACGTCCAGGGTAAAATCCACCATCACCCCATCGATTTCAACGCGGCCCACATTCACGCCGTTTACGACAATACGGTACAGCTCCGGGATGAGCAGCTGAAAATAATCCACCAAAACCAGAGCCGCCACGCCAAGCAGCAGTATCAGCCCGTTTTTCAGATAATATCGGTTGATGTATTTCCCGAAAATCATACAAGCTCCTCTTTCTCTCCCACAGAGACGGCATCCGCCTTTACAAACCGGATACAGATGCAGATCTGCATCTGTCTGCTCTGCTTCCGCAGCCCGCTTACGCCTCCTGCATCCTGTTTATGCCGGGCAGCTTTCAGCTCCTAAGGCCAATTACGCCGGACTGCCTTCGGCTCCTAAGGCCAATTACGCCG
>JAJQBS010000080.1:0-3187 GCA_021203145.1 Lachnospiraceae bacterium | reverse complement strand
CTCCTAAGGCCAATTACGCCGGACTGCCTTCGGCTCCCGCGACTGCGACTCCCTTCAGCAGAATCGCCTTCGGCCCGCGGAAGGCCGGGAGATCCTGTGTCTCCCTTGAAAAAACGAAATCCTTCTGCGCCTCAAAAATGCTCCCATTCACAGAGCCGCCGGTGACCGGCGTGATTGTCTTTCCATCGTTTAAATACGCCAACCGGATCTCTCCGCCGAAATTACCGCTCAGGGAGTTCATCTGGAAATCTGAGAAATTTACCACATAGAGCCCCGGGTGCTTTTTCATCTCCTCAAAATCCGTATCGCCGGAGGGGCAGGAAAGCTTTGTATACCGTCCCGTTGCCTTTACACCCAGATACTCACAGAAACGCGCACTCGCATGAATGTTCCGGAACACGCCATCAACCATGCAGGGCAGCGTGACCATCGAGAGTCCCTCGTAGCTGTACGGCACTGTGGGCACATAGTCCAGGTTCAGCAGCGGCCCGGTCACCTCTCCCGGCGCGCCCTGCACAAAATCGCCCACCTGATAGTCCGACATATGCTGGTATATCATATCTCCCGCGCCCCGCTCCAGGTAAAAACGGAAAATCTCCGCCGCATACTCATCTGAGAGGAGCACATCATAGACGCCGGTGGCAGGCATGGCACTCGCCAAAGCCCGGTCTTCCGTCATCCGCAGTGTTCTTTCCACCAGCGCGGAAAGTCCCACGGTATCCAACGTATCATAGGAAAAATGCTCATAGGTCTCCACATCCTGCGGGTTTTTGCACTGCGCTACAAGCTCACCGTTCACATTATACTTCACATAGCTGACATCCACGCCCCTGGAATTGACGATGTGGCAGGTGGTTTTCTCCACAAACAGCTCTGCTGAGTTTAAAAACGCACGCGAATTATCCTGCGATTCTGATTTCACCACAAAGGATGGATCCGGCTGTGACGCAGAAACACCCCTGCTCAAGTCATTTTCGGATTGCTCCGGGGCAAACAATGCCTGTACCATCCTCCCGGCCGCCTCATCCAGGGGCATCCCGGCCAGGTCGCTTTCCACCGTGACACGGTCAATCTTCTTCCCGGACGGAAGCTCATAGTGCGGATTCGCCACAAACCCCGCAGACAGATATGCCTTTTTACATTTTTCCGAAATCTCCTCCTCCGAAAAAGAAGGTCCCACAGTAAAGCTCGCCTCTCCCCGGCAGGATCTTCCCTCCTTCTCAAAATCCCGGTAAACCGTGACCGAACAGTCCCGCACGTTTTCCGCACGGCGCATATCCAGATTCTTTTTTATGAAAAATAATTCCACTGTCTCCTTTTGAACGTCACGCAGCAGATAATCCGAAACCGGCTGCGACTGCAGCGCTTTTATAATCTTATCTATCATCAAAATTCTCCTGATCTTCTTAGAATGGCCAGCGTATTAATCACTAATCACCGACCGTCAGACACTGGCCATCAACCACAAATTACTAACCACTAATCACTAATCACTAACCACCGCTCACTACCCAAGCCGGATTCTTGCCTTAATATAGGGACCTCCGTCCGACACCTTGACCCATTCCTTGTATCCCTTTCCGCACATACCGGAGCCGCACAGATTCGCCTCACCGGACATCATCGTGATCGATTTGAGCAGGTCGGGCACATAGCCGGTCAGCACCACGGGTGAGAAAATCCGCCCGGTAAGCTTCCCGTCCCGGATCTCCCGGGCAATATTTACCATCATCTGAATGCCCCAGTTCTTGGGATCCTCCATCCCGCTTGCGGCGTCCTCCAGCAAAAAACCATAGGAAATCGAAGCAATCATCTCTTCCGGTGTATCATTTCCTGGCTCGAACCAGGTATTTGTCATGCGCGTGTATGCCTTGCGCCGGTAGCTCTCTCTCCTGCCATTGCCGGTGGGCACGGTGCCCAGATACATCGCCGACTGAGCGTCGGAAATGCCGGACTGAAGAATTCCGTCCCGGATAATGACGGTATCTGTGGAAAGCGTCCCCTCGTCGTCGAAGAAATAACTGGCTGTCTCCAGCCTCCCCTGCATGGAAGCGCCGTCGTGCATGGTCAGCATCGGTGCGGCCACATATTCTCCCACGAAGGAAGCCGCCAACGCCCGATCCTTTACAAACATGTCCATCTCCACGCCATGCCCGAACGCCTCATGGGCGATTATGCCGGTCACGGCCGGCGTGCAGATACAGTCGTATTCGCCCGGAATCATCGGCTCCGCCGCAAGCAGATCCACCGCTTTCTTCCCGATGCGCCCGATGGCCTCCCCCATCGAATCCAGGAGTTCTGCACCGCCCAGCACAGAAAAGCCCTCATAGCTGTATTTGATCTGGCGATCCTTCTGCACCACAATCTGGATCGTCCCGTTCGTCCACATCACATTCTGCTCCATATCACGATTCGGCGATAAAAACAGCTTGCTGTACTTCTGATACTTCAAAACAGCCCCACTGTTTATCACACGCTCATCATAAGCCATGCACTGATCCTTCAAAACCGTCAGTGCACGCATAATCGCTTCGTCTCCCATCTGGGCAGGATCCACCTCGTACTCCGTACTCCCCGCAAACACGCAGGGTTCGTCAGGGAACATGGCGTAATGGCTATGCGACTGTATTCCATCGCATTTTTTCAGATCCAGTACGCGGCGCAGCTGCGCCAGAATATCCTCGATTTCTTCCTCAGAGATGTCATTAAAGGAATACTCCCCATAGGCCTCCCCGTCATAGGCCCTGATCACAAAGCCGCGGTTCGACAGCAGGGAATCTTCTCCCATGGCAGTCACAGCGGACGTTACCTGATAAGTAAACGCCTCCGCGTCCACGGCCAGGATAGAGACATAGGAATACTCTTCCTGCGCCCGGCTCAGTAATTCCTTAAGCAGTGGTTTTACCCTCTGCAGGTACAGGCTGGATTTTACTTTTTTCATACCATTTTCCTTCCTCTTTTATATAATAAACGACATAAACCGTTTTGTTTTACACCCTCTGCACGCACGGCAATGAATTACCATATACAGGCCATGTCAGATCTCCGGCTCTGCAGTGCGAACAGCAACGAGACCATCATACGTTTCGTTCCCGAAAAAGTCAAGTACAACTAAATTTTCCTTCCTTTTTTCCAGGGTTGTTTCATGAAGAAATTTTAAAATTGAAAAAACGTAGATTTTATCGGG
>JAJQBS010000017.1 GCA_021203145.1 Lachnospiraceae bacterium | reverse complement strand
CCGATAAAATCTACGTTTTTTCAATTTTAAAATTTCTTCATGAAACAACCCTGCCATATTTTCTTAAAAATATAGTAAACGACGTTAGTCGTTATAGCACGGGCAATGCCACAAAATAATGCTGCGTGATGCGGCGCGAAAAACAGAATCCCTTTTTTGCTTATTCGCATGATATCAGCGTCCCCGCTCCGCTGATAATGAAGCCGATATCTGAGAGAATGCCGCCTGCCGCGATGGCTTTGTTGTAATCCTTTGGCGTGATGGTCAGTGTAAAGCCGTTTAAGGAATACTCGCCGTTCCAGCTATCTGAGAGGGAGATACTTCCGGAGAAGGTGAGCTCCACGATCCATCCAATCAGGTCCGCGTCTGACGTATTTTCCAGAGTCACGGTATACTGGTAGAAAGGTACGCCGTCACTTTCCCACTGGTTGACCAGCTGGGCGGTGCAGGTAAGTCCGTCCGGGGTACTGGAAACGGAGCCGGAGGAGCCGCTGCCGGAGCTGCCGCTGTCGTCTGCGGCATCCGCAGACGAGTTGCCAGACTCTGAGCTGTCGTCCGTACCTTCGGTCAGCATCTCATACAGCCACTTTCCGGAGTCGGTAAGGTCGTCCATGGTGAAGCCGCTGGTTTTTGTGCAGCTGCTTTTGATGATCGCCGAGCTTTCGTCCCGGTTGGAAAAGCTCCACATGGCGCAGCTGATCTGGCGGTCGTCCAGCAGCTCCATCCACTGGTTGGCCTGGTCGATGTCGAGCGTACCATTCCCGCTAGCGTCGCTGATGCCATATTCGGAGACAAAAATCGGAAGTCCGGCGTCCATGGCCGCAACGAATGTGCTGCGCAGGGAATCCGTGTGCGTGGCGGCATAATAATGCAGCGTGTACATCAGATTGTCATAGCCGGTGATGGGATCTGCGGCGGCCTGGTCGACATACTGGGACCAGTTCGGCGTACCGATGAGAATCACCGCGTCAGGGTCATTGGCGCGGATGACCGGCAGGATCTCTGATGCATAGGTTTTGATGTCCGCCCAGCTCACATTGCCGTTCGGTTCATTGCAAATTTCATATAAGATGTTACTATAGCCTGCAAATTCCGAAGACATTTCATCAAAAAATGCCTTTGCTTCTTCTATGTAGGTATTCGGGTTGCCGTCGGAGAGGATATGCCAGTCGATGATAACGTACATGTCCAGATCCGTCGCGTATTCTACGCCATTCCGGATCAGCGTTTTCAGATATTCCTGGTCGCCGTCCGTGCAGTAGCCGCCGGACTCAGCTGTATACATCGCCAGGCGGATCAGACTGACATTCCATTCACTTTTCAGCTGTGCAAAACAGTCATAATTGATATATTCGGGGTACCAGGCAAGTCCCAGCGTACTGACGCCCTTCAGCTGGACGGCATTGCCGTTTTCATCTGACAGCTGGGTGCCGATCACCTGCAGCGCGCCGCAGGTGGAAGGGGCCGGGATCTCGGAGGCTTCTTCTGCGGCCGTGTCGCTGTTCTCAACGTTCCTGTCAATGACCTCTTCAATGCTCTCTTCAATGCTCGGAATATCAGAAGAAGCTTCTGTTCCGGATGCTTTTGCAAAGCCGGGAGTCCAAAGTCCGACTGATAAGAGCAGCCCCAGTGTCAGCATGACAAGGAACGGTAAAGATGTGATGGTTCGCGACATAGTGCTTCCTCGCTTTCTTCTCTGCTTTATATATTTTAACAAGGACAGGGGAAGTTGTCACGTGTTTTTTATGCCTGCAACAGTAACGAAAGCATACTTTTCGTTTGGAATACATAGACAAATCCTGGGATTTTATGCTACAATCAGGGCAGTTCAAAACAGGAGCAGGAGGATAAGTACATGAAGGTTCTGATGTTAAACGGAAGTCCGCGTAAAAACGGCAACACGGCGATTGCGCTGCAGGAAATGGAAAAGGTATTTCAGGAGGAAGGCGTAGAGGCGGAAGTGATCCAGGCCGGCAATCAGGCGATCCGCGGCTGTATTGCCTGCGGCGTCTGTCGCGAGAAGGGGAAATGCGTATTTGACGATCTGGTAAATGAGGTCGCACCGAAGTTTGAGGCCTGCGACGGGCTTGTCGTGGCCAGCCCGGTTTATTTTGCGTCAGCCAATGGGACGCTTGTTTCTCTGCTGGACCGTCTCTTTTACAGTACTCGTTTTGACAAACGCATGAAGGTCGGCGCGAGTGTGGCGGTGGCCCGGAGGGGAGGCACCAGCGCGACCTTTGATGAGCTGAATAAATATTTTACGATCAGCGGAATGCCGGTCGCATCCAGCCAGTACTGGAACAGCGTCCATGGCAGACTCCCGGGAGAAGCTGTGCAGGATGAGGAGGGGCTGCAGACGATGCGCACTCTGGCGCGGAATATGACCTTCCTGATGAAGAGCATCGCGCTTGGCAGGGAAGCTTATGGACTGCCGGAAAAGGAAGCGCCGAAGTCAACGCATTTTATAAGGTAGGAAATAGCACTCCTCTGGTGGAGCTTTAGGCACTTACAAACGATTTTTTGCGCAAAATGGCAAAATTTCGATTCCGGTTTATCCGGGTTAGGAAGTACAGATTGCGCAGCTGATTAAGAACGGTCAGAACTGACAGATGCTGTATAAATGAAGAATAGAACGAACAAAAACATTCAGGAGTTTTCCTGGGTGTTTTTTGTATTTACACAGATTTTACATCTCCTTTACACTTACCCGATATTGCACTTTCTACAGATACATTAAAATAATAACGTAATAACGCAGGCTCTTCAAAGGGATCTGAATTGGAGAGCAGAGAACAGGGGTAAGTACGAAGGAGAATTTATAGATATGAATGATACTGTTGAGATTCTTTTTGGATTATTGGGCGGCCTCGCCATTTTTATCTACGGCATGAACCTGATGAGCGAGTGCCTGCAGAAGGCGGCCGGAGAGCGGATGAAACAGATCCTGGGTCTGCTGACGAGAAACCGTCTGATGGGTGTGCTCGCGGGCGCACTGGTGACGGCGGTCCTTCAGAGCAGCAGCGCCACGACGGTCATGGCGATCGGATTTGTCAGCGCGGGGCTGATGACCCTGCCGCAGGCGATCTCCATTATTTTCGGCGCGAACATCGGAACGACGATCACCGCGCAGATCATTGCCTTCAAGATCACCGATTACATTTACGTCTTTATTTTCGGCGGCTTTATTGTCTCGTTCGTATGTAAGAAGGAACGGGTGAAAAACATCGCGATGACTGTATTTGCGTTCGGCCTGCTGTTTCTGGGAATTGAGACCATGGGAAGCGTGATGAAGCCGCTGGCATCCAGCCCGGTCTTCACAGATATGATTGGGAAGGTGGCGGATATCCCGGTTCTTGGCGTGCTGGTGGGTACCCTGATGACACTGGTGGTGCAGAGCAGCAGCGCCACGATTGCGGTGCTTCAGAATTTTGCTTCCCAGACGGGCTCCGACGGTGTGACCAGCATTCTTGGCCTTGCGGGCGCGATTCCAATCCTGCTCGGAGACAACATCGGAACGACCATCACGGCGCTTCTGGCCTCGATCGGCCAGTCAAAGGACGCGAGAAGAACGGCAGTCGCGCATTCTCTGTTTAATATTTCAGGAGCCCTGCTGTTTATCTGGTTTGTGAAGCCATATGCGGCATTGATCCAGTACCTTTCCCCGAGCGAATCGGAGACTGAGGTGATTTCGCGGCAGATCGCGAACGCGCACACGATCTTTAACATCACCATGACGGTACTCTGGATTCCGCTGCTGGGTGTGATGGTGAAGCTGGTTATGATAATCATTCCGGACGGAAAACGCAAGGAAGCAGATCCGGCGAAGACCATTTACCTGGACAAAAATGTCCTTTCCCAGCCGGCCGCTGCGCTGAAGCTGGTAGCCAAAGAGACGCTGCACTGCGGCGACGTCGTTCGGACGATGCTGCGGGATGTGCATGGCACGGTAAAAAGCGGAGATACACAGATACTGGCAAAGGTACGTGAATACGGTCTTGCGGTGGAATCCCTGCAGGGAGAAATCAATGAGTACCTGGCAGATCTTTTCTCCTCAGGTGCCCTGACGGAGCAGCAGGCCACGCAGACCGCCAAGCTGATGTATGTGCTCAGCGACGTGGAGCGCATGGGAAACCTTTCCGTGGAGATGGCCGACACCATACAGGAAAAGCTCGACAAAAACTACCAGTATTCCGAGGAGGCCATCAAAGATCTGGATGACAGTCTGGGACAGATCGAGAAAATGTATACAAACGCGCTCACGGCTCTTATGGGAGATAACGACGCGGCGCTGAAGAAGATGATCCGGCACAAGGACGAGGTGCTGGATCTGGACATCAAGATGCGGAAATCCCATATGCAGCGTGTGACCGAGGGCAAGTGCAAACGAAGCCTCTCCGCGCCGTTTATGCGTGTCCTGCACTGCATCGACCGTATGGGCAACAGCTGCGTAAACCTCGCTGAGGTCGCCATGAACCAGCTGAATTTTGAGTACTTTATCGCAGAAGAGGCAAAATGAGAAATATTGAAAAGACAACAAAAGAAGGAGGGTGTGTAATATGATAAATGCTACAGTTTCAATCATTGGTTATGCGGTTGCGGTAATAATGCTTGCTGCTATGATCGGCGGAGCAGCAATCTGGACAAACAGAAAAAGATAAAAAACAGATCGGATTGAAGGTCGTCAGGCCGAAAACCGGTTGAGAGAACAGACCGATTGTGATATGATTCTATGCGAACTCCCCCTATCCGATTATCAGACGAAAAGAGGCTTATCGCTATGAGTCAGATTTCAGACAAAAATCGCCTTTATACAATTAATGAGAAGAAAGAAGCCGAGCGCTCTCACCAGAAGAAGATCGCCCTGATTAATGACTTTACCGGCTTTGGACGCTGTTCACTGACCGTGTCGATCCCGATCATCTCCGCAATGAAAATTCAATGCTGCCCGGTGCCGACTTCGATTTTATCCAATCATACGGCCTATGACAGCTGGTTTTTTGAGGACTTTACAGACCGGATGCAGCCCTACATTGATGAATGGAAAAAGCTGCGCCTTTCTTTTGAGGGGATCAGCACCGGCTTTCTTGGCTCAGAAGAACAGATCCAGATTGTATTGCGCTTTCTGGATGATTTTAAGCAGGAAGATACCGTGGTCGTCGTGGATCCGGTGATGGGAGATGATGGCAGACCTTACTCGACCTACACGTCCCAGATGTGCTCCGAGATGAAAAGGCTTGCCGTCCGCGCGGATATTCTGACGCCGAACCTGACTGAAGCCTGCATCCTGACCGGGCGGGACTGGCACGAGGGCAAATGGGCCATCCGGCAGGTGGTCGCCCTGGCAAAGGAACTTTCCGAAATGGGTCCGGATAAGATCGTGGTAACCGGGATTCCGCAGGGGGAGTTTATCGCGAATCTCTGCTACGAGAGAGGAATGGAGCCCAGATTTGTCCGTACGCACAGGGTGGGCACACAGCGCTGCGGCACGGGAGATGTTTTTGCTTCTATCATAGCTGCCGACGCGGTGAATGGAGTGATGTTCCGGGATTCCGTGCGCCGGGCCTCCCATTTTGTCAGGCGGTGTATTCAGAAGTCTGTCGAGATGGATCTGCCGCTGACAGATGGCGTGTGCTTTGAAGAGCTGCTTGGTCTTTTGTGTAAATAGAAGAGCTGCCGGATCTTTTGTGCAAAGAAAGGAATGCGCAAAAATGAAAAGAATATAAAAAAATACATTGACAAAAAAGGTAAAGCATATTACAATAGCCCTGTCATCAAGATTTAACAAATATGTAATAATTTTTAATAAAAATGTAGCAAGAAGACAGGGAGGAGACCAGATGAAAAAAAGAACAGTGTGGCTCGCTTTTGGGCTGGTGGCTGTTATGTGTGCCACATCACTTGCAGGAGCCATGACACTGACGAATGTACATACGGCAGAAGCCTCATCGACAGAAGAAGCGGCTGTCAGTGTTGAGACGGAAGTGATGGAATCTACGGAGGCTTCCGACACTGCGCAGACCGGGGAGACAGAGGAGCCGGCGACTGAGACAGAGACTGCGGAAGAGGAGACCGGGGCTCTGGAAACTGAAGCTTTGGAGACCGAGGCTTTGGAGACGGAGACCGAGACGGAATATGAGCCGGAGCTTGTGGCGGTAGCCTATGAGCAGGATGGCGCCTGGGGCAATGTGGCGATCATTAACAGTGAGAAGGTAGAGACCGGTGTGAATATTCGCAGCGAGGCCGATACGGAAAGCGAGATTCTGGGATACCTGTACATAGGCACTGCAGTATGGGTGATTGAAAAGGGCAATAGCTGGACACAGTTTTACTCGAACGGTATCACAGGCTATGTGATGACGGATTATCTTCTGTTTGGTGATGATGTGGCTGAGATCGCTGAGGTCTATGGAGCGGAAGGCGTCCGCGCTGACTGGGACGGTGTGAATGTATACACCGATACCGAGGGCACTACGGTGAAAAGCACGATGGAAGCAAATGATGTTTTCCAGGTGGTCAATGACTATGGCCACTGGATTGAGATTCAGTATGATGAGGATTCGACAGCGTTCGTATCCAGTGAGGATGTGATGAGCGTTATGCTGTTTGAATCAGCCACCCCGAAGGATCAGGAACGTGTGGAGCTTGTGAAGCTTTATGATGTGATCTGGCCGGAGACGTCTGTATCGGAGGAAACCTATACAGAGGAGACCGAGGCGTCCTCATCGGATTCGTCTTCGACGGATTCTGCCTCATCGACGACTTCTTCATTGAGTTCGTCCTCGACAGGATCAACTTCATCAAGTTCGACTTCATCAAGTTCCTCCTCATCGAGCTCTTCCTCCTCAAGCTCGTCCTCGACGGGATCGACCTCATCAGGTTCCTCCTCATCGAGTTCCTCTTCGACTTCTGAGACGACAGCGACTGAGGCAGAGACTACGGCATCTACGGAGGCGGAGACGACCGCGTCGACAGAATCTACGGAGGCAGAGACTTCTTCTTCGGCAACAGATGACGACGATGACGACGATGCAGGGTACTATGATGCTGACTCAGATACTTACTATGATTCAGATGGAAATGTAGTGACATCCTCTCTGGAGTCAGATACGGCGGTAGCAACAGTGTCCGAGACGGAAGCAGAAACTACGGCATCCACAGAGGCGGAGACCACGGCATCTACAGAAGCGGAGACGACCGCGTCCACGGAGACGGAGACCACGGCGTCTACAGAGGCGGAGACGACCGCGTCCACGGAGACGGAGACCACGGCGTCTACAGAGGCGGAGACGACCGCGTCCACGGAGGCGGAAACCGCGACCACGTCTTCCACCGCGGAGACCACAGACGATACGACACTCCTTGCTGCACTGATTTACTGTGAGGCGGGAAACCAGAGCTATGAAGGGATGGTCGCGGTCGGCGCAGTCGTGATGAATCGAGTAGAGAGCTCTTCGTTCCCCAATACGATCAGTGAGGTGATTTATCAGAGCGGTCAGTTCAGTCCGGCTTCCAGCGGAGCTCTTGCCACGGCAATCGCGAATGGTGTCCCCAGCACCTGCTATACTGCCGCCGCGGCGGCGATCGCCGGAGAAGACCCGACAGACGGAGCCCTGTATTTCAATACCACCGCGAACAAAGGGATTCAGATAGGAGACCACTGGTTCTATTAACAACAAAACAACTACAGATTGCAACAGAAAAACAGTCCGCCAGAAGGCGGGCTGTTTTTCTGCCGTGATGAGCATAACAAGCGCACGATCTAAGAACCTGTCGGCCAATAACGCATGCATCCTGCAGTGCCTGATACGCGAATCGCAGGTTCTAAAAGCCTCGCCGCAGCCCAGGGCAAAAGCCCCGAATCCGCCCGGCAGTGGGAAGGATACGGTCTTTGAGGGAGACGATTGCCGCTTATAAAATCCGGATCCCGGCCTTGCGGCAGGCATTCAGCGTTTCTTCATCCCAGATACCCGCCTGCACCTCGCCGACATGCGCTTTCTGGAGCAGCAGCATGCAGATGCGGGACTGGCCGATGCCGCCTCCAATGGTCAGCGGTAGCTCGTCCCGGAGCAGCATCTGATGGAAGGGAAGCCTTCTTCTCTCATCGCAGCCGGCCTTCGCAAGCTGCTCGTCCAGGGAGCGGGCGTCTACACGGATGCCCATGGAAGAGACCTCCAGGGCACATTGCAGCGGTTCATGCCAGAACAGCAGGTCGCCGTTCAGCTTCCAGTCATCGTAGTCCGGCGCCCGGCCGTCGTGAGGCTTTCCGGATTTCAGCAGATCGCCGATCTGCATAATAAAGATGGTTTTCTTTTCCTTTGCAAAAGCGTTTTCACGTTCCTTCGGAGTCAGATCCGGGTAGCGGTTCTCCAGCTCCTGGGAGGTGATGAACGTGATGTCCCGGCAAAGCTCTGTGTCCAGCTGTTCATAGCGGTACCGTACCTCATCCAGCGTGTTGCAGATGGATTCTACGATACGTTTCACAGTCATTTTCAGATAGTCGAAATTCCGATCATCCGCCGTGATGATTTTTTCCCAGTCCCATTGATCAACATAGGCAGAATGCAGGTTGTCAAGCTCTTCGTCCCGCCGGATCGCGTTCATGTCGCACAAAAGGCCGTTCCCCACGTGAAAATCATAGCGGTAAAGCGCCATCCGTTTCCACTTTGCCAGTGACTGGACGACCTGGACGTCAATCCCGGCGTCCGGAATCCCAAAGGAGACCGGCCGTTCGACACCGTTCAGGTCGTCATTCAGACCCGTTGCGGGATCTACAAACAGTGGAGCGGTCACGCGCTTCAGCTTCAGCGCCATGCAGAGCTTATTCTGCATCAGGTTTTTGATCAGGCCGATGGCCTCCTGGGTCTCATAATTGTTGAGAATGGAATGATAATTTTCCGGAATGATGACAGTACTCATTTTCTCTCCTTTTTGTGTCAGAAATTACTTTTTTAACAAGAGACAGTCCGCACCTGACAGGGGTGGGATCAGCTTTGGGCAGTCAGTGCGTCGGCGAGAGCTTCGAGCTCTGCGATGCTCGCATCGGAAAGTGAAGAGCGGATCGTGACGACCGGTTCGACTTCGGTGATGTCTTTCATCTGGGCAATGTGTGCCTTCATGAATTTAGCCGAAATGGGACCCCAGCTGCCGTTTTGGATGTAGCCGACAGTTCGTTTCTGGAAGCTTTTGATTTTCAGGTGATAAAGAAAATCTTCCATGGATGGAAAGAGAGCCCCATCGTAGGTGACGCTGGCCAGTACGAGACGGTCATAGCGGTAAGCGTATTCGATCACTGCGGACATGTCGTCGCGGTTCAGATCAAATACAGCTACATTTTTTTCACCTTTTTCCCGGAGAATCTCCGCAAATCTTTTCGCCGCCCTGGCCGTATTTCCGTGAAGGGACGCATAAGCGATCACGACGCCTTTCTCTTCCGGCTCGTAGCTGCTCCAGGTGAGATATTTGCCGATATAGTAGCCGAGATCATCCGTAAGAACCGGTCCGTGCAGCGGGAGAATCGCCGCGATGTCCAGACTGGAAGCCTTTTTCAGCAGACCTTGCACCTGTGCGCCGTATTTTCCTACAATATTAATATAGTAGCGTCTCGCCTCGGTGATCCAGTCGATCTCCCGGGAGAGTGCGCCGAAGGTGCCGAACCCGTCCGCGGAGAAAAGCAGCTTTTCGCTCTGCTCATAGGTCACCATGACCTCCGGCCAGTGTACGAACGGCGCCATGAAAAACTGCAGTGTGTGGGCGCCAAGCGGGAGCGTGTCCCCTTCGCCGACGGTAAGGGTCTGGTTTTTCAGATCAAAAAACTGAGCCAGCATGGGGAAGGTTTTTTTATTGCCGACCAGTGTCATGTCCGGGTATTCTTCTGCAAAGCGGCCAATACTGCCGGCGTGGTCTGGCTCCAGATGCTGTATGACGAGGTAATCCGGTTTTCTGTCACCGAGCGCGGCTTTTACCTTTTTCAGCCATTCCTCCGTTCCGCGCGGATCCACGGTATCCATGACTGCAATTTTTTCATCGAAAATAAGATAAGAATTGTAGGAGACCCCGTAGGGGATCGGGTACTGGCTCTCAAAAAGATCCAGTGTGGTGTCGTCCACGCCGACATAGACGACAGAATCAGAAACCTGCATATCCTTCATAATAAAACTCCTCCTTCTATTATAAACCATAAGCTCTTCAATCTGCCGGGTAAACGAACAGTGCCGGGCAGCAGGGCAGTAACGAGTTAACGGGTAAATGGACAGAAGCCGATAAACAAGTCGTGCCGGGCACTCCCCTCTCAGAGCAGCTCCTTTATGATAAACTCATAGATCCGCTGGCTGTGTTCCTGCCAGTTGCGGCAGGCTTTTTTCGCCTGTTCTTCGTAGGGGACAGAGAAGGTCATGTCGATTGGTCTGGACAGCTTCTCCTTAACATAGCAGTGTACGGAGTAATCGCCGTCCGTATTTTTGTAATAATCCGCCAGGACGGAGACTTCATCCCGCAGCTTCATTTTATTTTCCACCATATACTGGTCGATGTCCGAGCGGATGGCGGGAGAAATGCGGTTGTGGAAAAACTTCAGTGCCTCAGCGCCTGCGTCCGTCATGGAATAATATCGGTTGTTTAAAATGATCTCTGAACGGATCATATCACTTTCTTCCAGATCAGAAAACACCTGATGGAGGATGATATAATCGGTATAGCCCTGTCCAAGGATAAAATCCGAGAGCTGGGAGTCTGTCAGCGGAAAATCCGCCTTGCTCAGCATATACAGAACAATCAGTTTGTAAAGGGTTACCGGTTCAGCCATGGTTGACCTCCATCAGTTTGCAGTTGACGACACTTTTACAGTATATCATCGGAAATGAATTTCGTAAAGGAACTATTACGAAAAAAATAAGATTCGTGTCGTTGAAACTTTGCGGATGTCATGCTATAGTATAGTGGACTAAAAAATAGTTTGCCTTAAATCAGAATCCGGCGCGATGGCGCGAGAGAAGAGTTTATATACAGGGAACGGAGACTACGGTTATGGATGAACAAAGGAAAACGCTGGGGCGTTCGCGTATCTATACGGGAGAGACCATGAGTGGAGATTTTTCCCGGGAAGCGGCGGAGGACGCGGCTGAAGCCCCCGTGATAAATACCAGACGCACAGCAGAGGGAAATGGCGCGGCGAATAAGGTCAGGCGTACGTCAGACAGAAAATCGGAAGGAAGCGACACGGCAGATGTTTCTAGCGGGGGAGCTTCTGCGCCGGAGGGCCGGCGGAGCCGGCGCGCACAGACAATCGGGGTTCCGTCCAGGGAACGCCTGACGGAGCCGTCCGGGCGCAGGCGCAGAGATGAGGAAACGGATTTCAGGATGCGTATTCTATGGATTATTTTGAGCATACTGATTGTAATACTGGTGATTGCGATTTTTTATGAGATTGTCCTGGGCTATGGACAGCGGGAGACCGGCTCACAGCGGATGGGGACGGGAACACAGGAAGCAGGGACTCTTTTGGAGTCGGAGAGCGACGAGCCAGAATCGGAAGAGTCAGAATCGGAATCTGAGTCGGCGGACGGCTCTTCAGATGATTCTTCAGATGATTCTTCCAGGGAGCAGGGATCGCAGACGGCACAGAATGAAGAGGATGAGCAGGAAACCGTGACCCGGGAGGTGTCCGGCGAAAGTGAAGGGACATCTGCCTCCGGCGGCGTGACGCTGGCCGGCGCGGGCGACTGAGGATGAGGGAGGAAAGATGGGAGATCAGGATTATAACCCGAATGAGCGGCGGGCGAAGCGGCGAAAGCATGAGCTGGTTATGAAGTGTGTGATATCGGTGCTGATACTGGCAATTGTAGTAATGCTTGTGTTACTTACAAAGGAGGTTGTGATTCCGGAGGTTGTGAAGCTGACATCCACGGAGCAGCTGGTGCAGGGGGACTCTGGCCAGGGGGAGACGGGGAGCATTGACGCCGTATCGGCAGAATCAGACGATGCCGGCCTGGAAACTGGCGCCGAAGACACGGATACTTCCGGCGCCGCGAGTGCAGATGCCGCCTCTGTGGATGATGCGGACGCGGACGGCGCGGATGAAGGTACAGAGGCTTCGTCAGAGGACGAGGGTCTGTCGACTGCCGAAGAGATTGAGGTGGACGCGGTGCTTCTGGAGGCCGAGACGCTGGCTGCCATGTATGATTATGACGGGGCCATCGAGTGCGTGCAGGCTTCGGAATATTACGAGACGAGCGAGACCCTGCAGCAGGCGGCGGCAAGCTATGAAAAAACAAAAGCAAACTGTGTCTCCTGGCAGCCGGATGAGGTGACGCATATCTTTTTCCATATGATCATCTGGGACGCGACCAAAGCATTTGACGGGGATCAGTATTCGGAAGGCTATAACCAGTATATGGTGACCATGGATGAGTTTTCCACGATCATGGAGACCATGTACGAAGAAGGCTATGTGATGGTCAGCATGCACGACATGTGCACCGTAAATGACGATGGGACAGTGACGCGGAAGGAAATCCTTCTCCCCGAAGGAAAGACGCCTTTTGTCCTGTCGCAGGATGATGTGAATTACTACCATTACATGGAGGGGGACGGTTTTGCTTCAAAATTAGTACTTGACGAAAACGGGGATGTTAAGGCAGAATACATCGAGGATGACGGTACAGTCTCTGTCGGAGATTATGACCTGGTGCCGTGGATTGATACATTCGTGGATTCGCACCCGGATTTTGCCTACCACGGGCACAAGGGTACCATCGCGCTGACCGGTTATGAGGGGGCTTTGGGCTATCGGACAGATGAAGTATATCTGACAAAAGAGGAGGATCGCCTGACTTACTGGCAGAAGATTTTCCTGGAAGAAAATCCGGACTTTGACGAGGAGGCATGGCAGAACGAGGTAGACTCGGCGACGGCGGTAGCGGAGGCGATGAAGGCGGACGGCTGGGAGTTTGCGAGCCATACCTGGGGGCATATCGACCCTATGGTCAAAGGACTTGACGGGACAATTACAGATACGGAGCGTTGGAAGAACAACGTCGAAACGATTGTAGGAGAGACGGATATTATCATCTTCGCGTTTGGCGCGGACATCAGCGACTGGACAGAATATTCCGAGGATAATGAGTATTATATTTACCTGAAAAGCCAGGGCTATCATATCTTCTGCTGCGTGGACTCGACGCAGTACTGGGTACAGTTTAACGGCACGTCCATGCGGATGGGCAGGCGGAATATCGACGGCTACCGGATGTATTATAACGCGGATATGCTCTCGGATCTCTTTACCGTGAGCGAGGTCTGGGACAGCCTGCGTCCAGATACGGTGGCGGAGCTGTCGGACGCGGCCGGAACCATGAGCTCCGAATATACGACGTCGAATGGAGACACCTCTGATGAGGGTTCCGCAGATGGAAACACTTCCGATGCGGGCTCTGCAGACGGAAGTACATCGGAGGATGGGAGCGGCGCCGAGTAGGATGGCAACAACATCGAACGGGGTGACAGGCCCTTACTATATTCACAGAATAAAAAGCATCGGAGGAAAATTATGAGAACCTATCTTGTGACAGGGGGCGCCGGGTTTATCGGCTCCAATTACATTCATTACATGTTCCGCAAATATGGGGATACGATCCGCATCATCAATGTGGACAAGCTGACCTACGCGGGAAACCTGGAAAATCTGCGCGGCGTGGAAAACCGGGAGAATTATACCTTTATCCGCGCGGATATCTGTGACACAGAGGCCATCAATCAGATTTTTGAGGAAAACGACATTGACCGCGTCGTACATTTCGCCGCAGAGAGCCATGTGGACCGGAGCATCCGCGACCCGGAGGTGTTCGTAAAGACAAACGTGCTTGGCACACTCGTGATGTTAAATGCGGCGAAGGCTGCCTGGGAGCTGCCGGACGGTACTTTCCGTGAAGGCAAAAAGTTTCTCCATGTCTCAACGGACGAGGTATATGGCTCACTGGAAAATGAGGGTGAATACTTTTATGAAACAACTCCGTACGCGCCCCACAGCCCATACTCCGCGAGCAAGGCGTCCTCGGACATGCTTGTGAAGGCCTATATGGATACCTACCATTTCCCGGCGAATATCACGAACTGCAGCAACAACTATGGCCCGTACCAGTTCCCGGAAAAGCTCATCCCGCTGATCATCAACAACGCTCTGCAGGGCAAATCCCTCCCGGTATACGGCGACGGCAAAAATGTCCGCGACTGGCTCTATGTCGAGGATCACGCGAAGGGCATCGACCTGGTGCAGGAAAAAGGCCGCCTTTTCGAGACCTATAACATTGGCGGGCACAACGAGCGACAGAACATCCAGATCATCCACATCATTCTGGACACCCTGCGGGAAATGCTCCCGGATGACGACCCGAGGAAGGCGCATATCAATGAAAGCCTGATTACCTACGTCACCGACCGCAAGGGACATGACCGCCGCTACGCGATTGCGCCGGACAAGATCCGCTCAGAGGTCGGCTGGGAG
Organism: Lachnospiraceae bacterium; assembly: GCA_021203145.1. Classification (GTDB taxonomy): domain Bacteria; phylum Bacillota; class Clostridia; order Lachnospirales; family Lachnospiraceae; genus Choladousia. The sequence goes on along the minus strand of JAJQBS010000017.1, from coordinate 22,502 downwards.
CCAGAGACAAAATTCGAGGACGGCATCCGCCTCACCATCCGCTGGTATTTCGAGCACGAAGACTGGATGGCAAATGTCACCAGCGGCGACTACCAGAAATATTATGACGAGATGTACCGCGATAAATAATCTGACGCCGGGTGTATTGATTTCCACCGTTTTATCACATGAAAAGCAATTCGGCGTGACAATACATGAAAGAGTGATATAGTGTGCCGATGAACGTACCTGGCCAGGTAAAATGCCAGGATAAGACAGCGTGAAGGGGTGCGGCGAATGGGAAAGTATCTGAATCCCGGAAATGATAGATTTGAAGAAATTCGAAGAGACATCTATGTCGACAAATCTGGTCTTATCACCTATATGAACGGTCTGATTGGAAAACCAAAGCCTCTGGTTTGCTTTAGCAGGCCCAGACGGTTTGGCAAGACCTTCGCTGCCGATATGCTGTGCGCTTATTATGACAAAAGCTGTGATTCCCGTTTCCTCTTTGAAGACTTGAAGGTTGCAGATTCAGACAGCTTTCTGACATACCTGAATCAATATAACGTTCTTTCATTCGATGTGACCGGATTTATTACGAAATCCGGCGAATGTGGGACAAACATTTTGATGAAAATGCAAAATGCTCTTCTGGAAGATCTTCGGCAGGCCTTCCCGGACTGCCTGGGGATGGAAGAGGACAGCCTTGCGGACGCGCTTTATAAGATCGTGACAGGAGGAAACGCGAAGTTTGTGTTTGTCATTGATGAGTGGGACGCGCTGTTCCGCGAGTTCAAGGACGATACAGATCTGCAAAGAGATTATATCCTGTTTCTCAGAAGTCTTTTTAAGAATAAGGACATCACGACAAAGGTGATAGCCGCTGCTTATATGACGGGCATTCTTCCGGTAAAAAAATATGGAACAGAATCTGCTGTGTCCGACTTTAAGGAATTCACGATGGAAAGCCCGGCAAAGCTCGCGGAATACGTGGGTTTTACGGAATCAGAAGTCCGGGCGCTGTGCAAAGAATATCATATGGATTTTTCCGAAATGCGTACCTGGTACGATGGTTATTCTTTCAGCAAAATCAGGCATGTGTATAGCCCAAATTTTGTAATGAATGCGATACAGAACGAGGAAATCCGGAATTACTGGACGAAGACGGAATCCTTTGAGGGCCTGAAAAAATACATCGGCATAAACCTGGATGGTCTGAAGGATGCCGTGATATGGATGTTGGGCGAACAGCGGGTTGCTGTAGACACTGGCACGTTTCAGAATGACATTACATCTTTTAACAATAAAGACGATGTCCTCACGCTGCTGATTCATCTGGGATATCTGGCCTATAACCAGTCCGAAGGGAAAGTATATATTCCGAACCGCGAAGTCGCCGAAATATTTCGGTCATCTGTAAAGGGCGGAAAATGGGAGCCGGTTGCACGCACGATTGATCAGGCGGACAGGCTGCTGGACGCCACGATTCGCGGAGAGTGTGAGACGGTAGCGGATTCACTGGAACTGGTACATGAGGAATGTTCCTCTGCACTGACTTATCATGATGAGAATTCTCTTGTCTGTGCGATCTATATTGCGTATTACACGGCAAAAAATTACTATACAATTATCCGGGAATTACCAACTGGAAAAGGCTTTGCAGACTATTCCTTCATTCCGCTTCCCGACACGGACAGGCCGGCGATGATCATTGAACTGAAATATGATAAGGATGCCGATACGGCAATCAAACAGATTCATGACAATCGCTACGCTGGTGCGCTGAAAGGCTATTCCGGCAATCTCCTTTTGGTCGGAATTAATTACGATAAGGACGCAAAAGGAAAAAGAAGAAAAAAGCACAGTTGCGTGATTGAGAGGATGTAGGGAGCTTCTGCAATGGCTATTTTAAAAATAATGCTGTTTTGCCTGTGGCTGGTCATCCTGCCTTTCCTAAACGGGCTATTCCTGGCAGAGAGACAAAAAACGTATACCGGCAGTCTTTTTCAGGCGTTTTTTTATGGAGTCATCTTCAATCTTGCTGTTTTTGAAATTCTGGCTGTTCCAATGGTATTTTTGAAAGGTACACTCAGGCAGCTTTGCAGTTTATGGGCGGCACTCATACTGATTATGACGGTCTTTTCATTTGTAAAATGCGCTCTGCCGCTGTGCCGCCAAAAGACGGGGCGCCACCTGAAACAGAGAATAAAATCACGCTTTACGCCAATGCTCGCAGTTGCTGTCGTGTGTATTTTCCTACAGGCTGCGTATGTTACTCTGAATCAGCACATAGACGATGATGATGCTTATTATGTCGCGACTGCCGTTACAGCAGTGGAAACAGATACGTTGATGGAGTATAACCCCTATACGGGGAACCTTTATAATAAATTGCCGGGGCGATACGCACTCTCTGCGTGGCCGCTGTATCTGGCCGCGCTTTCTGTATTATCAGGAGGGCTTCATCCGACTCTGATTGCTCATTTTCTGCTGCCAGGGCTGATTGTGCTATTTGCATATCTGATTTATACACTGATTGCCCGTGAACTGTTCCCGGATGACTGCCGCAGACAGGATTTTTTCCTTTTGCTGGTTATATTGCTCCTGAGTTTTTCCGGTTTTTCCATTTATTCGTCCGGGACATTCCTTTTCATACGAGGCTGGCAGGGAAAAGCGCTGGTTGCAGGTATCTCCATACCCGCGCTGTTTTATCTGTGCAGACTTGCCATGATGGCAGATGATGGCCTTTATGCCTGGCTGTCCCTTTTTTGCGCAGTGACCGCCACATGCATGTTTTCATCGATGGGAGTTGTGCTGTCTGTCATCTCGGTTGCAGCCTACACACTGGTGTATGGGATCGAAAAAAGAAAATGGAGCCATCTTTCCTGTGCATTGCTCTCCTGTGGAAGTGCGTTCCTCTGCGGGGTCGTGTATCTGATCATATCATAACATAACGCATTGTGGTGAAAGAACCGGTCGGGGACACAAAGCCGGATATCGGGATGTTTTATGCCTGTATGGTCAGGCAGCAGGAGGATTTATATGCAGTCTCTGTTTGCAGAAACACTGGAATATTTTAAAAGCTATTTTGCGGACAGCCTCTACCCGCTGCTGTTCTTTTTATGCCTTGTGCTTATTGCCTTTTATCCGGGCGCAAAAAAAGAAAGACCCTCATTGCTTTGGCCGAATCTCTTGTTTCTGGCTGTTACATTCTGCCCGCTTACAGCATATGCGATCATGAAAATGATTGGCGGCCTCGTATACTGGCGGATGTTCTGGCTGCTTACAATTCCGATTACTTTAGCGTATGCCGGCGTGCGGCTGACTGACTGTTTTTCACGGAAAACCGTTCAGGCACTGACTGCAATTGCCGCTGCAGCTGCAATTATCTGCAGTGGACAGTTTATTTTTACGGAAAACTATTTTAGCGCCCGCATGAATTATTTCAAGATACCGACAGAAGCCATCTATGTCTCTGAAGTCATTTCGGCTCACGCCGAAAAGCAGGAAATCGAAAGCCCCAAGGCTGCTGTCACAGCGTATCTGTCTGTTTATATCCGCCAGTATGATGCCGGTATCCGTCTGGCATATGGAAGAAACATGGTAAAAGGAGATGTTTCGGAAACAAAGCTTTATCAGGAGATAAACAGTTCAGAACCCAGTGTGAAAAAGCTGGCAAAACTGGTCCGGAAGGCGGAATGCGAGTATCTTGTACTGCCTTCATCGTTGGAAATGGATGACGCACTTGCCGAATATGATTTCGAGAAAGTGGATGCCGCCGGGGGATATACTGTTTATTTTGATATAGAGGCAGACGGGGAATGAGTTTTTGTTACAGGTCACACCCTGGCCAAATTTACGATATTTCTACCTCTACAGGTGTGACCTGTAACGGCATCCGGCCATTTAAAATCGCTTCGCGATGGGCCGGACGCCCGAATGCTTTAGGTTTTCGCCCATGCCACGCAGCGAGTGCGTGGCATGGGTGTGAACAGTAACGAGTTTTTGCATAAATCCTGTGGGAACAGTTTTACATCACTTGCGGAAGATATCTTCCTGTGATAAACTGTACATAATTAATTTTTAGAAAGATGGGATACCAGAATGGGAAAAATAACAGTAGAAACATGTGAAATCGAAGGCCTGAAGGTGATCACGCCGACCGTTTTCGGGGACGTCAGAGGCTACTTTATGGAGACGTACAACTACAATGATTTTGCGGCAGCCGGCATTGATCAGACATTTGTCCAGGACAATCAGTCCGCTTCCAAAAAGGGTGTATTGCGCGGCCTGCATTTCCAGAAGCAGTTTCCGCAGGACAAGCTGGTACGTGTGGTGTCGGGTACGGTATTTGACGTGGCGGTCGATCTTCGCGGGGGATCCCCGACTTTCGGGAAATGGTTCGGGGTGGAGCTGTCTGCGGAGAATAAAAAGCAGTTTTTCATCCCGAAGAGCTTCGCGCATGGATTTCTTGTACTCTCTGATTTTGCAGAGTTTGCTTACAAGTGTACGGATTTCTATCACCCGGACGACGAGGGCGGCCTGCGCTATGATGACCCGGAGATCGGTGTGGCGTGGCCGATACCGGAAGGGATGGAATTGATCATGACAGAAAAAGACCGTAATTGGGGAAGCTTTGCAGACTACAGGACATCCGGTACTTATTGATCCGGCTGCATCGCGGCGCAGGAGTGCGAAGGAATAAGAAATGGACAAATACACATTTGCAAGGGAAGCAGAGGAGCATCTGAAAAACCGGCTGATTCCGTTCTGGTCAGGGCTGAAGGATGAAACGTATGGCGGATTCTATGGCTATATGGGATATGATTTGAAGCTGGAGACGGAGTATGAGAAGGGATGTATCCTGAACAGCCGGATTTTGTGGTTTTTTCCAATGCGTACCTGACCTTGAGGGATGAGGCGCTTCTGGAGAATGCGAAGCACGCGTACCGCTTTTTGCGGGATTGCTGTCTGGACCGGGAGCAGGGCGGCGTGTACTGGTCTGTGACCTATGATGGAAAACCGAAGGATGAAACGAAGCATACGTACAATCAGGCATTTGCGATCTATGCTCTTTCTTCTTATTATGATGCGTCGCAGGATCAGGAAGCGCTGCAGATCGCTTTTGACCTGCAGGATGTCGTCGAAGAAAAATGCACCGATGAATACGGCTATCTGGAGGCGTTTGACCGCTATTTCCGTCCGGCGTCCAATGAAAAGCTCTCGGAAAACGGGGTGATGGCTGAGAAGACGATGAATACGCTGCTGCATGTGTTTGAGGCCTACACGGAGCTTTACCGGGTGATGCGCCATGGCAGCGCCGCCAATCGCGAAGCGATTCCTCAACCGCAGCGCGGCCTGCCATCATCGGATGGCATTCACGCTCCGGGGAAGGGATATTCCTCGCCGGAAGGTATCCACGTCCTTGGGGAAGGACATTCCTCGCCGGATGGCATCTACGTCCTGGGGGAGGGACATCCATCGCCGGATGGCATCTCCGCGTCGCATACGGGATATTCGCCGGCCGGCGGAAAGGGGCGTCTCCACTATACGGAAAAGCGGTTGGAGTTTATGCTGGATCTCTTTACACAGAAGGTATACAACCCGGTAAAAGGAAGGCAGGAGGTGTTTTTTGACCGCACCTGGAATTCCCTGATTGACCTGTATTCCTACGGACATGATATTGAGACGTCCTGGCTGCTTGACCGGGGGCTTGCCGAGCTGGATCATCCGCTTTATACGCAGCAGATTGCGCCGATTACGGCAGAAATCGCCGAAAATATTTACAACCGCGCGTACGTGGATCATTCCGTGTTAAATGAGGCGGAGAATGGTGTGGACGACACGAAGCGTGTCTGGTGGATTCAGGCGGAGGCGATTGTGGGATTTTTGAACGCATGGGAGAAGAAAACGCGCGCACTGCAGCAGAATCAGGCGGACGGGAAACCGTCCTCTCAGGAATCTTTCGCATCCGGGGCAGACGCGGAGAAGTATCTCGAAGCGGCGATGAATATCTGGGATTACATCTGCTCCTGGTTTGTGGATCCGCGTGAGGGCTCGGAATGGTTTGAGAATGTCCGGACGGATCACACGCCGATGGAGCTGCCGATCGTCCAGCCGTGGAAATGCCCGTACCACAATGGGAGGATGTGTATGGAAGTGATCCGCAGGCTGGGAGCTGGAGCCTGAATATAATCAGATGACCAGGAGGATAAAAAGCGGAGTATCTTTATACGGTTGACAGGGGAATAGAATCATGGAAAGCGGGCAGGGGATAAACGGCATGTGGATTGCAGAACGATGGCGGGATTTTGAAGTGATAGACGCCTCAGGAGGAGAAAAACTGGAGAAGTGGGGCAATTATCTGCTGGTGCGCCCGGATCCGCAGGTGATCTGGAATACGCCGCGCACACATGGCGGGTGGAAGCATCCGAACGGCCATTACCACTGCAGCAGCAGGGGCGGCGGGGAATGGGAATTCTTCTCTCTCCCGCAGCAGTGGAGCATCCGTTATGGTGAAATGACATTCTGGCTGAAACCGTTTGCCTTCAAGCATACCGGCCTGTTTCCGGAGCAGGCGGTGAATTGGGACTGGATTTCCGCGAAAATCCGGGGCGCCGGCCGGCCAGTCAGTGTGCTGAACCTTTTTGCGTATACAGGAGGCGCGACGCTTGCGGCCGCGGCAGCCGGAGCCCTGGTCACGCATGTGGACGCCTCAAAGGGGATGGTTGGCTGGGCGAAGGAAAACGCCGCCGTATCCGGACTTTCTGATGCGCCCATCCGCTGGCTGGTCGACGACTGCATGAAGTTTGTGGAGCGGGAGATCCGCCGCGGGAATCATTACGACGGTATTATCATGGATCCGCCGTCCTATGGGCGCGGACCGAAGGGTGAAATCTGGAAGATCGAGGATTCGATTCATCCGCTGATCCATGCGTGTGCTGCCCTGCTTTCGGAAAAACCACTGTTTTTCCTGGTCAATTCCTACACGACCGGACTGGCTCCCTCGGTGCTTACGTATTTGCTCGCGACTGAGCTGAGGAAACGAGGCGGGCATGTGGAATCAGGTGAGATCGGACTGCCGGTGAGGGAAAGCCGCCTGGTGCTGCCCTGTGGAGCGACAGGGCGGTGGGAGCAGACCGTCCCGCGCTGATGAACGGCCTTCCCTAGTGTCTAAACGATGTAAGTCGGTTTACTTTGCGCAGACGCGAGACTGCCCAGGCAGTCTCGCGTCTGTGTGCATCACTTACAGATTGATTTCTTTCAGCCGCCGCCGTCTTTCCCGGTAGTCCGGCAGCTCTTTTTCCACAATCGCCCAAAATTGCGGCGAATGATTCATTTCTCTTCGGTGCGCGAGCTCATGTACTACGACATAATCAAGAAGCTCGGGCGGCACGAGCATCAGCTTCCAGTTGAAATTCAGATTGCCGGCAGAACTGCAGCTTCCCCACCGCGTTTTCTGCTCGCGTATGGTGATCCGCCCATAGTTCACACCCATGCGCGCGGCGTAATAAGCCACGCGCTGCGGAAGATAGGAGAGGGCGGCCTGTACGCCCTGCTCCCGCTCCGCCGGTGTGATTTCGCGCCGGTTCTGCTCGGCTGCCAGAAGCTTTCCCCTGGTCCGCGCGATCCAGGCCTCATGTGAGCGGACAAATTCATCAATCTGGCCGGACGGCATATAGTACGGTGCCCGGACAACTACCTGGCCGTCGCTTTTGACCTGGAGCGAAGCGGTTTTCCGATTTGAACGGATAATGGTGTATGTACCCATAAGTGTCACTTCCTGAACTGGTTTTATGCATCCGCGCACTTCATTTACAGGGAATGATAAACGCGCTTTGAAATTTGCCGGTTCCTGCAAAGCCCCGGTGCAGCCTGGCCATCCCGGATGCGGCAGGGGCGTTTTATTGTTTATCGGAAACTCTTATAAACGGTTCCGTTGGTCATTCCCCCACGGCATTCGGCGAGCTCGCTGACAGTCACGAGCTGGTAGCCCTTTTTGATCAAAGAAGGGATGATCGTCTTGGAGGCATTGGCAGTCCAGCTGTACAGGTCATGCATCAGGATAATATCGCCGTCCTGGACATGATTGAGCACGGCGCTGATCGTCTGCGCGGAGCTGTGCGTCGCCCAGTCGCGCGTGTCGATCGACCAGTAGATGATCGGCATGCCCGCGACGCTGCATACCGTGCTGTTTGTCGCGCCACCCGGCGCGCGCATGATGACGGGAGATACGCCGGTGACTGCCTTGACTGCATTGTTCGTCTGGGTAAGCTGGCTCTTGATGGAGGAGGCGGACAGCGTTGTCAGGGTGGCGTGGTTCCAGGTGTGGTTGCCGATCTCGCATCCCATATCGTATGCGGCTTTTACCGTGGATTTGTAGGTGGATACACGGCTTCCGACTACGAAAAAGGTCGCCACACTGTTATACTGCTTCAGGGTATTCAGAATGGTGGTCGTATTGGCGGACGGACCATCGTCGTAGGTAAGAGCGACCATTTTTCCGTTCATATCTACGGAACGGTACAGTACACCCTTCTTGTTAAAGTAGCGGATGTAATGTGAGATAATCTGTTTGCCGGTCACGCGCTTGCCGGTTTTTTTGTCAAAGTAATATTTATTTCCACTATCGTCCGTCAGCCAGCCGGTGAGCCGCTTCCCGTTTGATTTAAAATAATAGTAGCTGCCATTGATCTTTTTCAGGCCGGTGACCATTCGGCCATTTGATTTAAAATAGTAATAATAGCCGTTGATCTTCTTCATTCCGGTGACCATTTTGCCTTTGGAACCGAAATAATAGTAGTAGTTGCCGATCTTTACCTTTTTGCTGGTGACCATCTTGCCACTTGAGCTGAAATAATAATAGTTTCCACTGATTTTGACACGTTTGGCGGTAACCATTCTCCCTTTTGCGTTAAAATAGTAGTAATTTCCGCTGATTTTGACGCGCTTACTGGTGACCATCTGACCGCTGGCATTAAAATAATAATAGTAGCTGCCGATCTTGATCCGCTTGCTGAGGGCCATAACCCCATCCTGACGGAAATAGTATTTTGCGTTGTCAGCCGAGGTGTACCAGACGGATTTCTGCATAACTCCATTCAGAAAATAATACCAGCTGCCATCGATTTTCGTTACCCCGGTATATGCCAGGCCGTTCTGGTAATACAGGGTCTGGCCGTTTACCGTGACAAATCCGTCCGCAGGAGCTTCCGTTTCCGTCTCCTCCGCCTGAGCGGAATCCGTGCTTTCTGCGGCCTGGGCAGATCCTGACAGACAGAATGTCAGAATCAGGACAAATAACAGAACTGGTGTCAGAAACAGTTTTCTCTTCATCTTTCTTTCTCCTCCCTTTTGCTTTGGAAATATGTTCCAGTGGTTAGTATAATACATTTTCACCTAAATAGGAAGAGTAAGAAAAAAGATTTTGATTTTAAAAAGTAGTTGACAACATAGAAGAACAGACGTATAATACAAGAAAACATATTATTCCTATTTATTAAGTAGGAAATAAAACAAAGCAAACGCAGGAGGATTTGATTATGGCAGATATTAAGCAAAGCTCACTGGAACTGATTGGAAAGACCCCCATGTTGCAGCTGAACCGTTATGCAAAAGCAGCCGGCATCGGGGGAGTGACAATCCTGGCAAAGCTGGAATACCTGAATCCAGCCGGTTCTGTAAAGGATCGCATAGCATTGGCTATGATTGAGGATGCAGAGGAGAAGGGAATTTTGACGACGGGGGCTACCATTATCGAACCGACGAGCGGGAATACCGGCATCGGGCTGGCTGCTGTGGGGACGGCGAAGGGATATAAAACGATCCTGACACTCCCGGATACGATGAGTGTGGAGCGGCGGAATCTTCTGAAAGCATATGGCGCGCAGCTGGTGCTTACCGAGGGCGCGAAGGGCATGAAGGGCGCGATCGCGAAGGCGGAGGAGCTGCATAAGGAGATCGAAGGCTCTGTGATCCTGGGTCAGTTTGGCAATCCGGCGAATCCCGCGGTGCACAAGGCCACGACCGGCCCGGAGATCTGGGAGCAGACCGACGGGCAGGTGGATATCTTTGTGGCGGGCGTCGGTACCGGCGGTACGGTGACTGGCGTCGGCGAGTATCTGAAGGAGCAGAATCCTGCGGTGAAGATCGTGGCGGTAGAGCCCGCTTCCAGCCCGGTGCTTTCCAGAGGAACAGCCGGAGCGCACAAGATCCAGGGCATCGGCGCCGGGTTTGTACCGGATGTACTCAACACAAAGGTTTACGATGAGGTCATAGCGATTGAGAACGAGGACGCGTTCGAGGAGGGCAGGGTGTTTGCCCGCACGGAAGGGATCCTGGTGGGGATTTCCTCTGGAGCCGCGCTGAAGGCAGCCGTACAGCTGGCAAAAAGAGAGGAGAACACAGGGAAGACCATCGTCGTACTCCTGCCGGATTCCGGAGACCGGTATCTTTCTACCCCATTGTTTTCTGCGTAGAAGCCGGATTCTGGTTATAAAATGATTTTTATCGGACAGACGTGCGTTTCCGCCGGACTCTGTATGCTTGATTTTCATTCCTCATCCCGGATATTCAGATACACGTCGTCTCTGGAATGGTAGCCGCCGGCGATGATGACTTCGTCAATGTTGTCAGCCGTCACGGCGACGGGATCGAGCTTATAATACGGCACTTCGTATGAGCCGGAGTCGATGGTCTCCGTGACCGGCCAGGCACAATCCTCTGATGTGATGTCTTCCCCACGCGCGAGAGCGACGGCAAGAGTCGCGGCAACCATCGCCTCTTCCTCAACGGATTTGTAGACGGTCATTTCCTGTGTGCCTTCGACAATCCGCTGGCAGGCGGAAAGCTCGGCGTCCTGCCCGACGACGGTCACCTCTCCGGCAAGCTGGTTTTCAGAGAGAGCCTTGATCGCCTGGCTGGCGAGATCATCATTTCCGCACATGACGGCGACGATATCGTTTGTGATCTCCAGACCCTCGTTCACATAGTCAAAGGCAAGCTCCGCCAGCCAGTTGTCGCAATAGGCGGAGTAGATGATGTTAAGCCCGCTTCCCTCGAGAGTCGATGTGAAGCCGTCCACGACGTCGTCCACATTCAGGTCGGTCGGCGAACCGTAGATGGCAAAGATATCGCCGCCCTCCGGACAGGCGCTGATCAGCGTCTCCGCCATCAGCACACCGACCTGGCGGTTGTCAAAGGAAATATAGAGATCCGCGTCCACGTCATAGACCAGGCGGTCATAGCAGATCACGCGGATGCCATTGGAAATCGCGTCGTTTACCACATCCTTCAGGGCGTCGCCGTCGACGGCGATGATTACGATTACATCCATTTTTTTCTGGATAAAATACTCAATCTGTGAAATCTGTTCATCCACATCGCCGCCCGCTACCTGCACGTTGACATCTGCACCGAGACTCTGGGCAGTGGAGACAAACATGTCCCGGTCGCGGAGCCAGCGCTCAATCACGAAGGAGTCAAAGCTCAGCCCGATCTGGAGCCGGGCCTCTGTCTCGGGAGTCTCTGTCTCTGTGACTTCATCTGTCTGCGTACAGCCGGTCAGAGAAAACACCGCGAAAAACAGCAGCAGAAACAGCAGCGGTCGAAAGAAAGCGCAGACGCTGCGCCGATGAAATACCCTGCCCGCCGCATCGCCGGTGCGCCGATGAAATACCCTGCTCGCCGCATCGCCGGTGCGCCGGTGAAATACCTTGCCCATTGCGCCGTTACTGACTGGACGATTCATCTGCCTGCAACGGTTTGTCTGATTGTCATCGACAATAAATCCTCCGGCTGCCATTTATGACCCTCCTGTAATGCTTCCTCCTCTTTTCCCATCTGGATCTGGAATGAAGCATGCTCTATGTATTTGCAAAAACATACGATATGATCTACTGTCCGCTAACCTTCATCCTGTATTCCCGCGGCGTCATGTCTGTCTGCTTTTTGAAAAGCCTGCTGAAATAATTCGGATCCGAGTAGCCGCACATGGAGCTGATGATCTTGATGCTCAGGTCGGGCTTTTCCAGCAGCTCTTTCGCTTTTTCGACACGCACCCGGGTCAGATATTCGATGAAATTTTCGCCGGATTCCTCCTTGAAAACCTTGCTGAAATAGTAGGGACTGATATTTACCGCGCGGGAGACGTCATCCAGCGAAATGTCATGGCTGTAATTCTCCCTTATGTAAGCCTGTGCTTTTTTTATGACCGAATCGGACTGAGATTCCCGATAGTCGTGGATGGTGTCGCAGGCTGCGGCCATTTTTTCCACAAACCACTGACGCAGAGATTCATAATCCGCAAACGAAGTCGCTGTCTCCAGATAGTCGTTCCGGTCACTGAAATTGTAATTGACAGTTCCGGACTCGAAAGCGATTCCCTCCGCCCGGATAATATATTCCAGAACCTTGAGGCAGATGTTGCCGCGGTCGTCCGGATAGTGCTGGATCATCCAGTCGAAGAAGATATTTGACTCCGAGAGCATGGCTGACGTGTTGCCGTCCTCCAGAAATCGGAACATCCGCCGCTCTGTTTCATCCGGGAATTCCTCCCCATAGAGACCCTCCGGCTGCAGGTCTTCCGTGTGGATGACACGGCTTTTACTGCCATTTAAGGAACACAGCGCCTCCCGGTAGGAGAGCTGCAAATCCTCGATTTTACGGACTCGCCCGATACCGGCGCGGAACTTAGCGCCCAGCTGCTCCTCCAGCTTCGTGAGCAGCCTGCGCGTATTCTCTACGATAAGGATCCGATCTTCGTAGGAAATCTGCCCACCCTGGTGAGGGACGAGCAATACGATCCGGTTTGACATGACGGGACCTACCAGACAATTCAGGGATGCTTTTACCAGGGAGCGCAAATCCGGATAAAAGTCCTGCGCCTGCACACTCATGCGGACCGGGCTGATCAGCCGTCCGTTCTCATACTCCGTGCCAAACTGGATGACCATGATATAGCCGCAGGTTTCCTCTACATCCAGGAGCTGCAGATAGTAGCCGACATCCTGCATTTCCGTCTGGAAGAGCAGGTTGGTGATAATGCTCTGCTCCATGACGGGGATGATGACCTCCATTTTTTCCTGAATCTCCAGCTGAGAGCGGCGCAGCGCGCGGTTGTGATCCACCTTTTTTATGGCCTCCTCTACCGTGGAAAGTATGGTTTTGCGGGAAATCGGTTTGGTCAGGTATTTTTCCACCCCAAGGTCAATCGCCTCTTTTGCGTAATCAAATTTGTCATAGGCAGAAATGATATAAAAGAGGGCGGTGCTGTTGGATTTGCGGACTTCCTTCATCGCCTGGATGCCGTTAATGCCGGGCATATGGATGTCGAGAAACACAATATCGGGATGAAAGCTTTCCGTCTTCTCAATCACGGCCCTGCCGGTTTTTGCCGTTTCCAGGGTACAGCAGTCGCCGTACTGGCTCATGATAATGGTCTTCAATGATTCCAGCATCAGCCCCTCATCATCTGCGATCAGAATTCGATACATGGCGTTTGTTGGCTCCTTTCGTATTTGAGAGATATGAGGACATATCGTGAAACAATTGCTCATACAGAACAGAATCTCTGCTGCTTAATGGGAATTCGCTGTCATCTGGCTGTCAATACTTCAGATAGGGAGAGAAAGAATCACCCGTGTGCCGCAGCCGGGGCCGTCGCTTTCGATTCGCAGCAGATTCTTCTTATTATAATAGAGCTCCAGGAGGTGAATGACATTGGACATGGCGACGCCGGTAGAGCTGCTTTTTTCCGCGTCTGGAACGAGAGTACCTTCCAGAATGTCGCGGATCTTTTCCGGGGTCATTCCGACTCCGTTGTCATAAACGGTAATTTCAAGGGACTCCGCATCTGTCTTAGTCACAGTCAGTACAATGCGGCCCTCCTCCAGACATTCATGAATGCCATGCTGCACTGCGTTTTCCACGATGGGCTGGAGAATCATGCTGGGCATTTTGATGTCTTCTATGTCGGTATCAATTTCCTTCTCATAGGTAATGTCGCCGGCAAAACGTACATTCAGGATATAGATATAATTGTCAACAGACTGGATTTCTTCACACAAAGTCGCATCTCCGGACATCTTCCGCACATTGTAACGGAAAAAATCCGCCATCCGTTCCAGAAAAACACTGGTCTGTTCCGCGTCCTCCATGGCGGCGAGCTGCGCTCCCGCGTTCAGCGAGTTGAACAGAAAATGCGGATTAATCTGCGCCTGCAGATATTTCAGCTGTGCTTCCTTCAGATGCGCCTCCATCAGAAGCTCCCGCTCTTTGAGCTGCGCCTCGGTTTCCATACTGTCGCGGAGGCGGTCAATGTATTCGCGGATGCTGGTGAGCATCTGATTAAAGCTTCGCGTCACGACACCGACCTCGTCCTCATAGACGATGGGGAGCTGCGGGACGTCCAGGTTTCCGCTGGCCACCTCATGGGCCGTGGAGGAGAGGACGGTCAGCGGGCGGATCATGTTGTGGACAAGAACCGCGATTACGAGCATGCAGATGACAAAAGCTGCCGCCATAATGACCAGACTGCCCTGCTCAAGCACCTGCATGGATGAGATCAGTGTCTGGTAATTGCTCGAATTCTGACGGAAGAGCAGATTGTTCAGCCGGTAAATATAGGAGTTAATGTACTCAAAAAGCTGCGTCTCCAGCTCATAGGATTCCTTATAGCGCTCCACATTGCGGCCGCGCTTGGCCTGGACGGTGACGCTGGTCTGCTCCAGATAGCTTTCAGACATATTGCGGATGTTTTTTTCCAGCATCAGAATTTCGCTGTCAACGATTTCGGTATTCAGGTCTTCCAGCAGCGCGCGGTATTCCTGCTCAAGATTGTAATAGTCCTCCAGCGCCTGGCTGCTTTTCGTGTTCAGGTATTCATAGACCGAATCCTGTATCTGCTCCAGTGTGTCGGAAAGTGTGTTGACCGCCACATTGCTGGTGAAGACGGAGTCAATGCGCCCGACGGCGGAATTGATTTCACTGATGAGAAACAGGTTCATACACAGAACCACGATCAGAACCACCATAATCACCGCATTGATCCGTGTCTGGATGGAAGAGAAGCGGGAAAAGGGATTTTTCTTTTTCATGAGTCTATCCCTCCTCTTCCTGGACGTTGTCAAGATAATCAGTCACGTTTTCCCGGGTGATGAGACTTAAGGATACATTGTAATAGCTGCTGGTATGGCCGAGCGCGTGATATTCGTTCAGGGCGTCTATGCAGTAGCTGCCGACTTCGTCCATGCCAACGACCAGGGTAGCCGGGATAATTCCCTTTTCAATCGCGTCCAGGATCTGGTCTGAGTAATAAAAACCGATGATATCGGTACTGCCTACCTCGTTGTAGTCAATCAGCGCCTGATACACGCATTCAGTCAGTACCTCCTCCATGCAGATCAGGACATCCGGCAATGGGGAATGGTTGACAAAGAGATCGCGTATACCCTCTTCGTAGTCGAAATCGGTGGAGTTTTCCAGATAGTACAAGGAGACGGAGACATCCTGCCCCTCAGCCTTCTGTTGCTCAATGTATCTTGTCAGCTGAGCGGCAGCAAGCGTCTGGACTGGATTGACAGATTCCGCATCCAGAAGAATCATGATTTCTCCGTCCGCTCCATCCAGACGGGAGAGCGCAAGCTCCGTGTAGGTATCGGCCAGCTGGTAGCTATTGGGCCCTACATAGCTGATCCGCTCACTGTCGGAATCGTCCTCCAGCACTGTGACGACAGGGATATTTTCCGCGACCGCATCGTTGATCAGCTCCCGGACTTCGTCAGTGCCGTCCGGCTTCAGAATAATACCGTCGACGCATGAGGCGATCAGGATCCGCAGGTAATCTGCAGTGGAGTAGGCGCTGCCGGTATCCTGGCTGAGCAGCTCAAGATATGCGCTGTTCTCGCTGGCCTCTTCATAGGCGCTTTCGTAAATCGCCTGCCAGAGTACGGGATTTTCCTCATCCGGAATCAGCACATAGTGCCGGTCATAGGTTTCGGATATGGAAGTATCAGGCAGGTCGAGCGAATCGAGACTGTTCCGAAAGTATGCCCAGGTTAATGACAGCAGCAGGACACAAAATATTAAAATGATGGTTATAATTAAAGAAGACCTTTTCATGGCCTTTATTGTATCACAAAATCTGCTGTTTTCCTACATGAGAAAAGCAAATTCTTGCGTTATTTTTAGCAGGGTGAGCAAAAAAATCCAGTTTTTATACAAGCAAAAATTTTTGTTTAAAAAAATTTATAGTTTTACGTCAAGAGATTCCCTTTTATGCAATTTGTATATGTGTTAGGATATGAACATCAAAAAACGTGGTCATAATGACTACAAAAATGAATGGAGGTAATTATGATGAGATTCAAAAAACTTGCCGTGGCTATGGCAGCAGTAATGGCACTCAGCTCTCTGGTTATTCCGGCAGCCGCTGAGGAGGAGACCCAGAAGATCGGTATTTCAATGCCGACCCAGTCCCTGGAGCGTTGGAACCGTGACGGCTCCTATCTGGACGAGCAGTTCCAGGCAGCAGGTTATGACACGATTTTAACTTTCTCCGACAATGATTCTTCGCAGCAGGTAAATGATATTCAGAATATGCTTGCTGACGGTGTTGACATCCTTGTTGTAGCGGCAATTGATGCGGATTCACTGAATACCGTTATGGATGAAGCATCTGAAGTTGGTGTTCCGGTTATTTCGTATGACCGCCTGATTTCTAATGATGCAAGTGCATATTATGTAACATTCGCACTCGCAACCGTTGGCGCTATCCAGGGTCAGTATATTGTTGATACACTGGATCTTGATAATGCCGGCGATAATGTTTACAACATTGAGATTACAGCAGGCGATCCGGCGGACAACAATGCTCCTTATTATTACAATGGCGCGATGGACATCCTTCAGCCGTACATTGACTCTGGCGTACTGAATGTTGTATCCGGACAGATTGATTTTGATTCTGTAGCTACAGATCAGTGGAATACCCAGACCGCTCTTGAGAGAGCACAGAACATCCTGGCTTCCTATTATGCAGATGGCACCCAGCTTGATGCATGGCTTTGCTCCAATGACTCCACCGCTCTTGGTGTAGCGCAGGCTATTGAGTCTGACTATGCCGGTGACAACACTGTAATCATTACCGGACAGGATGGTGATGAGGCGAACCTCGCGAACATCATGGATGGCAAGCAGAGCATGACCGTTTATAAGGCAGTGGCGAATGAGGCTGTTGTTACTCTGTCTCTGGTAGAGGCAGTTCTGAACGGAGATACGATTGATGAGACTTTGATTGAGAATTCTGACTGGGATTTCGAGTGCGCATATGACAATGAAACATATGAGACCTCCGAAGGTGTTGTTTGCCCGTCCTTTATCCTGACTCCGACCACAGTTACGATCGACAATATGCAGGAAGAGCTGGTAGACACCGGGTACTACACCGTTGGTGATGATGGATATCTGGTAGCAGTAGGCTGACAGATGATTGGAGATCATTATAGCTGAATTTGAAAGAAGGGCGGGGCGGCTGTCCCGCTCTTCTTTCATGAAACGGAATATGACTGCTTCCCCTCGCGACCGTAAAAATATAAAACGGTTTCGAAGCGGATTATATGGAGAGGAGGAAGTTTTTTGGGAGACATTATACTGGAAATGAAATCTATCACCAAAGAGTTTCCAGGCGTAAAGGCGTTGGATAATGTCAATCTTGTCGTAGAGCGCGGCGAGATCCATGCGCTGATCGGGGAGAATGGCGCCGGAAAGTCAACTCTGATGAATGTGTTGTCCGGCATTTATCCTGCAGGAACGTATGATGGTGAGATTTATTATGATGGAGAGCTTTGTCAGTTCAAGACGCTGAAGGACAGCGAAGCAAAAGGAATTGTCATTATCCATCAGGAGCTGGCGCTGATCCCACTGCTCACGATCGGTGAGAATATGTTCCTGGGGAATGAGAAAAAGAATCGGTTCGGATCAATCGACTGGGATCAGACCTATAATGAAGCCGAAAAGCATATGAAACAGGTCGGGCTGCATGAGTCTGCTCAGACGCTGATCAAGGATATCGGTACCGGTAAGCAGCAGCTGGTCGAGATCGCGAAAGCGTTCTCGAAGAACGTGAAGCTGCTGATTTTGGATGAGCCGACGTCCTCGCTGAACGATGAGGATGCGAAAATGCTCCTGGATCTTCTGATTGAGTTCAAAAAGGACGGCCTGACATCTATTATCATTACACACAAGCTGAATGAGATTATCTACTGCGCAGATAAGGCGACGATCCTGCGCGATGGTTCTACAATTGAGACACTGGTCAAAGGGATTGATGATTTCAGCGAGGATCGCATCATCAAGGGCATGGTGGGCCGTGCGATGGATGACCGGTATCCGGAGAGGGAACACAATGTCAGCAGTGAAGTCGGCCTTGAGGTGAAGAACTGGACCGTGCATCATCCGCTTTACCCAGAAAAAATTGTGGACGACAATATTTCCTTCAAGGTACATAAGGGAGAGGTCGTGGGCTTCTCGGGCTTGCAGGGCGCGGGGCGCACAGAGCTGGCGATGTCCATCTTCGGCAGAAGCTACGGGACGGATATTTCCGGAGAGATTTATCTGGAGGGCAAGAAGATTGACCTGAAGACGCCGGAGCAGGCAATTCACAACAAGATCGCTTATGTGACTGAGGATCGTAAGACAAACGGACTGATTCTTGGGGAGTCGATCCGTTTCAATACAACGCTTGCCCGCCTGGATAAAGTCTGCAGCAATGGTGTGATTGATTCTACGGCAGAGAAGAAAGCCGCCGAGGAAATGACAGAGGAGATGGGGACGAAGACCCCGTCTATTGAGCAGATGATCGGAAATCTTTCCGGCGGCAACCAGCAGAAGGCTCTGCTGGGTAAATGGATGTTTGCGGAACCGAATGTCCTGATTCTCGATGAGCCGACACGTGGTATTGACGTCGGCGCAAAGTATGATATCTACTGCCTGATCAATCAGATGGTCGACAATGGAAAATCCGTAATCATGATATCCTCAGAGATGCCGGAGCTGATCGGAATGTGTGACCGCATCTACATCATGAATGAAGGCGAGCTCTGCGGCGAGGTGGAGGCGAAGAACACCACGCAGGAAGAGATCATGGGCTACATTATGAGCACAGCAAACTGATTTCGAATTTAAAAAAGGGAGTGTGTTTTCATGGCAAACAAGAAAGAATCTGCAGACTCGGGCAAGATTGATGTGATGTCGTTTATCCGTAAGTATACGATGGTCATTGCCCTGGTTGTTGTGTTTATTATCTTTTACTTTCTGACTGGCGGACGTCTGCTCTATGCGCAGAACATGTCGAACCTGCTTCTGCAGAATGGCTACGTGTTGGTAATGGCCTGCGGTATGCTGCTCTGCATCCTGACCGGCGGTAACATTGACCTGTCGGTCGGTTCCGTGATCTGCCTGGTCGGCGGCATTGCGGCGGTTCTGATTTCCAATATGGGCTTTAATATTTATCTGACGATTATTCTCTGCCTTGCGATCGGTCTGGCGGCCGGTATTTGGCAGGGTTTCTGGATCGGCTATATGCGGATTCCGCCATTTATCACGACGCTGGGCGGCATGTTCATGTTCCGCGGTTTCGGGCGTCTTGTCCTCAACAGCAAGACCGTTTCTGTCCAGAACAAGGCGTTCCTGAATATCTTTACCGCTTATATCAAGATCCCGGGTCTGGACACGGATTCCCGCATCCTCTCTCCGTTGGTGATCGGCGCGATCGCGGTCATCATTATCTTTTACAGCAAGATTTCCTCCCGCGCGAACAAGGCGAAAAAGGGATACCACCAGAACAGCGCAATCGCGGATTTTGGCAGTGCGGCGGTGATCTCAATCCTGCTGCTCTGGTATTGCAATATGCTCTGTCAGTATAAAGGTGTTTCCGTTATGCTGGTATGGGTGGTGGCGATCTGCCTGATCTACAACTTCATTACTTCAAGAACCGCGTTCGGCCGGTATTTCTATGCGGTGGGCGGCAATGAGAAAGCGACGAAGCTCTCCGGTATCAATACAGACAGGGTTTACTTTTTCGCTTACGCGAACATGGGCCTGCTCGCCGGCTTTTGCGGCCTGCTCTGCCTGGCGCGTGTCGGCTCCGTAAACGGCTCCACTGGTACATCGTTTGAGATGGACGCCATCGGCTCCTGCTTCATCGGCGGCGCGTCCGCGTACGGCGGCAGCGGCACGATCGGCGGCGTCATTATCGGCGCGCTTCTTCTGGGTGTTATCAACATGGGCATGTCCATCATGGGCATCGGCGATTCCTGGCAGTACGTGGTAAAAGGCGCGGTGCTGCTGGTTGCGGTTATCTTTGACGTGGTATCCAGCAGAAAGACATCGTGAAACTACTCGTGAAGAAACCGGAAGGCAGGAAATTCGGGCAGAACCCCCAATTTTGAGACTTTCAGGTAAAATGTCAAATACATTTATGCATCATTGATACAAAAGAAGAACAGCCCTCTGGTTTTACAGCGTAAAAACGCGGCAAACCAGAGGGCTTTGCCTGTTACAGAAAAAAGCAAGCCGGGGAAATTTTCTTCAGCTATAATTTTGGCCAGGTGAAATAATCTGAGAGATTTGCTTTCTCAATTCAGCTTGCTTTTTCCGGGTTAAAATTTTCGTCAAATAATGTTTCGCTCCACCTGAAAACGTGATAGAATAGGTCTGTACAAATATCTGTTGCAGACGATCTGAAAACATGAAACCACCAAACCACCAAACCACCGCAATAAGGAATATGACAGGGATGGGAGTATATTTGAATCCAAGCAGTCGGAACTTCAGGCGAAGCCTGAATTCGGAAATTTATGTTGACAAGACAAAACTGATTGCTTTTACAAATCACTGCCTGAACACGCAGCAGGGATATATTTCTGTCAGCCGTCCGCGCCGTTTTGGGAAAACGATGGCTGCAGACATGCTGGCAGCTTATTATACAATGGGCGAAGATACAAGAGAATTGTTCCGGGGAATGGAAATATATACGGATGATTCCTTTGAAACCGGCCTGAACCAGTATTATGTAATAAAGATTGATATGCAGTCCTTTATGACAAAGGAAAATTCTGTAGAAGATATGCTTGCACGTCTGACAAGGTTTGTGATGATGGATCTGAAAAAGCAGTTTCCGGAAGATATTTTCCGCGATCCGGAAGACCTATCTGAATCGATTGCGGATGTGTTTATGGAGACCGGAAGGCAATTTGTGCTGCTTATTGATGAATGGGACTGTGTGATGAGGCGCTACCACACATTGGAGGAGCAGATTCCATATCTGGACTTTTTGCGGAATCTGACAAAGGATCAGCCATATATTGCGTTGGCATACATGACTGGTATTTTGCCGATTAAAAAATATGGAGAGCATTCGACATTAAATATGTTTTATGAATACTCTATGACAGATTCTGCCCAAATTAGTGATAGTTTTGGATTTACGGAAGAAGAAGTGATATCCCTTTGCGAACAATACGGAATGGATTTTCAAGGGGCAAGGGAATGGTATGATGGCTACCATCTGGTATCCAGTCCGGAAGGTGACCGTAAAGAATATTCGATCTACAGTCCGAAATCGATTGTAGAATCCATGCTTCGACACAGATATGATACCTACTGGAATCAGACGGAAACCTATGACGCACTGAAGAACTATATCAAATTGAATAAAGATGGTCTTAAGGATGCAATTGTAGAGATGCTCTCCGGCGGTTCCGTTGAAATAGATACGGGCGTTTTTAAAAATGATATGGCGGAGTTTCATAACCGCGATGAAGTGTTGACGCTATTGGTTCACCTGGGGTATCTGATATATAATCAGGACAGCCAGAAAGTTACAATCCCAAATAAGGAAATTGCAGCAGAATTTCTTCGCTCCATCCGTGAGATTGATTCCTGGTCAGAGGTAGCGGACTCTGTGCAGGAGTCCAGAAGCCTCTTAAAAGCTTTGTGGAATATGGATTCCGATGCGGTTGCGGCTGGTGTGGTGAAGGCTCATCAGGAAATATCTGTTTTAAAATATAATGACGAGAATTCACTGAGCTGTGTCATAACGCTTTCTTTTTACTTTGCACGAGAATATTATATGATCATTCGCGAGTTACCGACTGGAAAAGGATATGCTGACATTTGCTTCCTTCCGCGTCCTCATCATCTGGATAAGCCGGCCTGCGTGATAGAATTAAAATATAAAAAGTCTGTAGAAGCGGCAATTGATCAGATAAAAAAGAATCATTATCCGGAAGCACTGAAGGATTATCAAGGGAATCTTCTATTGTGTGGAATTAATTATAATGAGAAAAAAGGGCATGAGTGTGTGATTGAGAAGATGAAGAAAGTTTGAAAAATAACAGTTCTTGCGGATGTCCTAATATCGTAAAATCCTTGTTGAATGTATATTCTTTAAATAACCATGAGGATTTTTACAGGGTTGTTTCATGAAGAAATTTTAAAATTGAAAAAACGTAGATTTTATC
>JAJQBS010000075.1 GCA_021203145.1 Lachnospiraceae bacterium | reverse complement strand
ATTTGCACCAGGCAAGGAATCGTGGTAAAAAATGTTCGTGAAACAACCCTGGATTTTTTGAATTTCTGCTTGCAAATTAATCATGCATCTGTTAGAATACTCTTTGTTGTGAGTCTTTTGGGTAATTACAGGCTGGCTGTTATAAGAAAAAGGCTTAATCTATATCAAGGAGGTGCAGTCATGGCAAGGTGCGCTATTTGTGATAAATCCGTACATTTCGGCAATATGGTGAGCCATTCCCACAGAAGGAGCAATAAAATCTGGAAGTCCAATATCCAGAAGGTCAGGGTAAAGACCGGCCCGACTTCTGCAAAGAAAATGTATGTTTGTACGAGCTGCCTGAGATCCGGCAGAGTAGAGAGAGCCTGAGGCGGCATCCTCTTTGGGATCCATATACAGGAATCAATCGTTGAAAATGTCAGGAGTATTTTTCTCCTGACATTTTTTTGTGATGCACAAAGCCGGGTAAGGAATTTTACGGCCAAAGCTGCACCCGGGTCTGCGCTTCGCTTCGATCACAGGGAATGGATTCCTATCCGTTTCCCATAAAAAGATTATATCCGAGCAGAAGCAGAAACAGAACAATCAGGATACAAAGCAGGGTACTCCTGATGAACATTCCTGCGATCATTCCAATCGCGACCCAGAAAATAGTATATCCGACCAGTCTTGTCATGCCGACCCTGAACCTGTCTTTCTTCTTTATCCCTATTATATGACGCAAAAGCTAAAACAGTCTACCTGCGCTGCAGGGAGAATCAGGCTACGGCGAGGCTTTTAGAACCTGCGATTCGCGTATCTGGCGGTGCAGGATGCATAAAGTTATTGGCCGACAGAACCTTAGTCCGAGCCTCAGAAGGTGGTCTCTTCCTCCGATGCGGCATGGATCGCCTCATCGACCTTTGGATCCGCCTGTTCTTTGTCCTTGCCTCCGGATGTGAAGCGGTTCACAATATCCGGAACCATATCCAGGACCTTGGTCACGGCGTCCTGATTTTTCACATTTACCAGCTTGGTGCAGCCGTTCGAGATGACCAGAACCGCACTCGGAGAAATCTTTCCTCCCATTCCGCCGCCGCCGGCATTTTTCTTGTCCTCCGCCTTCGCGGATGCGGCGACGCCAAAGGTAACATCGACCAACGGAAGAATGATGGTGTCGCCTACCGTAACCGGATCTCCCACTACTGTTTTCGTCGTGATAAAATTATCCATTCCTTTAAATAAGGACGCAACTGTGCTTTGAAAATTTTCAGCCATACCATTTCTCCTTATCCAGTGATAAATTCTGCGGACTGTTCCGGGACTGCTGTCGTCTGTTTCTATTTTTGTACAGCCCTGACCCGGATAAATCGGAACCCCAATTTTGCCCGTTCGCGCAAAAATCCGTTTTTAAGTTCTTAAGCTCCCTTGCGGAAAGCCCGGATCAGCCCGCGCAGTTTCTTGTTGCGGAAAATCCGCCACGCGGCAGTCCCCAGATGGATCAGCCGGACATGTCCGCGAATCTCCAGATCCATCTGCAGCATTGACTCCGTGAACTGTGGCTCTATCTGTATTTCCCCGCAGGAAGCTGGAATGAACAGATAAATCACTCCGGTGATTTCGCCGGTAAGGGATGGATCACCCGTACCGAAACGAAAATAGCCGGTTCCTCTCCTCACCCGAAAATGTCGAAAAAGCCTTTTCATTACCGCCAAAAGCTCTCGAAAGAGCGTACCCGCATCATACTCTTGCAGCACACGGTAAAAATCTCTCGCCTTTTGCAGAGCTGCCGCCGGTTTTCTCAGGGAATCCCTGAGCCGGCGAAACAATCGCAGCGCTTTTGCTGGCAGCTGCCTTATTTTATCCCAGAGCGCTCTGAACCTGTGCAGCAGGTTCCTTATCCTTGCCCTTACACTCTTCTGACTGACGTCAGCGCGGTGATTCTGCGGTGCCCTCTGGCCTGTGTCATCATGATCACTCTGTGGCGCCCTCCGGCTGGCATTATCAGCGGAAACATTTTGTGCCGTATCAGCGTTCTCACCGACATTCCTGTCGCCTGACGCCCTCTGTATCTCTGTGTCATTTTTTCTGTTGCTCTGTTCCGGCGTCGTTTTGATATTCTTTGTCTGTTCCGACGTCGTTTTGATATTCTTTGTCTGTTCTGGCGCCATTTTGGTTTGCTTTGTCTGTTCCGGCGCCGTTCTGGTTTGCCTTGTCTTTTCCTGTCTTCGTCTGCTCTTTTTCGCTTTTCTCCTGCCCCAAAAGGCGCGTACCCTGTCCGGCGAAATTCCGAATATCCGCAGCTGCAAAAGCTGTTTACTCTCCTTCAGATCATAGGCAATCCGCAGGGAAACCAGGTGCAGCAGCCAGGTAATACGCACCTCGCCCTCTCTTGCCTGCTCTGTATATGCCACCCTGGCGCGGTACCGGATTGGAACAAACAAAAACGCGGTCAGAAGCAGAAGGACCAGAAGCAGCAGCGCAAGCAGCAGAATGCCTATTATTTTCAGGATCGTCAGAATAACAGATAGAATCATGTCTTTATCGCAAACCTCGCTTTGCAGCCACGTCAGGTCTGAGCCTGCGCATTCTCCGCCTTCTGGCGCAAAAGGATATAATCCCGGAGGAGTGCCCCTCCGGTCTCATGGTAAACCTGGTCTGTCATCTGAACGAGAAGCCCGAGAGCCTCCGGCATGCCGGAAGCAATCCCTACAATCAGAGCCTGTTCTGCATCTGATAACACGTTCTGAAAAAACGACTGAGAGAAAATCTCAAGCTGATTAAGAGCCGGATCCGGACGCAGGACGATCAGGTACAGATCACGCACGGGTCTCCCCGCCCTGATCTGGCGCATGATTTTTTTCTGCTTTCCCTGAAAAGTCTTTCCAATATACAGATTTCGATACCAGGTCATTTTCATATGTCCCCTCGCGGAACGCGTCCGGCTGCTGCTGCCCGCTTTAAAAATATTTCCGGCTGCCCCAGAGATTATTCTTTTTTAAATTTAAATATTCGCCGTATGCCTTTTCCAGAATCATCTTCTCGTTCGAAAATTTTAGCAAGTGGTAGGCTTCGTGATATTTATAGTACCCGGAATCCACAAAATACTCTTCTCTCTGTGGTTTGCTGTAATAGCTGTCAGCCATCATCAGGTACCAGTGGACGTCCTTTGACACGACGTCATTCGGCACATTGAATGTATACTGGCTTTTCCCAACATATTTAATAATCGCGGCCCTGACTCCTGTCTCCTCTAAAACCTCGCGGGAAGCGGTCTCCTTGAAGTCCTCACCTTCTTCGACCGTACCCTTTGGCAGAACCCAGCCCTCATATTTATTCCGATAGCTCTTGTATAAAACAAGCACTTTCCCCCTGAATATCACCACACCGCCACAGCTTATTGCTTCAATCATTGCAATCCCTCCTGTTTGCGAGTGCCCCTTATGATAGACTGGAGACAGTATAACTCTTTTTGTGAAAACGCGCAACCGGAAATCGCCATAAAATTTTGCCGCAAAATGACGCTGCGGAAAGTCGTAATAAAATTTTACCGCAAAATAACGCTGCGAAAAGTCGCTATAAAATTCTGCCGCTAAAAATCACCGCTAAAAAACGCCATAAAATTTTACCGCCGGAAACCGCGGCAAAACGTTATGGCGAAATTTCGGATGGGAAAGTGGTCTGACCTTTCTGCGTACTGTGGCGTCAGGTCAGCCGGCCACATAGTTGTAATATGCCTGAAAGACCTGCGACGCAATCGGAACTGCCGTGTCGCTTCCCGTGCCCCCGTCCTCGGCAATCACAACCACGACAAGGTCCGCGTCGCCGCCCTCGCCAGTTGAATATCCGACAAACCAGGAATGTGTGCCGGCACTGTCGCCGGAGCCATACTCCGCCGATCCGGTTTTTCCGGCAACGGTGAAATCAAACCAGCTTAAAGAGGTCGCGGTGCCGCTGATTACGGTCTCCTCCATGTATTCCTGCAGGATCGCAGCCTCGTCTGTCGTCATGAGGCGTTTGTATTTGGACGAACTTGTGACAGAGACATTCGTGCCGTCATTCGCTTCTACATAATCAACCAGGTACGGCCGCATCATCACGCCGTCATTTGCGACGGTCGCGGTAATCAAAGCCATGTGAAGCGGAGTCACCAGCGTGTCTCCCTGGCCGATCGCCGTCTGCATGATTTCTCCATAGGAAGCACTGCTGCTAAGGCTAAACTGGGATGTGCTGTGCTGAAGAGACGTCGGAAGAGCCGAATTAAACAGGAACTCTTCACAGACGGAAGCCAGGCTGGTGCTTCCAAGCCCCAGTCCGATGCTCGCGTAAGTCGTGTTGCAGGATTTCGCAAAAGCAGTTTTCAGATCGACTACTCCATGGACCTTACTGTTATAGCAGTGTATCGACGCCCCGCTCTCCTCAAGTGTTCCCTCGCATGTAAAGGAAAAATCAGAATACGTCGTCGGATTTTCCCGGATATAGGCAAGCGTCGTCAGAATTTTAAACGTCGACCCCGGGGGATACAGCCCCTGTGTCGCCCGGTTCAGCAATACACTGCTGGAGCTGTCGTTTACCACCTGTTCCCAGATGTCTTCGATCGCGTTCGGGTCAAAATCCGGTTTGGAAACCATCGCCAGAATTTTCCCGGTATCGGGTTCCATCGCAATCACGGCGCCGTTATAGCTTCCCAGGGCGCTATAGGCTGTCTGCTGCAAAGTCGTGTTCAGGGTTGTATACACGGAGTCTCCAAGCTGCTTCTCATCGGAGTCTTCGCGCAGCTGCGTCAGCACCGAGGTATGCGAGGTCATCAGATCGGAATTGCTCGTAGACTCCAGGCCGGATTTTCCATTTGAAGAGTAGCCGATCACATGAGAAAAGACATTTCCATAGGGATATATCCGCGTTTCCGTGCCGTCATCCGCTACATTTGTATAGGCAAGCACCTGGCCGTCCGAGGAGTAGATGGATCCGCGGACGTACTTATCCTCGTTAGCGTCCTGTTTGGTATTATAAGAACTGGAATTCAGTGATTCCGCCTTCCAGCCATTCAGGTACACAAGATATCCGATCATCAAAACAAACAGGAATACAAACGCATAGGTGACAATTCCAAGCTCAGTATTGCGCCCTTTGGCGTCGGCCGGCTCCGCTTCCTGCTCCAGATGGACTTCCCGCACCTTCACTGGAGTTTTCTTTTCTTTTTCCGCTTTATTTTTGTCCTTCCTCCCTGATGGTTTGATTCCCATACTGCCGCCTCCTTACCGTATCTGCCGGAAGGCATCTTATCTAATTCTGTCTAATCCTGTTTCTTGTTCCCGTCTGCTGATTCTATGGGTGTCAGGGATGGCTGCCTGTTTTTATTTTCAGAATGTTCAGCCCCGTCACCGGATCCTCCCCTGCTTTGCGATCTGCCTCCGGGGGATCCGTTTCGAGCCTGCGCATGAGAATTGTCGCCGGAATTGCCCGCATTCGGCATTCTGCCCCGAGAATATCTGCCCTGATTCGGCGGATACGCACTGCTGCCATAGCCGCCCGCATTTTGTGTCCCGCCCTGGGAATCCCTGCCCTGATTCAGCGGATACGCGCTGCCGCCAGGGCTGCCCGCGTTTTGCACCCTGCCCTGGGAAACTCTGCTCTGGTTTGGCGGATACGCGCTGCCGCCATAGCTGCCCGCGTTTTGTGTTCCGCCCTGGGGACTTCTGCCCTGGTTCTGTGGGTACCTGCCGCCGGGGGGCGGATAAATGTTTGCGCCATAAGGCGCCTGCTGCCGCAGGGCTTCCTTCTGCTCTCTGCTGATCTCCTCATCATTGCGCAGCATATACAGTCCCTGTACAATCGCGAACATAATCAGGGTACTCAGAACAGAGCTCCCGCCATAGCTCACAAGCGGCAAGGTGACGCCGGTGAGCGGGATCAGCTTGATCGTGCCGCCGATTGTTAAAAATACCTGCACTCCGTAGGTAGTGCCGAGGCCGACTGCCACCAGACGGTAATATCGGTTCGTGAGCTGCATGCCGATATTGATAAACATGATAAAGCAGCTCATGCAGACCAGGATCAGGCAGATCCCAAAAATCGACCCCAGCTCCTCCGCAATCGCAGCAAACATCATATCCTGTTCCACAACTGGGATCGCCGTCGGGGATCCCTGGTACAGGCCGGTACCGAACCAGCCTCCCGCAGCGATTGAGAACAGCGCCTGTGCTGCCTGATAGCCGGTCAGCTGATAATCTGCGAACGGATCCAGCCATGCCTGTACACGCACACGCACGTGCGAAAACAAAAAGTAAGCTCCCACCCCTCCTGCGCCGCCTGCGAGTATCCCCGCCAACGTGTAAAATGGGTTTTTCGTGGCAATAAAAACCATGACCAGATATGTAACAAAAAAGATGACCGCGCTGCCCAGATCCTTTGAGACGACCAATATCAGTACATGGGCCGCTGCAAGTGCGGTCGCAATTACAATCCGCCTGAAATCCTTTGCGTGATTCAGAAGCCCCGCGATGGCAAACACATAGACAATTTTTACAAATTCAGAAGGCTGAAAGGAAAATCCCCCGATTGAGATGGACAGCTTCGCCCCATAGGTCGTGCGCGCGGCAACAGCCACAAGCCCGAGCATTCCGATACCCAGAAGCGTATATGCGTAATACATCTTTGTGATAAAGCGCAGCTTCCGTATGATCACCGGAATCAGAAGCGCAAGGACAGTGCCGGCCACAGCAATTACAAACTGTTTGAGGCATTCGTCATAATCCAGGCGGGCGATCATGATAAAGCCAATGCTAAGAAGCATGCACATATTATTAATCAGCAGCCTGGAAGAAAGAGGATAAATCACCCGGAATAAAATCAGGGTAAGCAGCAGATACAATACCTGGGCGCCGTAAAAAATCAGGATCTCCATCTCCCGCAGCTCCAGAAAAATCAGGGCATACCCCACAAAATGTATAAAAAACATCAGCATATTCTGGCGCAAAAACAGATACTGCCGTGAATCCTCCTCTTTTTTTCGGAAGACGGTATAACACTGCAGTGTGTAAAACGCCATCAATACGAGAATCAGATATTTTGAAATCTCATAGAGCAGACTGTACATGTGCTACTCAACTCCCCTTTTAAAGTGCCCCCTCGTCCCTTCGAGATCATCGTTGGCAGTATCAGCTGAAAAATCTCCCTTTAGAGCCGCGTCAAACAGACGCTCATAAATCCCCAGAATCCGCCGCGTCTCCTCCCTCGTCTCAACCGTAAACGACAGGCGGACATACGACGGAGCGATCCGCATGACCTCGCCAAAGCATCCTGCCAGATGCAGCGGAACAGAATTATAAATGGTATTTGTACAGAACAGGCAGCGTGTCAGTACCGGGAACAATACCCTTTTCCGATCCTTCAGATACAGAAGCTCCCCATCCCCGCAGCCGGACGTATTTTTCCTTACACACTGGGCGGACTGCATCAGAGGCTCCCGGCCATAGATGACCAGCTCGCCGCCCGCCCCTCCCAGGTGCCTTAATTCCTGTGCGTTCAGCTCCGCCGGGAGCGTGAACCTGGAAATTCCGTTTCTTCCGAGAAGCTCCCGCGCCTCCTTATTAAAGGAATACAGACAGCCTTCTGAAACATAAAGTCCTCCGCAGGAGTTCTCCTGCAGCCAGGAGAGCTCATCAATAGTCTGCACCAGGAAACCGTCCACCTCGTTTATCAATTCCCGGAACGATGGATGCTCCAGCACGGCGCGCCCCGCTTCCCTCAGTACGGGAGGCATGCCGAACAGACAGTGAATCCCTCTCTTTTGAATATCCTTAGCCTGATATTTTAAGGTAACACAGGACGTAGGAAACTGCTCTTTTGTGTCTAAAAGAGCGGAATCCAGATATATGGTATCCACTAGCCCGTCCAGGCTGGTATCCGCGATCTGGTCAAACCAGGCAAGCACCGCGCCGATCTGTTCCTTTGTCGTAACAAGGATATTCAAAAATGGAACTGCCGGTTCTTCTATTCCGGCAAACTCCAAATGTGAGCCCCCCGCTTCAGGGCAGCGGGAATCCACGTTGTTCTCTGGCGCAGGTCTTCTCTCTTCCATTGTATCCGGGCCAGCCATCCGTCTGCGCTTTGCACGGAGGATCTGCTCTTTCAGACCGTCCAGAGCCTCCCTGCGGAGCTCGTTGAGCATCCGCACCGGCAGGAACAGTCCGTCTGCCAGGTCAATTTTTAATTGTTCGAATTCAAATGGTGTGCCGCCGGTTTTGTACATCTGGCGCAGGACATCCTCCCGCGTGGCTGCATTCGTTCTGGCTGCCTCAGGAACCGGACCGGATACTTTCACCTGATAACTGCCGTCGTCCCCGGCGCCTGCAGTCCATACGCTCAGTATAACAGGTGTATCCGGATAAATCCTTAAATCACCATTAATTTTTACTGTGGAATTTTCTTGTAAAAAATGCTGGTTGTGTTCGATCTTGTGTTGTGCAGCGTTTGCGTCCGTCTCCTTTGGGCGTTCAAATGCGATCATGGAAGGGCCGTTTTTCATATGATAATATCCGCGCGAAAAGCCACCGCGGTCAAAGAGATCCAAAAGAGCACGGCGATCCTTTTCCCTTACCTGGTAGCCTTTCAAGCCCTTTTGGGCATACAGATCCATATATTCGCGGTAGATAGCCGCAGTGCCGGCCGCGTATTCCGGCCGCTTCATCCGGCCTTCAATTTTGAAGGAAGCGATCCCTGCTTCGATCAGCTCCGGTAAAATGTCCAGTGTGCACAGATCCTTCATGCTGAGCAGATGAGAGCCAGCGTGAGAATTCTTCCCGGCCGCATTCCCGGCAGCCTGGCCGGGACATTCATATGGCAGGCGGCAGGGCTGTGCGCAGCGCCCGCGGTTCCCGCTCCGTCCTCCCAGCACGCTGCTGAAAAGGCAGCGTCCGGAATAGCAATAGCACATGGCGCCGTGGATAAACGCTTCCACCTCCACACCGGTCTGCGCAATCGCCCGGACTTCCTGGATCGAAAGCTCTCTGGCCGGTACCACGCGGCTTACCCCGAGTCGATTGAGCCAACGGGCTCCTTCAGGGGTCGTCACGCTCATCTGGGTACTTGCATGCAGCTCCAGATCCGGGAAAAACCTGCGAAGAAGACGCATGACACCCAGATCCTGAAGAATCACACCGTCCAGTCCATTCCGGTACAGCGGCTCAATAAAAGGAATCAGTTCCTTACGCAGTTCCGGCTCCTTGAAAAGGGTATTTACCGTGAGATAGAGCTTTTTGCCCCGCAGATGGCAATATTCAATTCCTTTAATCAGCCCGTCCTCGTCCGGATTGTCCGCGTACGCTCTGGCGCCAAACTTTTGTCCGCCGATATAGACCGCGTCCGCCCCGGCGTCCACAGCCGCCTGCAGCGCGTAAAGAGAGCCGGCCGGTGCAAGCAATTCTGGCATATTCCTCCCCTTCTGATGGCCGTTTCCCATTGCAGGTCACACCCCGGTCAAATGGCGTAAGTCGTTTTCTCCCTGCAGGTATGACAGACAGCCGATTTTAATTTTTCTTTTACCGCCAGCACATCCTGCTATTGCGCCGGCAGTCCTGGTATGACAGGCACCCAATTTAACTTTTCTTTAACTGTGTCTCAAGCCGGATCAGTTCCTTCTGGGATTCCGCATTTCGATCCTCCAGAGACTGTATCTGCTTCTGCGCGTTTTCCAGGCGGATCTGCGAAGTAATGATCTCATGGCGGAGCTCATAGATATCCCGGTCTTTTTCCGAGAGAGCCTGCTCCAGCTCGTCCACCTTATTTTTCATTTTAAAGTAATCGTCCGCCGCGTTCAGGTTCAGAAGGATCGACCTCATATCCGGGGAAAGTCTCTGATAGCCGTCGAGATTCCGAAGCTCTGAAATCTTGCCATTCAGATAAGCGGCGACACGCTGCAGATATTCCTCACTCTCATATCCGCTCAATGTATATATTTTACCGGCAATAATAACCTGTGTGCTGTTTTTGGATGACATAGGATCCTCCCCTTTTCCCCTCTATGCGGATCATAAGCAGACACTGCACAACTCGACCGGCCGCGCAGCGCATGCCTGCGGTATGTGCGGGAATGCGCTCAACCACATTCTACGATTATATACGCAGTTCTTTAAAATTACAACCACTTCTTTTCAGTGAGCAAAACCAGTAACAGCACCAGTGGCAGGTCACAGCATCCGGTCACCTTCCCCCGCCGGCAAGATGCTCTCTGGCAAGCTG
Organism: Lachnospiraceae bacterium; assembly: GCA_021203145.1. Lineage (GTDB taxonomy): Bacteria > Bacillota > Clostridia > Lachnospirales > Lachnospiraceae > Choladousia. Next base: position 27,640 of record JAJQBS010000075.1, on the reverse strand, counting down.
CGTGACGACCCGCCCCTTCGGCGTACGGTTTAAAAATCCATTCTTAATCAGGTAAGGCTCATAGACGTCCTCAATCGTGCCGGAATCCTCCCCGATCGCGGCCGCGAGGGTGTCAAGGCCTACCGGTCCGCCGTCGAATTTTTCAATCATCAAGGTAAGGATCGTGCGGTCTAACGCGTCCAGCCCGTAACGGTCCACCTCCAGCAAATCCAGTGCTTCCGAGGCGACCGCGCCGGTAATCCGCCCGTCATAGCGCACCTGGGCATAATCTCTCACACGCTTGAGCATACGGTTCGACAGCCTTGGCGTGCCTCTGGAACGGCGCGCGATCTCCAGGGCGCCGCGATTATCAATCTCAACCTGAAGGACGGCAGCTGAACGCAGGATGATCGTCTGCAGCTCCTTTTCTGAATAATAGTCCAGATGGTTCACGACTCCGAAACGGTCCCGCAGCGGCGCGCTGAGCATTCCGGCTCTCGTCGTAGCACCAATCAGCGTGTAATGGGGCAAACCCAGACGGACTGACCGCGCTGCCGAGCCTTTCCCGATCATAATATCGATCGCGAAATCCTCCATTGCCGGATAAAGGACCTCCTCGACCTGCCGGTTCAGCCGGTGAATTTCATCGACAAACAGGACGTCCCCTTCCTGGAGGTCGTTCAAAATGGCAGCCATCTCTCCCGGCTTCTCGATCGCGGGACCGGAGGTGATCCGGATATTAACGTCCATTTCATTCGCAATAATGCAGGCCAACGTAGTCTTGCCCAGTCCCGGAGGTCCGTAAAAGAGCACATGATCCAGAACATCGCCCCTGGCCTTTGCAGCTTCGATATATATTTTCAGCGTACTTTTGACCTTTTCCTGCCCGATATAATCTTGTAAAAGGCGCGGACGCAGCCCGGCATCCAGCCGGATATCCTCCTCCGTCGCGTCTGTAGTAATCACTCGTTTCGCCATACATACTCCTCTTGCCTGCTGCGTCTCTATTATCCGTCTCTATTATCCATTTAGGCACTTAAAAACGATTTTTTGCGCAAAATGGCAAAATTTCAGTTCCGGTTTATCCGGGTTAGGAACTGTTACGAATGAACCAGTGCATGTTTTGCGATAAACATTTTGGGATGCACCGTCGTTTCGCACAAATTATAGTGAACGACAAAATTCTTTTGTCATTCACTATAAAGGATGCACACAGACGCGCTAGGAATGGCTGCTTGCGCAGCCTCGCGTCTGGCGCAAAGTAAAACGACTAAAGTCGTTTACTATATTTCTGCCCGGCTCCTTATATCTGCTTCAGCGCCAGCTTCAGAATCGTCTCCGTATCCATATCCTCCGTGACGCCGCATTTTTTCACGGCACGGAGTGCCTCGCTGCCCGAATATCCGAGGGCTGAGAGTGCCTGCACGGCCTCGTCTGCCGCGCTTGTCTGGATGCCGCCTCCTGGCAGCTCCGTCCCGGAAGATGCCAGCTTATGCTCAAACGCGTCCTCCAGGCTCAGCTTGTCCTTTAATTCCAGTATAATTTTCTGCGCACTTTTCGTGCCGACTCCCGGGGAGCGCGCAATGGTTTTTGCATCGTCCGAAAGTACCGCAAAGCGCAGATCGTCCGCCGTCAGCACGGAAAGAACGCCCAGAGCCGCTTTGGGGCCGACTCCGCTGACATTGATCAGCAGCTTAAAAATGTCCAGGTCGTCCTCTTTCAAAAAACCATAGAGACGCACCGCGTCCTGGCCGAAGCTCATCCATGTATAGACCTGCACTTCCCCGCCCAAAGGCGGCATCTCCCGTGCGTCCCGCGCGGAAATAAAGATCTGCCAGCCGACCTGATTAACGTCCAGAACCAGGATATTTTCCGATACGGCGGCTACCGTTCCTTTTAAATAAGCAATCATCTTCTGTTTCTCCCCCTCAAAGATTCTCTGGCAGGCGTTTTCTTATTTCTGATGACAAAATACCGATCACCAGCCCCGTCACCAGCCCGGACAGCAACAGTACCGGCAGGTAATAAAGCAAATTCAGGTTCTCCACAAGAAGCATCGCGATGACCAGCTGCCCGATATTATGCGAAATCCCCCCAAGCATGCTGACGCCTGCGATTGAAAAAACTCCGCTTTTTTTCATAAGCGCCATCACAGCCAGGCTCAGCAGTGCCCCGGCCAGGCTGTAAGCGATAGAAAACAGATTTCCAAACAGGAATCCGGAAAGTACCACGCGGATCACAGAGACACAGAACGCCTCCGGCACACCGGCCAGGTACAGAATCACCAGAGACATACTGTTTGCCAGTCCGAGCTTCACACCCGGAATCCCATAGAATACCGGTAAAAGAGATTCCACGTAGCTAAGAATCATAGCCAGCGCTGTAAACATTCCCAGGTAAGCGGTTTTATGTTTCATATACAAAGCTCCCAGAAAATATGGTATATCAGATAGATGAGCTGCAATACGCAGCAAATGCAACCCAGGACTCACCAGTGCGCAGCTGTAAACCAGGCTGCCGCGGCATCCAGTCCAGGGAGCAGTCCTGTCACAGTAAGCCGAAACGCTGCCATCCTCTTAGGGCATCCAGGGTGCAGTCCTGTCAAAGCGATCCAGACCAGGCCGCTATCCTGTCACAGCATCCAGACCGTCGTCCGCCTCGCTGTCAATCACCTGGACTACCACGCGGTTTGGCAGGCAGACGATCATGGTGCCGCTGGCGGAAATATGCCCCTGGCTAATACAGAGCCCGTCCGGGCAGCTTGCCTCTGCCATATAGGCTTCTCCATCTTCAATCACCAGTCGATTCGTGTCATTGATCATAATCGTCTGGTTTTTGTTCAAAGAATAAGTGCCATATATCTCCCCGTCAACCTCAACTACGACGGAGGCTCCTTCTTCCTGAAAATAATTTCTTCCTATCAGCAGAACGGCGCAGATGACGCCGACAATCAAAAACAGTTTAAAATCCGCAATCTTCATCTGTCTCTCCAAAAAACCGGCCGCCAGCGCCCCGGGGTGCGCCCCTTTGCGCGTGTTCGGCACAGTTCTGAACTTTTACGGAAATTCTAACATAAAAAAAGGATAAAATCAACCGTGTGTTCGATTTCATCCTTTTATGAATCCAATACCAGGTTACAGGTCACACCCTGACCAAATTTACGTTGTTTTTGCCGTTACAGGTGTGACCTGTAACGGCATCCGGCCAATTAAAATCGCTTCGCGATGGGCCGGATGCTTGCAGCCTCTACGCTTTTGCCCCTGACCACGCAGCAAGTGCGTGGTCGGGTTGTGAACAGTAACAATACCAGTTCTCATTATGCCCATGTCTTAAAGAATACATGGTCGCCGATGGTAAGGTAGGTCGCAGTCAGGCCCAGTCTGGTATATGCGGCAGGCGTCATGAAAAACAGGTATGTAAATTTCACCTTCTCGCCGTCCACCGTCAGTGTCGGCGTCTTTCCGGTTTTATATTTTTCATTCAGGGTCATCAGCTTGGCGGCCGCTTTCTTGCAGCTGGAGCTCACAGTGATCGAGCCGGAAAGAGCGCTCGTCAGCCGCCCGTTCCTCGCGGGTTCAAACTGACTGGTTGAATAAATCACCTCGCGCAGAGTTGACGCTGCAAACGAACTGCTGTTTAAGCGGTTCAGAATCACGATGCCGACCGCCAGCTGCCCGGTATAGGACTGATTTCCAGCCTCGCAATAAATAATCGCCGCAAGCAGTGTCTCGTCATCCACGATGTCATCCGTATAGTAGGTCTCCTCCACAGAGACGGAAGCGAGCTCCCTGCCATTCACAAGGGTCAGAGTACCGACGCCATCGCTGCCAAAAACATAGGTATACAGGCCGATCGTGAGTGTTTTATTGGTGACCTTCTTGTAGGTCTTGGTATTGAAGTAATAATAATTGCCGTCGATCTCCTGCAGGCCGGAAACACATTTGCCATCACTGCCAAGATACTTTTTCCCTACCCAGGTGTTCTTTACGCGCACTCCGTTGCCGTTGACATAGTACAGCCCGACCCAGGTGCTCTTGGCCATCACTCCATCGCTGCCGAAATAATAATATTTCTTGCTGATGCGCACCCATTTGCCTGTCACCATCCGGGCAGTCGATTTTGAGAAGTAATAGGTATTTCCATTGATCGTTTTCTTCCCGGTCTGCCGGACGCCCTTCGCGTTAAAGTAATAATAATATCCGCCGATCTTCTTTTTACAGCTGGTATACAGCGCGCCGCCGTTCTTTCTTGCGTAATAATACTTGCTTCCCGACTTAATCCAGGAGCCGCAGATCAGTTCGCCGGTTGACTTATTGAAATAGTAATATTTGTTCCCGATCTTCTGCAGGCCGGTTACGCGGATGCCGTCGGCATCTACATAGTATTTGCTTTTGATCCATTTGCTTTTCGCAAGCTTCCCACTGCTGGTGTACCAGGAATAGGTACCGTCAGAATTCTGCGTCCAGGCCGCGTCTGCCTTCACCTGAACACAGAAAAACATCAGGATGAAAAGAAATCCCGCCAATATCAGTTTTTTCCTTCCGATGTCTTGATCTGCCATGCGTTCTTCCTCACTAATCTTCTGTAAACGGAATCATTCATTCCAAAACTTCTTTCAATGATATAGGTACTTTCTAAACCAATCTTTAATAATTTGTAATAATTTATTCACATTATATGCTATTTTTTTTAAAATGTCAATCGCTATTCTTAAATTATTATAAATATTATTTTCCCTTTTGATTCATTCAGGATCCGTCTCATGGCATTTTGAAGCTTTGTCTGACATTCCTCATTCACAGAAGACAGCTTCGCGCGGATCCCTTCTTCGACGAGCTGCTCAATTGATTTTCCAAAAATAAGGGTACTCCAGGCGCCCTCTTCCGTCTTTTCATTTTCACTGATATAGGAAACCAGATCCTTTGCCTGTTCTTCGCTGCCTACGACCGGTGATACCTCTGTCGTCACATCCGCGCGGATCAGGTGGATGGACGGCGCTTCGGCGGCGATTTTTACTCCATAGCGGTTCCCCTGCCGGATAATCACAGGATCCTTCATCACAATCTCCTCTTTTCCCGGCGCGATTGCCCCATAACCGGTGCGGCGGACAGCGTCAAGAGCCTCCGCGACGGTATCGTATTCTTTTTTCTTTGCTGCCATCTCACTGACCATGGAAATCAGCTGATATTCACTGCTGATATTCGCGCCGGTCATTTCGCTTAAGATTTCATAGTAAAGGGAATCGATCAGGGATATCTGGACCTGCGCACTTCCGTCCATCAGATTCGTCCCCTCCAGCATTGTTTTTTTCACATACTGATTCTCTATTGTAAAATCCGGTTCCCTCCTTGCGATATCGCGCACGGAGCGCAGGTTCTGCATGGCCTTTTTCACTGACTCAAACAGCGACTGCTTCAGCCAGTGTTTCCCATCAAGGATTTCTACCCACTTCGGTATCTGGAAGGTGACTCTGGTAAGCGGAAACTCAAGCAGGAATTGTTCCAGCAGCATCTGAATATCTTCAAATCCGATTTGTTCGCAGTTCAGGGTCACCGCGTGTACGCCGTATGCCGCCGATATCTTCTCTGAAACGGCTTTTGCCTCCTCGGAACGAGGTCTTGCGGAATTTAGAATTACAAGAAATGGCTTGCCGATCTGCCGCAGCTGGTCAATTGCCTCTTTTTCAGCGTCCAGAAAGCTCTCCCGCGGCAGGTCTCCAAAGCTTCCATCCGTAGTTATCACGAGTCCGACAGTCGCGTGATCGGTGATGACCTTCTGCGTACCCATCCTGGCAGCCTCTTCGAACGGGACCGGATTTTGGCTCCACGGTGTTTTTACCATCCGGGCTTTTCCATCCTCCACAGTGCCTTCCACCCCCGGCACAAGAAATCCCACGCAGTCTACAAGGCGGACAGCCATCGAGCTCTCATCTCCGACCGGGATCGAAACGGCCTTTTTCGGAATGAATTTTGGTTCGACCGTTGTGACCATCTTCCCGGAGGCACTCGCCGGCAGCTCATCTCTTGCTGCTTTCTGCGCCTGCTCATCCATGGAAGGTAGAACGACCTGTTCCGCAAATTTTCTTACAAAGGTAGACTTTCCAGTCCGCACGGGGCCCACAACTCCTATGTAGATCTCTCCGTTTGTCCGCGTGCGGATATCTCTGTACAAATCGAATGTTTCCATAAAAAGACCCCCTGCCTATATTCGCAGCCCAACTGGTGGGCTCCACTGCTTCAATATATGCAAAGAGCTGTTCTAATATGATAAAAATCGGATAGGGGAGTCCTCGCCCCTATCCGCCGCGCGGGCTGCGTCCGGCATCAGCCGAAAAAATCCTCTACGCTGCCCTGTGCATCAATCGGATAGGGGAACGCCTTTCTCCCCTATCCGCCTGCGCGAGCCGGGTGCGGCTTTAGCCGCAAAATTCCTTACCCGGCTCAGGGCATCATAAAAAAGGCACAATCTCCAGGGCATTGCGGACTGCCCCTGGAAGATTGTGCCGTTCGTACAGATCAGCTTGCGGAACGTCATCTGTACGTGTCTCAAAAGAATCCCGATGATTGCGGAGCACCGGAAATCCTTCTGACACAAGGAGGTATTTGTGTATTGCCCATTGCCTCGAGACAACATTCCTTTTATTTTCATGTGCCTGTTTCCCCATCACAAGCGACAACAGCCTGTACAAAAACAATGGCTGCGGCGGAGTGTTCAGCTTTACTCGGAAGCTCTTCTCTCACACCAAGCAGGTTTCCTGGCTCACAGATCAATGCTCAATCTCTCCTTCTCACGCTGTCAGATCGGGTACGCAATGGATTCAATGAGATCTCACTCCCTGTATACAGTGACCGGATCGCTCAGGCCTCTCACCTGATTCCCTCTTCAGCCCCATGGGGCTGCACTTGACGTGGCAATTTTGAATTACACGCTAAGACTATAGCATAATTACACGGGTGCGTCAACCGGTTTTTGAAATTTTGAAATTTTCAGATTCCGGCTTTTGAGCACCCCGGCTTTTGAGGTTTTCAGATCCCGGCTTTTTTTGCCGCTGCCTCTACGACATGGCTCACCAACACGGAGGTCGTCACACTGCCGACGCCGCCCGGAACCGGGGTGATGGCGTCGACGATTGGCTCTACTGCCGCATAATCGACGTCGCCGCAGAGCTTGCCTTCTGCATTTACATTGATGCCAACGTCAATGATGACCTGGCCCGGCTTCACATACTCCGCGCCTACCACGCCCGCGCGTCCGGCCGCTACAACGATGATATCCGCTTCTCTTGCCACTGACGGCATATCCACGGTCCTGGTGTGGCAAATCGTGACGGTCGCGTTTTTCTTAATCAGCATCATCGCGGCCGGCTTGCCTACCACGAGACTTCTGCCGATGACAACTGCCTTCTTGCCGGTGCAGTCAATGCCGTAATGATCCAGAATCTCCATGCAGGCCTGCGGTGTACACGGCGGATAGCCGATCGCCTTGCCGGTGAAGACGCCCGACATGGAGCCGTCTGTCATGCAGTCCACGTCCTTCGCCGGGTCAAGCGCATTCTCAATCACGTTCTGATCCAGATGCTTCGGAAGCGGGCGGAACAGAAGCACGCCGTGAATCGCATCATTTTTGTTGACCTCGTCGATCACCTTTAAAAGCTCATCCTGAGAAACATCTGCCGGGAGCAGAATTTTCTCACAGGCCACGCCAAGCGTCTGGCAGCGCTTTGTCGCACCTCTTTCATAAGAAAGATCGCTCTCGTTTTCTCCCACGCGGATGATTCCAAGCGTCGGCTGGATTCCTTTTTCCGCGAGCTGCGCTACTTTTGCCTTAATCCGCTCATTCAGAGCAGCCGTTACTTCTTTTCCGAGAAGCTGTTTTGCCATGATGATTACCTCCGTAAAAATGTGTTTCCATTATTTTCCAGGAAAGCCTGTTCTGCCTCAGCTTTTGGAAACCTGTTAATTCGTATTTTCGTTCTGTCGTTTCGATTTCGGTTTTTCTCTATCAGCCCTTTAGTCTCGCCAGCACGCTCTCGTAGATTTCGTCCGCCATCGCCGGATATTTCGCAAGCATCGCGTCTGCCTTCGCGTTCAGTTCTTCCGCGTATTCCCGGTTTTTCATGGATTTCGTGTTGATGTACACGTTCAGGCTCGCACCCTGCAGCGCTGCCTTGCAAAATACTGCGCCCACGCCCGCGTCGCTGATAGCCAGGGCGGAACCCTTCGCAGCAAACTCTTTGATCAGTTCTATCGCCTCGCAGCATTTCTCCATGATCTCCATCGGAACGGAGCAGGCATCTTTCAATACGATTTCCATGACGCGCGCCTTCTCTGCTTTCTCCTCTTCGGTCGCACGCGGCATGCCATAGGCCTTTGAGAGCGGCTCAAACACCTCGGCGTCTTTTTCCACAAGTGTCAGAAGCTCTGCCTGAAGCTTATCGCACTTTTTCTTCAGCTCCCACATTTCGTCCTCGACGTCAGCATACTTTTTCTTCCCTACGGTCAGGCTACCGACCATGTTGCCGAGCGCAGTCCCTACCGCGCCCACCAGAGCCGAAGCACCTCCGCCGCCCGGTACCGGCGCTTTGGATGCAAGCACTTCTACAAATTCATTGCAAGGTACGGTTGAAAATCCCATTTTGTCCTCCTTTTGTGCTCCGATCCGCACATATAACTGAACAAGTTGGCCATATAATCATAAGCCATAATCTGCAATCGGAGTATGTGCTTATACTATTTGATTTGTACACAGGCCACGCCATTGTGCGAGGCACAATTCCCATTGGCGCTGCTTTTCTTAATCACATCAGCCAAATTATAAGCTGACCCCTGAGGCTTGTCAAGGAAAATGTCTGCCAAAAACAACCCTTAAAACAGCCGCTTAAAACAGCCCCATTATGGGTTTCAGCCCATCGCTCCGGGCCGATGCGATTACGAACGCCCTGCCTCAATTTTAGTTTTCTATACAGCCTTCATAGCACTGATGATGACATCACAGGCCACCACCAGATCTTCCGCATGAAAAGCCGCCGCGAAATTGTCGCTGAACAGAATCTGTGAGGATGGCGGAAATTCCTCGTCACCGCCCCAGAGCTGGAAGCGAATGAAGTAACCGTCAAATACTTCTATCTCATATCCGGCATCTCCGGCATTAATGGAGTGCGCTCCCAGTTTTTCCATAGCGCTGCAAAACGCGTCCAGGTGGTTTCCGTACGAATACGCCAGCCGCATCATACATCTCCCATTGAACTGGCGATAGTACACCTCACCCCATGGTACCTCGCGGTAGGTCAGGTATTTTCCTGTACTCTCAGCCCTGCAGCCCTCAAGTATATAGCGAATGACAAGCGTTCGAGCCGCACTTATTGACAGCAACGGAAAATACTGTCCCTCTCCTGCCTCCGGAGTTATGGAAAAATCTGGATATCCTATGTGGTACACTTTGCCGAGAAATTTCAGACAGAAATAGCTTCCTTCCCCGTTGTACTGAATTTCTGTCCGCGCGCAAATCTCCTGCGGGTCTGCACTTTTATATTCGGCAAGGTAATGTTCAAATGGAATGCGTTCTTTATTATCCTTGTTGTAAGCTACTTCCATAATAATTCCTTTCCTTCCTGTCAGCTCGCTAAATCCAGCTCTTTCAGAAAATTAATCAAGTTGGATTCCCAATATATAACGTAATCCTAAATACATTAATTCTAAGAAAAAAGGGAACGAAGACGTTCCCTTAAATAACAATATCTTCAGCTTTTTTTGGACAGGTACATCTGACGAACCCCTCACAATTTCTTCAGTTTTTATTCAGGCGGGCACTTCTGACAAACGCCCCGAAGAAGCATCGCTTCTATTGATTAATAATATACGTCTCCTGTTTGAAAGTCAATACAGCAAAATATAATTCTTTAATAGCAACTTTCAAAAAACTCAACCCCTAACAAATCCCGGCCTGTTCCAACAGAGCCGGAACCTTGGATTCCCAGCCCAGTGCCATGATATGGACGCCCTGGCAGTACGGCCTGCACTCTTTGATGATGCGCGCCGCAATCTCTACGCCTGTGATGCCGGCCTTGGTCTTTTCCTTGTCTGCGCGGAGCTCATCAAGCATCTCCTGCGGCACATGGATGCCGGCCACGTTGTCGTTCATGTACTTCGCCATGCCCGCGGATTTCGGGATGACGATGCCCAACTGGACTGGCTTGCCAAACTGCTTCGCTTTCTCCATGAATTTGATAAATTTTTCCGGCTCATAGACCGCCTGTGTCTGGAAATAGTCCGCTCCGGCGGCTACCTTGCGCTCCATCTTGGCGAGCTGTGCGTCTACCGAGTCGCTGCAGGGGGACACCACCGCGCCCTTGGCAAATTTTGGCGGTTCACCGACCAGCTTGTTGCCGCCGAGGTCTACACCCTCTTCCAGCAGCTTCGCGGTGTGAAGCAGCGAAACGGAATCCAGGTCGAAAACCGGCTTTGCCTGCGGATGGTCGCCCATCTTCGTGTGATCGCCGGTCAGCAGCAGTACGTTCTCAATCCCGAGCATGGCCGCGCTTAAAAGATCCGACTGCAGCGCGATCCGGTTGCGGTCGCGGCAGGTGATCTGGAAGATCGGGTTCAGCCCTTCATCCTTCAGAGCTTTGCAGGTAGCCAGAGAGCCAAGGCGCATGACGGACGACTGATTGTCTGTTACATTGACCGCTGAGATGCCGCTTAAATAGGTTTTTGCCTCCTCCAGCAGATTTTCAATGTGACACCCCTTGGGCGGTCCGACTTCCGCTGTGACTACAAACTCACCCTGTTCAAATAATTCTGTGATTTTCATGATCGTCACTCCTGTTTTTATATAATATCATTTAGATACAGCATCATCCGTAGCATAATTGCGGATCTGGGTCGGACATTTCAGCGCGTCCAGCCGGCCGATTGCCTCCAGCCGCCGGTAAATGCGCTTCCAGCCGCAATCCATGTTTGGATCGACTTCGCATTTGCCTTTTTTCGCCCCGCCGCACTGGCCATTCAGGAGGCTCTTGGAACAGGCTGTGATCGGGCAGATGCCGCCGGTCAGATTCAGATAGCACTCTCCGCACTGGCCGCAGTCGTATTCCAGAGGTGTGACGCCCTGGAAGCCCGGCAAGCGGCTGGTGTCGCAGCACGCACAGACCGTTTTGTCTTCCAGATAAGACGCGATGGTCTGCACCCCGACGCCGCAGGAAAAGACCAGCACCACCTCGGCCGCGTCTGCCTCCGCCTTATGGCCGTCGAGCCGTATTTTTAAATTATCAGGATTGCAAATATAATCCGTCGTCAGTATCCCGGTCACGTTGGAGGAGGCGGAAAGCTCCGCCTGGAGCTGTACTGCCTCCTCCAGCGGGAAATAGACCTCCCGACACCCGAAACAGTTGATGATGAAAACCTTTTTACCATCGGCGAGGGAGTGAATGGTTTCTTTTGATTTTAATTCTGTAATCAGCATCTCACTTCATCCCCCTTACTGCCGTCTTTCCGGCCTTGATTTTGGTCACCAGCGGAATCTTGGAGGAGCAGATGTACTCGCAACAGCGGCATTCCAGGCAGTCCATGACATGCATATCCTTCATGCCCTGCCAGTTTTCCTCATCCGCATATTTCGCATAATAGAGCGGGGAAAGCTCCATCGGACAGACATCCATGCAGCGCCCGCACTTGATGCAGGGCTGCTCTGCCGTGTGATCGGTGTCCACGCAGATAATGCCGTTGGAGCCCTTCATGATCGGCACGTTCAGATCCGAAAGGACGAAGCCCATCATCGGCCCGCCGGCCTTATAGGTAATCTCTTCTTCCCCGGTCACGCCTCCGCAATAATCAATCAGATCCTTTGTATTGGTACCGATTTTTACCATATAATTGCCCGGGTTCTTCAGGCGCTCGCCGGTCACGGTGACTGCGCGCTCGATCAAAGGCATGCCCTTCTGGATCGCGTCTGAAATTGCCTTGGTTGTGCTGATGTTGCTCACCACGCAGCCAACATCCGCCGGCAGGCCGCCGCTCGGCACCTGGCGTTTGAGGACGCGCTTGATCAGCATTTTTTCCGCGCCCTGCGGGTATTTGGTCCTGGCGACCACTACATCCAGATTCTCATAGTCCGCTGCCTTTGCCTTCATCAGCTCGACTGCGTCCGGTTTATTGTCCTCGATCACAATCAGACCCTTTTCGGCGCCGACTGTCTTAACGATCGCCCGCAGACCAAACACAATGTCATCCGCGTATTCAAGCATGACACGATGGTCTGCCGTCAGGTAAGGCTCGCACTCGCAGCCGTTCAGAAGAATCGTATCGACCGGTTTGGCAGGCTTGAGCTTTACTGAGGTCGGGAATCCCGCGCCGCCCATGCCGACGATACCGGCTTCCTTGACAATCGTGATAATCTCGTCCGGCGTCAGCTCTTCCAGAGATTTCTGCGGACGGACGGATTCATCCAGCGTATTTTTCCCATCCGACCGGATCACGACTGCCGGGCAGGTGCCTCTGGTTGCGTGGCCGCGCTCTTCGATCGCGATCACCGTGCCGCTGACGCTCGAATGCACCGGACTGCTGATAAACCCGGCCGACTCGCCGATCTTCTGTCCGACCTTCACGGTATCTCCCACTGCCACGACCGGCGTCGCGGGAGCGCCCGCGTGCATGGAAAGCGGGATCGCCACGATCTCCGGCTCCGGGAATTTCTGAAGCGGAAGCTTCTCTGTAAACTCCTTGTGCTCCAGAGGATGCACACCGCCATAATAGCCATCCAGACTTTTCTCCCGGATGGAAGTCACATAATTATGTACAAATTTGTAATCAGTCTTTGAATAATCCCGCAGCTGCACCGGCTGCTTTAAAAACTCTTCCAGGCGTCCCTGCTTTTTCAGTCTCTGGTAGATTTTCTCCCAGGCGCAGTCCTTATTCGGGTCCACCTCGCATTTGCCGTTTTTGGCGCCGCCGCACTGTCCGTTGACCAGACTCTTGGAGCAGTCCACGATCGGACAGATCCCTCCGGTAATATTCAGATAACATTGTGCGCACGCGTCGCAGCGCTTTTCCGTCAGCGCCATGCCGTGATGTCCTGTATAGTTCAGGGAATCCGCGACCGCATATACCGAAACAGGTCCTGATTCGCGCTGAAGCATCAGATCCGCCACCGTCTGGACGCCGAGTCCGCAGGAAATCACAAAGACATTCTCCGTGCCATCAGGAATCACATCTGAGAGCTTTTTCGCAGTCTGCGTCTTGTTACACAAAAAATCGACCCTCGCGCTTCCTGTGATGGTCTTTCCTTCCTCGGCAGCAATTTTTTCAAACTCAGCCAGCTCCGGCTCTTCAATGTTTTGAAACTCCTTGAAGCATTTATTACAGGCAATCACAAATATCTGATCAGTACCGGAGAGTACCAACGAGAGCTCTTCGCTGCTTTTTAGCCTGTATTTGGTGTAGTCTTCCAAACGCTCACCTCCTTGTTAGTTTAGTGCGCAGCGGCTTATCGTTTGCAGCTGCGCAGATTCATTCAGAACAGATTTCTGAAATTCGCCCCTATTGTATCCCTTTAAGGGCTGTTTTTCAAGCAATTTCTTGGCTGCTTTCGCATTTTGCATAATAGTCATTCATGTCACACCCTGAGCAACTATACGGTATTTTGGGGTTTGCGGGTGTAAACTGAAACGAACAGTCTCATGAATATCTTATTTCATCGTCACCGACGGAAACAGCCCCGCGTCTGTGTGCGGCAAAAAGCAGCTGGCGACAAATTCGTCCATGTAGGTTGGCTCGTTGCTGAGCTCGAGGTAGGTCATGTTGTGCGCCACCTCAGATACCTTTTCTTCCGCTTCGCTGGAGAGCAGGATTGCGTACGCGCCGGACAGGGAGGAATTGCCGATGTAGGTAAATTTCTCCATCTCGATGTCGGGGAACATGCCGATGGACACAGCGTTGCGCATATTGATGCCGCTGCCGATGCCACCGGCCACATAGACGTGGTCAATCATGGACACATCGAAATCCAGGGACTGCAGCATGACGCGGATGGCGGAAAAGATCGCGCCCTTCGCGCGGATGAAGCTGTCGATATCGACCTCCGTAATCTCAATGTCTTTGACGGAAGCAGCGTCTTTTTTGTACGCCAGGACATAGCTTCCCATGTCGTACTGGTCGTGGCGGACGCGCTCACCCTCGCGGATGAATTTGCCCTTCGGGCTGATAATTCCGCAGCGGAACAGCTCGCTGATCACGTCGATGATGCCAGAGCCGCACAAGCCCACCGGCTTCTGTCCCACGTCGCCGATGACGGTAAAGGTCGGCTCCATCGTCTCTTTGTCGATGACGCAGGCCTCGATCGCGCCGTCCGTGGCACGCATGCCGCAGCTGATATCTCCGCCCTCGAACGCGGGACCGGCAGAGCAGGCACAGCTCATCATAAAATCCGAATTGCCGAATACAAGCTCCCCATTGGTGCCGAGGTCAATAAACAGAGACATTTCTTCCTTATTCCAGATCGTGCTGGCGAGCGTACCGGCAGTGATATCACCGCCCACATAGCTGCCGATATTCGGGGAGATGATGACCCGGGCGTGCTCATAGAGATCCAGTCCAAGATCGTGCGCATAGACCGTATTTGACTCGAAAAAGGTCGGGATAAACGGTTCCATGCGAACCGGATCCGCGTCCACGCCGAGAAGCAGATGGTTCATGGTAGTGTTGCCGGCGATGCTCGCACGATAAATCTGTCGCGGCAAAATCCCGATCGAGCCGCACATCTGGCTGATCATCGGATTGAGCGTCTCCTTGATAATCGCGTCCTGCAGCTTTTTGCGGCCGCCCTCTTTCTGCTGCTCGATGATGCGGTTGATCACATCCGCGCCGTAGCGGATCTGCCCGTTGCCAGAGGAGCCTTTCGCAAGGATCTCACCGGTAAGCATATCGATAATCAACGCAGATACCGTCGTCGTGCCGATGTCGACGGCCAGACCGCAGATCTTTGGCTCTTCTGCAGCCGGGAAAATATCCAGCACTTCTACCTTTTCAGAGGTATTCCGGATCAGACATTTTACCTCGAAGCTGCTCTTACGCAGGGTCTCGGAGAGCTTCTGAAGCACGGCAAATGGCAGCTTTACCTTTCCCGCGCCGCAGGCGGATTCCACCGCCCTGGTAAGACGTTCGTTATCCGGCATCGTATCGTCCAGAGATGGCTCCTCCATCGTCACGGTGATGACATCCAGGTCATTTTCAAAACCGATTCCGGCCTCTGCCATGTCGGTTTTCGTTTTTTCAAAAATCTGTATTTCTTCCGCCGAACTTAAGTCCGCAACCTTCATCCGGCTGCGATACGCAGAGGCAATGTCCGGTACCATCACTTCCGCATCCGCAATGATTTTGCTCACGCAGGCTAACCTCCATCCCTGCGCAAACTCCTCCTCGGAGATATGGCTGGTCTTTTTCGTATCCAGCTCTCCCCCGACAAGCTTTACCTTACATTTTCCGCAAGCTGCATTTCCATTACAGGGCGCGTCGATGGCCACGTTCATTTTCTTTGCGACATCCAGAAGGCTCTCTCCCTCCAGAGCGTAACCCACTGTCTCATTGCCGCTTTCGAATGTAAAAGTCACTTTAAACATAGTTTTCTCTTCTCTCCGTAAATACTCTTATCTGCCGGAAGGCAGACTTTATAACTGAAAATGCAGTTTCCTTTTTTAAGTACAGAATAAATGGATACCCGGAACAGTATACAGACATGCCCATGTCAATTGACAGCCGTATACTCCCCGGGTATATGAATAAATCAATCGGATAGGGGGAGTCCTCCCCCCCCCTATCCGCCGCGCGGGGCGCGTCCGGCTTTAGCCGGAATACTTCCTCTCGTGCCCCCTGCGCATATTACATGTCCCATATCCGCAAAGCGGATGTGGGACGAAGGCCAGGCCCATCGCGCAGCGATTTTAAATGGCCTGGCTCTCCATATCTTATCCGCTGAAGCGAATTACCGAGAATCACCAAAACCTGATTTGATTTCGAAAATCAGATCTCCAGATAGGAATCCGCATACAGCGTATTGCCCTTAAATACGTCGCAGGACTTGATGGTTTCCATCAGGCGCAGGTCGTTCGGGTTCACGATTGCGGAGGTCAGACCCTGCATCATGGCCATTGCTACCAGCACGGAGTCCATGATCGGGCGGATCGTCTTCGGCATGCCGTTAGAGTTATTGGAAAGTCCGCCGGTGGAGTTCAATCCCATGTCGGAGAGCATTTTGATGAACTCCAGGATCTCCATCTGCTTGTCCTGCATGCCCTTTACTACAAGGAACAGCGGGTCAAACCACATATCGGTCGCTTCCATGCCCTGCTCCATGCCTCTCTCGAGCAGCAGCTGGCAGTACTCCATACGCTCATCGTTGTCCTTCGCAATGCCTTCGCCGTTGCAAAGTGCGATGACGATCGCGTCATTCGCCGCCGCGAGGTCGATGTTCTCAATTCTGCCTGATGCATCCGCAGAGTTTACAATCGGCTTTCCCTTTGAACGGTTGTAAACGGAAATACCAGCTTCGATTGCCTTTTTGTTGGAGGTATCCAGTGCGAGAGGTACGTTGTCAAAGTTGCTCTGAAGGAGCTGTACTGCCCACTTCATCAGATCCTCGCCATAACCCTCTGCCGGTCCGATGTTTACATCAAGATAAACTGCGCCGGCGTCGAGCTGCTGCTTTGCTCTTTTGAGAATCGGCTCCGGATCTCTTTCCATAAATGCTTTGTTGACTGCCGGAGCAGTGGTGGAAAGTCTCTCACCAATCGTTACAAATTTTGCCATGATGGTTGTTCTCCTTTATGGTAGAATGTTTGCCATCCTTCCAGACGGGAAGGTGCGTCCGTTTTCTTCTGGAAAAGGAAATTCCCATTGTAAAGAATTCCGGACTGATTTCTTACGGAAGGGGCCTCTCCGATCTGGAGGATGGACTAAAATAAACAGTTACAAATTTCTATGTTTGTTCTCAAAGTTCTTTCATAAATTTCACAAGCTGTACGGCTTCTCTCGGCGCGATGATGATCTCCCATCCCGGAAGCTTCGCTTCCAGCTCGCCCTTCAGCACGGCTACCTTGCCCGGGATGACCAGCTTTCTGGATTTCACCTTGCTCTCGATCTGCTGCTCTTCGAAGAACTTCGCGATCGTGCCGGCTGAGAACTTGCCTGCTGCCCAGCTGGTCAGTACGGAAAGGCCGCCCGCATCGTTGATGATGAGGTTGCACGGTACGCCGGAGCGCTCCAACTCGCCGGATACCAGGAAGTAGGTCAGCGCAAAGTCTACCGTGGTCAGGCAGACGGAATTCTCGTCCGCGCCGTTGAGCGGGTAAATGCCCGGCTCTACCTTCATGGGCTTCTGCGGGTCGGTGAAGAGGTTCTGTCTGAGGCCATAGACCGGGTTTGCTTCTGCATAGGTCATCTGATCTACAACGATGATGGAACCATACTTCATCGTGAACAGGGAAAGCAGAGCTGCCTGCAGATGCTTGTCTCCGCCGCTTAAGCGGTCCAGACGGACGATGGACGGATAACCGCAGGTACGGTTGCTGTCCTTGATAGCCGCTTTACGGAACTGTACCGCGATCTGATAAGCTTCCTTCACAGAGTTTACGCCGCAGTCAAAGACCAGGTTCTTGTTGCCCAGCTTTTCAAGGGCTGCCAGGGTATCGTACAGCTCGTTGATGTCGGAGCCGGATACGCCAAGGGTCACCTTCGCGTCGGCTGCAACTTTATTCATGGCCTCATAGTTGGACGCATTCGCGCCGTTCAGGATCGGCTTGCCATCCTTCACCAGAGCAAGAGCTTCCGCCGCTACGTCCGGGTCATCGCAGCCAAGGATCAGGACACGGTCAAGAGCCGCTGCCTTCTTAACCAGCTCCAGATATTTCTCTTTTCCGGCAGCTGCCGCGTAGTTTACATAAATCATTTCTGTAAACATACGCTCACCGATACGCTCATAATCTACGCTCTTGATTTCTTCAAGCTTCGCATCAATTGCCGCGTCATCCATGCAGCTGCACACTGTGACAGCATAGCGGGTTCTGCTGACAAAGGTCTTCTCATGGCGGAACAGAACGGTCTCGCCGCCGAGCGAATACTCGTGGTCGCCTGCGCCGACCTTGATGGTCTTCATGGGCGGTGCGGTCGCCTCGTTCAGAGATGCCTTCGCGTCCTCAGAAAAATACGGACATTTATCAATGGAAACTGATCCCTGAGCCACCTTCATGGAAAAAGCCATGCAGGTCGGGCTGCCGCACTCTTTGCAGTTTTTCTTTGGTGATAACTTAAAAATATCCAAGCCTTTTAATGCCATTTTATGAATCCTCCTTCGCTTCTTAATAGCAGTCAAATAACGCAGTCAAATATCAATTAATGATAATCAATCATTAAATCAGTTCTGTGATCATGGCTTTGATCGTTCTGACGGATTCCGGATGTTTCAGAATCACTGCGTCCGAACCGGCAGCGAGAACTGCGGCTGCAGTCTCCACTTCCATATCAATCCCGCGCTCTTCCAGATCACCCCATTCGGGCATATCTTCCTCAGATGCGGTTGACTCTTTTACTGTCCATGTCTCAGAAGCGACCGGAGTAACGATCGGCATCTGCAGCGTTGTGTCGCCCTGGGAGAGCGCGGCTGCTTTTACACGATCAAGCGTCGAAATCACGTAGTCGAATCCATATCCGACTGCCGCGGTACCGGCATTCATAACAATGGTCTTACTGTCAACACCAAGCTGGGTCAACAGTACATTCAGCTGCTTCGCAAGGTTGATATCCACGGCTGACTCGGCACCGACTACCTGCTTGTAAGCCAGGCCCGCAGAAGCGCCTACGGTCTTGTAGTTTTCTTCCTTAGCTGCCAGAATCATGGCGTTTTTACCTTCCAGTGCGGCGGCAGCCTTATCAAGAAGCTCAGAATCTTTTTCTACATTTTTGCATCCACAGACAACCAGGGGCACATCCACAGCGTCAGCGACTTCCTTGACGATCTGGATCAGCTCTTCTGTTGGTCTGTTCTTTCCATTCGGATCTCCGCCTTCCAAACGAATGCTCAAAAAGTCAACACCCTCAAATGTCACGGCCTTTTTCGCCATGTCGACAACCGTTGTGCAACCCTCGTAAAGCTTCTGCACACATTCCGGCTCACTTTCCATGCCACCGTCCGTGATTTCGATACCGACCTTAGGCGCGTTCTCAATCGCGTCGTCAAAGGTGTAGAACGGGAACACATTCTCTCCGCCGAGTGTGATCGCCGCATCGCCGGTACCGACTGCTACGGTGTTGATTTTTGCGTTAAATTTTCCTGATTTCGCAGTAAACGGCATTTCTTTTAATCCTCCTTGTGGTGGTACTTCATTGTAAAAGGGTGGGGCTACATCGTAGACTCAGAATCATGCTTTCATTTAGGTGTTCTAAAGCTATCAGATGAGTCTCACTACTTGGCCTACATCGTAGACTCGAAAAAATGCTTCGCATTTTTTCTCGTTAAAAAACTCAAAATCGCCATGCAAGAAATCTCGCAAGCGAGATTTCTTCGCAAGTCGATTTTGCGGGAGATTCGCAGGCGAATCTCCCTAAGAATGCAGCGAAGCTGCATTCTTGAGTTTTTTACATCATTGGTTCCATCTCCAGAGCCGGGTGGCCTTTTTCGGTCAGGAACTCGAGCAGTGCTTCGGGGTCTTCGGTAACGACGGTCTCATCCGCAATCATATCGACGAAGTTATCGATTCCGTAAAGCTCTTTTGCTGTCTCGTTCAGGCGCTCTGCTACCTGGTCTTTGAGGTCCTTCGGCATCCATACGATACGGGCGATGCCGCCTTCTGCCTTCATAAACTTCTTAGAAGAGATGAAGTGCTTGCCGTGGCCCATGAAGCCCGGTGTCTGTACACCGCCGCCGGTCATGGAGGCCAGCTCGGAGAAGGTCATGCCGATCGGGGTCATGCCGGCGTACTCACGGTTCGCGATGCAGACGCCGTTGGAGAGCGGCTCGATGCCGCAGATGCACTCGAAGCAGCCGCAGCTGGTCATTGGCTTTTCGATGATGGAGTACAGGGATACATCCTCCAGTGCGCCCTGGGAGAACTTGCGTACGGCGTCGTTGACATCCTCATACTCGCCGATACGCTCATCGATGACCTTCTCCTTGGTGATAACCTGGCACGGTCCCTGCGGATCCAGCTCGTTAGTCGCCTTTGCATCCAGCCATGAAACAGCGCCGCACAGACCCAGACGCTCCGGAGTAACCACACAGACATGGCTCGGGGAGAATGCCTGGCACATAATGCAGCTATAGTAAACATCCACGCCCTCATCTGTCAGGGTCGTCAGACGTTCATCACGTTTGTCAAACATCGGGATCGCCAGCTCATGGCGAAGCTTCGTACACATTTCCGGATCGGTGATAATCTTCACCTGGCACTTGTCCACGACGGCCGCGAACTCGCTCTTTACCTTCGCATAAAGGACTTCGCCGAGGTGCTTCACGCGGAAGCCTGCGTTGAAGGTATCCTTGCTGATACGGATACGGATCATGTCACGCTGACCGGTATGCATCAGACCCTCGATGCAGTTCAGATAGGAGTGGAACTTACGCTCAAATACCGGCTCGAAGTCCGCCTGCATGCTCTTGCCGGCAACCTCTACTATGTAACCGATCGAGTGCTTGCTGCCCACTTCGAAGGTATCAATATCCGGTCCGATGAGCTCGATCTTATGATCCTCTACCTCAGAAGCATCCTTGTTGTGTACCAGCTCGAAGCAGTCCACTCTGGAGCCGTCAAACTCAACCTGCATGTCGCCGCGGCGGATAATTTCGCCCTCAAACGCGGACGCAAACGCAACCGGGATATCAATGTTTGTAATCTTAAGCTTGATGTCTCTCGCTTCCAGGGAGGTCGCGTTGAACTTGGAGACATCCTCCTGATAAATCAGGCTCTTCGGAACTCTGTAGCGGTCCTCATTGGTAATAACCGGGAAACCCAGTGCGATCGCGCCGCCGCCGTACGCAAAGATCTCGTCCGTCAGCGGACCGTAAGCGTTTACAAACGCAAACACGCGGTCCATCGTGTATTTCTCCAGACCTGGAAGATCGCCAGGAGTGATGTTGCCGAAAATCAGGGCCGCACGGACAGCCACGGATACGACATGAATCACGGACTGCATCTCGTCGCCGAGCGGAATGACACGGATGTTAAAGCCGGTCTTCAAACCGAGAGATTCGCACTGGTCGATCACGCCGCCGGTCAGTGTTACCAGGATACCCTGAGCCTGATAGCTCTTTACCAGGTCGACTGCGTCCTGTGCGGTCGGCGCCGTACCGATGATCGCCGCCACACCGGGGATATCACCGGTAACAAGCGGGACACCCAGCTCACGGATCATGGCATCGGAGAGATGTCCATAGCGCGGAAGCTCATAGGGAGTCGCGCCGTCAAGATACTTCAGAGCTTCCAGAAACTCAGCGCAGAGTGCAGACGCGATGCCGGAATTGAACACATCGTTCAGCCTCGGCTTTCTGCCCATCAGAGTTTCTTTCACATTGGCAAGCGCTGCCTTCAGTTCGCCGAGGTTGCCCACCTTCTGGCCTGTCACGCCATAATAGCAGGGAAGGCTGTACGCGGTGTCCGGAAAAGCTACTGCCTTGTCCTCGCCGTACTGGGCGATCGCGTCATTGATTGCCTTATCCGCGCGGGCAAATAATTCATCATTGCCGCTGTAAATAATATCAAATAAAGTCACTTTACTATCCTCCTAAATGAAAAGTTAGATGGCTATCGCCGCACGCTTTTTCTCGATATCCGCGATCAGGGCGTCGGAAAGCTCATCCAGATCCGCAGAGATCGTCTGTGTAGCGTCCGGTCCGTTTTTCAGTCCGCTTGCCGCAAATACCTCTTCCAGAGTACCCTCGTACGGCATAATGCCGATGAACGTATCCACGCCAAGTCCCGCGAAGGTATTGCCAAGCTCGACCGCCTGGGCCGTCACACCGGCAGCGTCACAGCCAACGACCGGCAGCTGCGGCACTGTCAGGCCGGAATCGTTGCACAGGGCAGTAGCGATCGTCACGACATTGCCCACATTCTCCAGCCCGCCAAGCGGCAGGACCGGAGGAATCTGCGCCAGCTCACAGACACGTTTTAAGCCTGCGCCGCACAGCTCCTTTGCCTCTGCTGCAATCAGTCCCGCGTCCAGAGCCACCTGAACCGGATATCCGATCGCCAGAACCACAATGTCATTCGCGATCAGCTTTTTGATCAGGGCGACATATTCCTCCGTGTCTCTGACCTGGGAGCCATCCGTGCCAAGCAGAACAGCCGCGCCGCGCAGTACGCCTGAAACCACGCACTCCAGGAGCGGCTTCGTCGAGCCGGTCGTGTCGACCTTTGAATTGCAGACCCCGTCCAGCGCCTGGATGATGTCCGCGACTTCGAGTTTCGGTAATGCAGAATCACTCATTTCATTCGCCTCTCTTCTTTGTTTATTTCTACTCTCAGTTATACCAAGATCCTGCCATTTTTGCAACAAAAATCACAATAAAATGATGACCTCCGGTAGCAAAAGTTCAAAAAATGAAACTTCAGCATTCACATACATGATTCCAGAACCAGCCAGGACATCATCAGGCTGTAATCCCGGCAAACTGAGAAATTTTCGTACAGGGAGCGAATTTCCTGTATATCAGCTACAACGTACCGGCATGATCCAGCTTCTCCTTGATAGAACGGATCTCCTGCACCGCACCCGGGCTGTAGTCGTAAGGGGAAGAGCCGTTGCGGTCTGCGTCGATCACTTCCGCGTTGTAGTGAATCACACCGAGAAGGTCTTCGGACGGAATCTTTGTGCGGATAAACTCCTCATCCTTTTCATCCCGCACCTTGTTGGCCACCACATAGACCTGCTTTACGCCCAGATCATCCGCCAGACGCTTGACGTTGCGGTAGGTCTGCACACTTCTGGCGCCCGGCTCGATTACAACAACAAACGCGTCCATGCCGCTTGTTGTGCCGCGACCCAAGTGCTCCAGCCCCGCCTCCATGTCAAGAATCACCACATCACTGGAGCGAAGCATCAGGTGGCTGATAATTCTTTTGAGCATGACATGCTCCGGACAAACGCAGCCGCTCCCGCCGGTTTCAACCGTACCGAGCACGAGAAGCTTCACCCCATTGCACTTTTTCGCGTATTTATCCGGGATGTCATCGACCTTCGGGTTCAGCTTGAAAATCTTATTAAACTCGTCCGCTCCAGTCCGCTCCTCAATCAGCTTCCGCATTTTTGTGATCGGGATAATCTCATCCAGAGACTCCTCGTCAAAGCCGAGGGCAAGGCCTAAGTTGGCGTCCGGATCTGCATCCGCAGCCAGTACAGGCCGTCCCTCGTCCGCGTAAAGCCGCGCCAGAGTCGCCGCGAACGTCGTCTTGCCCACGCCGCCCTTTCCGGTAATTGCTATTTTCATGAATTCTGCCTCATAATATAATCGGAGAGCCTCGCCATTTATAGTCGTGCTAAAGCGCGAGGCTCGGTACCGTTCTCGATTTTCTTCGAAAATCGGAACATGGCCTGCGTCCCGCATCAAAAACCGATGCGGGACATATAGCGGAGAGCCTCGCCATTTATAGTCGCGCTAAAGCGCGAGGCTCGGCCTGCGTCCCGCATCAAAAACCGATGCGGGACATATAGTGGAGAGCCTCGCCATTTATAGTCGCGCTAAAGCGCGAGGCTCGGCCTGCGTCCCGCATCAAAAACCGATGCGGGACATATATCAGATTCCCAGAGCAACTCTCTTCTCTTCGATCCGGTCGATCATCTTGTCTACGAGCTTGTCGATATCGGTCTCTACGGTGTAGCAGGCCTCTACCCAGTCGCGGATGCCGCCCTGCAGCAGTCCTTCCACCTCAGAGGAGCCGCTCGCATAAGGATCAACGCCAAGGAAGGTATCAATACCTGTAGCCACTACGTAGTTTCCGATGGAAACGGCCTTCTCGGACATCCATTCCGGAGCACAGCCGACGACCGGCAGTTCGGAAATATTCCAGCCGGAATCCTTGGAAAGCTCAGCCACCAGCACCATCATACGGCTGATATCCACGCAGGATCCCATATGAAGTACCGGAGGAATATCCGCCAGCTGACATACTCTCTTTAAGCCCGCGCCGCAGATGTCTCTGGCACGCTTGTCCATCAGGCCCGCCTTTGCCGCCGCCTGTGCGGAGCAGCCGGACGCCACGATGATGATATCATTTTCAATCAGCTTCTTCATCAGCGCAATATGCGCGGTATCCGGGCGGACCTTCGGGTTGTTGCAGCCGACCATGGCAACCGCACCGCGGATGACACCGGACTTCACGCACTCAATGAGCGGCTTCGTCGTGCCGGTCACATCCACCTGAGAGTTTGTCACAGTATCCAGGGTTTTTACAATCGCCTCGAAGGAATAGCCGACTGTCGCCTTCTGCTTCATCTGCGGGATATGTACCAGCTCCGGCTTACGGTTCTTGAAGTTTTCAATCGCCATCTTCACGATCGCCTTTGCGTTCTCGCCCGCATTCTCCGGTGAGAAACGGATGTAATCGCTCTCCGGCATCTGCGCGATTGCGGATGTCGTGACGAACTTGGTATGGAAGCATTTAGCCAGAGGTCCGATCGCCGGGAAAATACACTGTACATCTACGACAATCGCTTCACAGGCTCCGGTCAGGATGACATTTTCCTGCTGGAGGAAGTTGCCCGCCATCGGAATGCCGCGGCGCATCGCCACCTCGTTGGAGGTACAGCAGACGCCGGATACTGTGATACCCTTCGCGCCCATCTCTTTTGCATAGGCGATCATTTCCGGATCATCCGCATACTCACAGATCATCTCTGAAAGAGAAGGATCATGTCCGTGTACCACGATGTTGACATTTTCTTCTACCATAACGCCAAGGTTCGCCTCGGTGTCGATCGGCTTCGGCGTGCCAAACAGGACATCCGAAAACTCCGTGCCGGCCATGGATCCGCCCCAGCCATCAGACAGACCCGCGCGCAGCGACTGACGGATCAGTGCTTCCGGCTTGGAAGAACAGCCCATATGTGTCATATGCAGGGAACAGGAAACCTCGCGGTCAATCGCGCGCGGCTGAATTTCCTCTCTCTCCCAGATCTCCTGCGTATGCTTCGGAGCTCTTTTCAGGAAATTCTGGAAACCGAAGACCTTGCCGTACTCGCCGAGAGCGAGAACCGCCATCTCGTGTGCCAGATCGTAGATATCCTTTCCTTCCGTCTCCACACCCCACTCATGCGCGATGCGGATCAGCTTCTCCGGGTCCTTTACCTTATAATTTCCGTCCGGAGCCGTGCAGTAAAGCGTATGGCAGATCTCACGGCCATGATCCGAGTGCGTGGCCGCGCCGCCGGCCGTGAATCTCAAGAAGTTACGTCCCACGATGCCATGTGCGTCGCAGCCGCAGATACCTCTCGGTGCCTTCGGCGTAATGCGGCACGGTCCCATCATACAGATACGGCAGCAGACGCCCTGCTCACCGAACTTACAGTGCGGCGTCTGATTCTTTACACGGAACTGGTAGGCGTCCGCTCCTACCTTTGCCCCTGTCTCGAGGAGCCGGTTCGTGGCCGCCTCAAACTCCTCAACCGTAGTCAACTTAAATTCTCCCATAAATACCTCCAGGTCAAATGTTTTTATCGTGACACATTGCTGCACAGCCGGACGCTGTGTTTCGTGTGCTCAGATCGTATTGTAATTGTATAATAATTTTGATTTTATGCCGTCAGATCAATCTTCTTCATGATCTCCTGCAGGGCAAGGCGCACAGGGGAAGCTTCCGGAAGAGAAGAAGTCGGCCTGCCTTCACAGTCGTACTCATATACCTGCTCATCCTGCGGCACGATTCCGAGAAGGTTCAATCCACTTTTTTCGATTTCCTCCCTCGTGCCGTCATTCAGCTGCCCGTCTGGCGCGCGGTTTATAATCAGGCCGATCATTTTCGGGTTCAGATGGCACTCTTCGATCAGGTCGGAAATCCGCTCCGCCGCCTGTACTCCTCTTCGAGAGCAGTCACTGACCAGAAGCATGGTGTCCACCTTCGGCAGAATCCCCCGGCTGATATGCTCCATACCGGCTTCATTGTCAACGACGACATATTTGTAATTTGGAATCAGCTTCGCGAGCTGAGCCTGCAGCAGGCCATTCACATAACAGTAGCAGCCCTGCCCCTGAGAACGGCCCATGACCAGCAGGTCAAAATCATCATCCTCCGCCAGACACCGCTGCAGCATCATCTCCGTATAGTCTGCCTTGGTCATACCGGAGGGGATCTGTCTGCTCAGCTTATCCGCGTCGTGAAGCACAGTCTCCCGCACGTCGCCAAGCGTCATCTCCACCTCCACGCCAAGGACCTCATTCAGATTTGAATTCGCGTCCGCGTCTACTGCAAGAATCGGGCGTCGGCCTTCGGCACACATGGTCTGGATCAGCAGACCGCCCAGTGTCGTCTTGCCCACGCCGCCCTTACCGGCAATCGCAATCACGTTCGCCATAAAAAGTTCCTCCTGAATCGGTATGTTCGCAATTATGCAACATCAGCGCAATTGATCTCAACCTTACCGCCGGTAAGGTCTGCCATCGCAAGCGTACCTTCCACTGTCTTTGTGTCGCCCATCACATCAGTCAGTGTAATCAGGTCGCCGTCGACCTCAATCTTACTGACATATTCCAGGATCACACGATACTCTTTTTTGCTGTATACTGTCGCCAGGCACATTTCTCTCACCTCATTTCCTGCACGAATTTACACTTTACATGAATCCACAGGAAGCTCTCATGCAGCGGATTTCTCTGCGCCGCTGCAAAGCAGGATGCCTAAGCCTCCTGCGCCATGGACAGCGCAAGCTTCAGATACAGGTTCCCCTTCTGAAACTCATCAACCGCTTTTTTGATCTGTTCCGCAGCCGCTTCTTTTCCGAGGGCGCGGAAATTCTCCGCTGTCTGATCCAGCTCCGCCGCATGGTGCTCATTGTGTTTGAGCATATAATCCAGGAGTGCAACCATTTTGTCCTCCTGGGGAGCCTCCTGCGCATGGTCATCACAGGCGCCGCAGTGCGTATTCTCATGGGAGTGGCAATCCTCCGTGTCATGCGCGTGGCAGTGCTCTTCCCCATGTTCATGCGAATGGTTGTGGTCATCCTCATGGCCGTGCGCATGGGAATGTGGGTGTGAGTGTTCATACGTATGGGTGTGCGTATGTGTATGCTCGTGCTCATGTGGAACCGGATTTCCGTTCTCATCTTCAATCAGATGCATAAGTGTACCCCTTTCTTCCGCTTCTGTTTTGTTACATATACTCTAAAATGAAAGATTGAAAGATACTGTTCATCCGGGTGAACCGCACAGGGCGAATGACAATTTATCGGCAAAAGAATGTCAGATTCGGCCGGAAACTGTCAGGAATTCTGTAATTGTTAAATTTTTGACGTTTGAAGACGCAATACAGGGATCCCCCCCACCTCGGATAGCTTTTTGTATACTAACACAAACGCCCGAAAAATACAACGTTTTCCGGGCGTTTTCTAAGAAAGTATTGAAAAAATACATTCCTCTTTACACGATAACTCCGCATATTTTAGGACTAATTTCGTAGCCTGACCATCGGATT
>JAJQBS010000074.1 GCA_021203145.1 Lachnospiraceae bacterium | reverse complement strand
CACAAACAGGTGTTCCCTTTACTACTTTTCCTACAAAAATTTTACGCTAACGTCAGGAAATAGCTGCAGTTATCCGCCGCTGCCTGCGCCCATGCAATACCCGATGCGGACAGCATCGGGTATTGCATCAGCTGATTAGGCAGCAAGGGCTCCTTGTCCCAGCCTGTTCCTGTGGAATCATCCCTGTATTTTGCACGGGGATCCGGGTTTTGCATCAGTCAGCCAGTGCCGATGCCGAAATTTCTTCCTTTACTGACCGGAAAATCTCTTCGATCTCGTTTTCCATGGCCTGATTGTTCTTCAGGAGGAACTCGGAAAGCTTCTGGATATAGGGCTTTCCCTCCCGGATCAGATTCTGGGTGGTCTTCATCTCACGCACGAGGACTTCTTCCGCATCCTTCACCAGCGAAGGCCCCATCGGGGAATTCAAAAGGGTCTTCGGGTCAAGGCTGACGAAGAAATGATCCCCCATGCCATAATAGCAGATCATATTCATCGCATAGCTGGTGGCATGCTGCAGGTCTGAGGAGACGCCGGTGTTGACGCCCTTTTCCTCTCCAAAGAAGACGATCTCGCTCGCGCGCCCGGCCAGGCTGGTGCGGATGCGCCACAGCAGATCCTCTTTTGTATAATTTGGCGTCTTTTCCGAATTGGCAGACTGCATGTAGCCGCCGAAATCGCCTCTGGATACAATGGTTACAAAGGAGGGCTTCACGCCCGAAAGCCAGCTGATGTAGGCGTGTCCGGATTCATGCGTCGCTACCTCTCTGTAATAGTTCTCGTTCCACTCCCTTTTTTCGCCATACATGTATTCCTCAAGGGCGTTCAGGAGAATATCGTCGCCGACCGATACCTGCTTTTTCGCCGCGTTGCGGATCGCCAGCCCCAGCACGTTCTGCAAAATAGCCAGGCTCTCGCCCGTCGTGCGCGCCGCGACATTCGCGACTGCGGCATCCGAGACTGTTTCGATCTTTTTCTTCTGCAGGTTCAGGTGAAGGTACTGTCTGCGCTCCTCCTCATTCGGCAGATCCACAAAGATCCGGTTGTCAAAACGGCGCAAAAGCGCAGGATCCATGGAGGACTGCTTCCCGGATTTTGTCCCGTCCAGGTCATAATTTGTCGCAGCCAGGACAAATACCGGCTTTTTAATATTCGTCTCGAACCCGTCCATCTCCGTCAGAAGGGTATTCAGAAGCCCTTCCGTGTAGTGCGTGGACGTACTGCCGACCCGTTCCTTTCCAATGGCGTCGATTTCATCGATAAAGATGATGGACGGCGCGTAGCGCTTCGCCATCGCAAACAGGTCGCGGATGGTCTTCTCCCCTTCGCCCACCAGGCTTCTCTGGAAGCCGGACGCGGTCGCCGGGAAAAATGACACGTCGGATTCGCCGGCCATGGCGCGCGCCAACATCGTCTTCCCGGTGCCGGGAGGGCCATAGAGGAGGACTCCCTTGGGCGGCTTTTCCCCGTTCAGGGCAAACCCCTTCGGATCCTTCAGATACCGGACGAAATGAGCCAGCTCGTCCTTTGCGTTCTGCGCCCCGATCACATCGGCGAATTTCTCCTTAGGACGCTCGTTCTCCGTGAGCATATTGCCCTGCTCGCCCGCCTTTACCGCCGTCCGTATGCGGAAATCATAGAAGATGATCTCCGCCTGCGTTCCATCCTCGGAGAGGGTCTGTGCGGTATTGTAGGAGAGCACTCTTCCCCGCGAGGAGAGCTCATTCGCGCGCTGCTGAAGATAAAGAATATCACACAGCCGTTTCAGCTCTTTGACAAACAGCAGCCGATCCTTTGCCGGGATAAAGCCTCTCGCGCCGCGCTGCAGGAAGGTGCTCTTATCCTCGGTGTCAACCGTGCCTTTTTCAATCAGATAGACCGGCATCTGCGGAAGAGTGTGCCGAATCTCCTCAAAGAAGCGAATGCCCTCGGAATCCCAGTCATCCATGCTGAGGAACGCGCTTGCAGGATCCCTTTTTGAGCAGGCGGGGTCAATCACGATAAAGTCAATATCCATTTTCTGGGCGATCTCCAGTGCGGCGGCGGAATCCGCGGCAAAGTGCAGGGCATACTGCTCTTCCCCGGATGAGCCAAAGGCGTCCGGGTCGTCATCCGTCAGAATCAGGATGTTCAGGTGCGATTGATTTATGAGGAGGTCGCGGATGTCCGGGTTGTCTTCCGGCACCTGGACCTTAAAATGGATTCGCTCCAGCTGGTGGAAGACCTTGTCAGAATTCTCCACATGGCGTCCGAATTCATACAGCTCATTTTTGATCAGGATCACGCTCTGCGACGACGCCGTCCTGGCGTCCAGCTGGGAGCTCTGGTTGAAAATCAGCACCAACGCTACCATCGGGTCAATCTGAAGCTGATAGCCGTATTCCTCCTTCAGCTGTTCGGCACACCACTTAAAGCGGTCATTTACGATGTCGACCAGGAAATGGATCCCCAGATGGTTGAGCATCACGACATTGCCTGCTGAAAACCGGGAGCAGATCGCAGCAGGGAAACGCTCGCGGCCATACTGGTCCGTCTCGGTACTCAGCGCGTCCATAATTACGGAGCGCGGCAGCACCGAAAGATTCGTATCCCGGTCTTTTTCGTAAAGAGCCTTTCCGACATTGGTCGTAAAGATCAGAATCGTGTCCTTAAATGAGACCGGCTTCTCGTCGAAGCTGTCCGTCAGCGTACCCGCGTCGAGAATCTGTAAAAAGAGATAAATGACGCTGATATCCGCCTTCTCAATTTCATCGAAAAGCACCACGCATTTCGGATGCTCCTTTACAAAGGAGGTCACCTTTCCGGGCTTCGCGCTTTTATAATTGCGGTCTGAGCCGGCAAAAATCTGCGTGGAGGTCGGGTCTGTATACTCGCTCATATCAAACCGGGCAAATGGAAGTCCCAGAAGATCAGCGGCAGTCTCGGAAAGATAAGTCTTGCCGACCCCCGGAGGTCCCGCAAAGAGGAACGTCGCGCTCGGCTTACCGGCATCCTTTTTTGTCTCCCGGAACACCTCGGCCTGGAAGTAGCCTTCTACAAAGATCCGGATTGCCTCGTCCTGCCCCTTCACCTTGCCCAAAAGATCCGAATAGAGCTTTTTTGTACGGGAGATCAGTATCTGGAAGCTATCCCTGGAGCTGGCAGGCTCAGTCCGCGCACTGTCGCTGGCCGAAACCTCGGCTGTTTCGGTCCGCGCGGCAGGCAAAACAGTCGGTGCAGGGATCGTTCCGGGTGCATCTGTTGTCCGGGCACCGGCCGTCGGGCCGGAAGACCCGGCCTGGGCACCCGTCTGGCCTGCGCCGCCTGGTGCACCGGATGAACCGGCCAGCCCGCCTGATAAAAGGGCGTTGATCTGAGCCGCCGTATCACCTGAGCCTGAGTCTGTCTCAGTGCCGGATGGGCTATCTGAGCCGGCAGAGGATATGGCAGAAGCTGCTTCTCCCGCCGTTTCCGGCGGAGCTGACGCGTCCTTCGGCTCCGCTCCGGTTTCTTCCCCCGCCGGAGCAGGCGCATCGCTTTGCCCTGGCGTACGGCTGTCCGTCCGGGGAGCAGAGGATCCGGACACAGGTTTTTTGCCTGAAAGGCGATCCGCATAGGCGATAATGCCGTCCAGCGTATGATTCTTCTTCATCAGGGTAATTTCCGGAATCCCTCCGCCAAGAATCGTTTTTAAAATCCCATAGGCATACTCCTGCTCCGGAGCCTCCTCCTGTCTCTCCAGAATCCGCTTTGCATCCGTCTGATCCTGCTCCGTAGTCGTACGGCGCAGCAGAAGAATCGGCATGCCGTCCTTCATAAGCGTATAGTCAATCTCATTCGCGTCAAAAAGCTCCAGGATTTTTTTCAGCTCCGTCTGCTGTGCCTCATCGGAAAACATCGCATTCAGCGTATTCTGATCCATGCACAGAAGCTTCGCGCATCCATAGAGAATATGATAGACAGTAAGGCCCTTGTCTTTTTCCCTGTACTCTCCGGCGAACTGCTCAATCATATGGTAAATCATACTTTCGTTCATAATACTGTCCTCTTCCCGGGTATGTTACGACTCCATGCTTACAGTAAAAAATGAAAGGCCCTTACGGCCTCTCACGATCACGCTTCCCCCATACTGTCCTGAAGCATGATACTTATTTTATGCCCAGACTGCTTTCATAAGGATCGGATAAGCGTCGTCGATAATCGAACTCATACGAAGCATGAGCTCAAAGCATTCCGCACCGCAGGAATCCAGCTGAATGACGGCGTCATCATCCGCCACAACAGTATTCTCATCCTCTTTTACATAGAACTTTACCCAGCGGAACTGGCTGTTCAGCTCTGAGCATACCTTATACATTGCCGGCTTTTTATCCTCCGGAATCTTGCAAAATTCGCGTCCCATAATATGTACATTCGTTCCTTTGTCGTTGAAAACAAGGACGATCTGCAGGGAATCAACGTTTTTGCATCCAAAATAAGCAATCAGGGCTTCTCCATCCTCACCCATCACCTTGGTTTTCAGGCTCTTTGATTCAAGATACGCCTGTGTAACCTTTGCCGCCATATTCATAACCGTGTCCTCCTTAAATGAATTGGTGTTTCCTGATTAAAAATATACTATAAATCTGTGCTGCATGCAACATTTTTTTCACAGATTGCCAGGGGATCCTGCCTGGCTGTTACGGCTTAAATTATGTTTCGGGATACCATAAAAGGAGCGCATTCAGCGGCTCATCGTATTTCGGATAATCGTATTGTTTATAATCCGACTTCAGATCCTGGCTCCGGGAAGCCAGCTCCATGAGCGCCTCGTCCGTGATAATTTCCGGATCCGCCCCTATCCTGCAGCGGCTCTCCAGCAGATCCAGGTACCTGGTTATGATATCCAGGCCGTCCATGCCCTTTTCCGTCAGCAATGGCCATGGAGCGGGCGTGGTCGGCGTCACGCTGCTCTCCACCAGACAGGAGTGCAGCTTCCCGGCCACATATTTTTGTGTAGCTCCTGGCAGGCCTGGATTTTTATAATAAGAGGCCAGCTGAATTTTCGTCGGTTGGCAAAATCCCTGGCTTCGCATAAATGCGTTCCATCTGCGATGCTCGATCCAGGCGAGCTCGTCAGCCTGCTGTCCGTTATAAGGGATTTCCTTTGTATACTGGTATTCAGATTTGACGCCGTGTCCGTGCAGGCGGATTCCCTCCACGGCCCCGATTCCAAACATCTTGTAGGGGACATGGATCGTCCGGGCAATGTTTGCCCAGAATTTGTACTCATCGTCCCGTTCCTTCTTTTCTTTGCTCTTATCATAAATCACCGCGCTCTCATTCGCGTCGCCTGAAAAGTCTGAAATAAATACATTTTTACAGTTAAATCTGCTCTTTCTGTCGGCGAACGGAATCAGATATGGGTGAAATGGCTCTGGTGTAAGCTGTTCGGCCGCTTCGCCAAGGACTCTGTCGAAGATGGAAACAGCAATCACCGGGTGACGGTTCTCTCCCGCATCAAGCAGATTCTGCACAATCTTTTGCGAAAGCCAGTCCGAGGCATCAAGGTTTTTACGGTCGGAATCAAATGCCACCGCAAAATAATCGGTCTTTTTCAGGAGCTCTTCCGGCAGTTCCAGAAAGCAGGCGTCATCCGCTATCGACAGAAAGCGCGGCATAACAGAATAAGGTGGATTTTTCGCGGCATCCGGGTCATTTGGAAAGACTCTCAGGATTTCTGAATCCGGGTCACAGGAAGGCAGAAGCTCCGGGCAATCCTGCCGAATCCTTTGCTCAAACTGCTGCGCGTTTTGGGCTGCCACATTCAGATGAAGCCGGACGCCATAAATCTGTCCGCACCAGTAGGCAGCCTTAAAAAGCTCCGCCGCAATCTGGCTGTCGCCGAGGATCGTGACGCAGAGGTCTTTTGGCTTTGCCATAGATATTGAAGAGCCATGAGGCGCCGAAACCGGCTTCGATTCGGCGAGGAATGAGAGAAACAGGGGAACGTCATACATCAGGTTTACTACAGCATTGCGATAGCTCCTCACGGTGCGGATCATCACATGCTCCGCATTTTCCTTATGGCGGGCACAGACATTGCTGATCAGATTTCCTGTGTTGCCATCCTCCGAAAACAGATAGATTCTGGTCAGAATCTCATCCTTTGGGAAGTCTTTTCCCGCATCAGACCTGGCGGGCGCATCCTGTGAGCGGGTAAATCTTTTTAAGAAATTCCTGATTTTATGAGGTCTGTCCCGGTCAGACGGCCAGAGTGTTTTTGAACCATTCCCATTTTTCAGCAAAATGTCCAGTGCGTTCATGCTGCCCTGATAAGAGGAATCCAACAGGAAATAGGAGACGGTGGCAGCCTTGCGGAAGGAAAGGAACATCATGTCCTCCCTCACGCAGATCGCGCCCAGCGCCTTCGCCCGGTCGATCAGCTCCGCGCTCGATTCCTCGCTTTCATCGGCATAGGTATCCGTAAAGACCAGGACCGGTTTTTCATTCCGAAACTCCCTGCCCATACGATTTTTTCCTGCATGCCGGCTGCCAGTCTGGTTTCCATCTGTCCGGCTTTTCTCTCCGCTCCCCATGATCAGCCGGAAATGATCCTCCGCGCAGATATCCTCCGCGAGGGTGACCGACGCGTCATTCAGCTCTGAAAACACAAACACGTCCTTCCCTGAAAGAAAGCGCAGCTTAAACTTCGGGAACAGATTCGTCAGAATATCCAGCAAAATCGCGCCGCCGAGGATCGGGGCGCAGATATTTAGCAGCGACATAAAAAAACCGTAGACGATCGCCCAGTTTGAGAGTCCTACCGATTCCAGGAGATGTTTCCCTGTCACCGTATAGTCCGTGTAGTCCTCGTCCATGCTGAACGTCTGCAGCGCATGGATCAGGCTGTTCATGATCTCTTCCACAAAAGAAAGCCCGCTGCTTTCCTCCGAGAACACGAATCCGGCCAGATACCCGACCAGAAAACGCGCGATCCAGACCAGAAGAAGTACGTATGCGGCCAGGGCGAATTTCTTATTTTTCATTTCGCTGAAGCGAAACACGTAGATCATCGGTGCTGCAAGCAGAAGAACTGCAGCGGTACACAGAGGGAATAGCACAATCAAACTGTTTAAACGATTCATAACGCGGACCTCCGGCCGCAACCAAAAATAAAATAGAGCCAAAACTCTG
>JAJQBS010000109.1 GCA_021203145.1 Lachnospiraceae bacterium | reverse complement strand
CAGAACATCCTGGGCTACCGCCCGTACGCGGACGATGTAGTGGAGTATTTTGTACAGAAATCTGCCGCCAACGGCATTGACATTATCCGTATTTTTGACTGCCTGAACGATCTGCGCAACCTGCAGACCGCAGTTACGGTGGCAAACAAGGAGAAGGTACACGCGCAGGTGGCGATGTCCTACACGCTGGGCGACGCATACACGCTGGAATACTGGGTAGATCTGGCGAAGAAAATTGAAGAGATGGGAGCGGATTCCATCTGCATCAAGGATATGGCCGGCCTGCTTCTGCCGTATCAGGCGACCGAGCTGGTGTCCGCGTTAAAGAGCGCAGTGAAGCTGCCGATCCAGCTGCACACGCACTATACCTCCGGCGTCGCTTCCATGACCTATATGAAGGCAGTGGAGGCTGGCGTTGACGTCATCGACACCGCTATGTCCCCGTTTGCACTGGGTACTTCTCAGCCGGCGACCGAGGTCATGGTGGAGACCTTCAAGGGAACCCCGTATGACACCGGATTTGACAGCCAGCTGCTCGACGAGATTGCGGACTACTTCCGCCCGATGCGCGATGAGGCGCTGGAGACCGGTCTGCTGAACCCGAAGAACATGGGCGTCAATATCAAGACGCTGCTCTATCAGGTGCCGGGCGGCATGCTCTCGAACCTGACCTCGCAGCTGAAGGATATGCACGCAGAAGACAAGTATTACGAAGTGCTTGAGGAGGTGCCGAAGGTAAGAAAAGATCTCGGTGAGCCGCCTCTGGTGACGCCGTCGTCTCAGATTGTCGGCACACAGGCCGTGATGAACATCGTCGGCGGCGAGCGCTATAAGATGGTCACCAAGGAGACAAAGGATATCCTGAGCGGAAAGTACGGCGCTACCGTAAAGCCGTTTAACGAGGAAGTACAGAAGAAGTGCATTGGCGACGCGGAAGTGATTACCTGCCGCCCGGCTGACCTGATCCCGGACGAGCTCGACACGCTGCGCGGCGAGATCGCCCAGTGGTCCGAGCAGGATGAGGACGTGCTGAGCTACGCGCTCTTCCCGCAGGTAGCCGTAGATTTCTTCAAATACAGACAGGCACAGGAACAGAAAATTGATCCGACCATGGCGGATGAAAAGAACAAGGCTTATCCGGCTTAAGGTGAAGGGCTGAGAATTTTGTCCTTATCTACAGTGTTTTTATAATTTGCTTATCACACCAGTTCTGGGAGGAGTATGGCTGATCCAGACTGACGGATTATATCAGTTTTTAATGGTTGGTGTAACACGTCGCAGGGATGGCTGTATCGGAGGTGTCCGGTCTCACTTGTTTAATCCCGGGAACACGCTCCGGCTGGTGTGATTTCTATAGCTACTAAAACAGAGGCAAAGGGGAAAGTTATGAGAGATACGACACTGGTTATTATGGCGGCAGGCATCGGAAGTCGTTTCGGTGGAGGCGGAGTAAAGCAGCTGACGCCATTTGGACCCGGCGGCGAGATCATTATGGACTATTCCATTTACGACGCAATCAAGGCAGGATTTACTAAAATCGTTTTCGTTATTCGCCATTCTATGGAAAAGGACTTCCGTGAGATTATTGGAGATCGGATTGCAAAACAGATAAAGGTAGAATACGCTTTTCAGGAACTGGAGGATCTTCCGGGCGGCTATGCCGTACCCAAAGGAAGAGAGAAGCCGTGGGGGACAGGCCAGGCGATTCTGGCCTGCCGCGAAGTCATACATGAGCCATTTGCCGTGATCAATGCGGATGATTATTATGGAAAGGATGCCTTTTGCAAGGTACATCAGTTTTTGGTTGACTCAAAGCCGTCCATGGACGGACGCTATCATTTTTGCATGGCAGGATTTATCCTGAAAAATACCCTCTCCAAGCATGGGGGTGTGACAAGAGGAATCTGCCGGCTGAACGAAGAGGACGAACTGATTGAGATCCTGGAGACCAGGGATATTTTAAAGACCTCCGATGGCGGCGCCGCCGTATACTCAGGCAATGCCAGCCTGATCCGACTGGATCCGGATTCTCTGGTATCCATGAATTTCTGGGGCTTCACGCCGGACTTTATGGACGAGCTGGAAAGAGGATTTGTAAAATTCCTCTACAATCTGGACGAGAATAAGCTGAAAGCGGAATATCTCCTCCCGACCATTGCGGATCGGATGCTGAAAGAGAGAAAGGTAGATATCACGGTACTGCCGTCGAATGACAGGTGGTTTGGCGTGACATTCCGGGAGGATGTGCCGATCGTGAAGCAGTCCATACTGGAGCTGGTGGAGGCGGGAAAATATCCCCCTGCATTATTTCAGTGAGATCAGCAATAAAAATCTATTTCTTTGAAATAACTGTACCATTTTTTCTGAATTTCTAAATGCCTGGCTTCAATAACATCCATAATGTTCCGCAGCTTGCGGCTCGGGATATGTGAATTGTTGTTGCAAAGCAGGCATTTTCCGCTTTTTGTAATCCGGATTTTGGTCGAATGCTCTGTCGGAAAACCTTCTGAGACATGTACGTGGATGGGTTCCAGAGGCTCGTTCTCATTTGACCAGAATAGATCAGATAAGAACCGATTTTAAAAATTTGCGGCATTATCAAATCCTCCCTCCCTGGCCAGACGAATAACAATGTGGGCCACGGCCTCCAGATATTCCTGATAGCCGGCGATTTCGTCATCGGAAAATCCATCGATATTTTTCCATTCATAAGAAGGAAAGTGTCATGAATTGATACATCATATAATAGCCTTCCTATACTTAAAATTACTTTCGTGCCTCAATAGATCCGCCGTAGAACACCTTGCTCTGCTTTGTAAAATCGGATAGGGGAGAAAAAACTCCCCTATCCGATCAATGTCTGCAACAGCAAAAATCGGGGCAACAGGATTTGAACCTGCGACCTCGCGGCCCCCAGCCGCGCGCGCTACCAAGCTACGCCATACCCCGAAAGGGACAACATCGTTGCCGGTACCCTGCTGTCCAGACGACCTTATTGTACCAGTCATTACCGGATTTGTAAAGGAAAAATTTTCTCCGGGTGAAAAACTTTGTAAAAAATTGCTTGACATACCATCTGTTTTGAATTAAGATACTGACAAGGCAAGGGCGTCTGGATTTATTTCAGACGCCCTTTTTCTATGTTATTTTTAGCGTTTGAAGGAGAAATTTTTATGATTAAACTGGAGAATGTCAATAAATATTTCGGCGGCCTGCACGTCCTCAAGGATGTGAATCTGGAGGTGGCGGAGGGCGAGAAGCTGGTAATTATCGGGCCTTCCGGTTCCGGGAAGTCGACGACGGTCAGGTGTATGAACTTTCTGGAAACGCCGACGAGCGGGCATGTGTATATTGACGGCCAGGAGATCACCACCAGAAATAAGACGAAGATCGTCCGGGACAATATGTCGATGGTGTTCCAGCAGTTTAATCTTTATCCGCACATGTCTGTGCTGAAAAACCTGACGCTGGCTCCGATGAAGCTTCACCATAAGAGTAAAGCAGAGGCGGAAAAGCTTGCTTATCACTACCTTGAGGTGGTAGGACTCACGGATAAGGCGCATGTCTACCCGACGACACTTTCAGGCGGGCAGCAGCAGCGTATCGCGATCGCGCGGGCGCTCTGCGCACAGACAAAGATTATCCTTTTTGACGAGCCGACTTCAGCTCTGGATCCAGAGACGATCCAGGAGGTGCTGGACGTCATGATTAAGCTTGCGCACGAGAAAATCACCATGGTGGTTGTGACGCATGAGATGGGATTTGCCAGGGAGGTGGCTGACAGGGTTGTTTTTATGGCGGACGGGCAGATCCTGGAAGAAGGTACGCCGGATCATTTCTTTGAAAATCCCCAGAATGAGCGCCTGAAGCAGTTTCTGGGGAAGATTATACGGAAGTAAGTATGTGATCCACCGCAAATACAGAATCCATTCCGGAATATGGAACCCATCTATACTGAACATCACTGAAATTTACAGTGACTGGTTCCAATTTAACACGTTCTGAATGCAATTCGTTTTATACGACTGTAAATGTTTCAGGCGTGCAGTATAATATGAATTCATCGCGTATTACAGAATTTACATCGTATTAAGGATCTTGCCCATATATCAGAGGGAAAATGCAGATAGTGATGGCGGAGCAGTGACAGATAGCATTTGTGACAGATAACATTTCAGAACAGTGGCGCGAGCTGCCAGAGATAAAAGCAGAGTAGGGACTGCTGTTTTGAATGGTTATAAAAGGTAACTGTAGTTATGCCTGTTGCTTTTTTTGAAAGCAGACGGGCGGTGGAATGACGGTTTGTCATTTCTGGAAAATCATAAAAAATGCAGGAGGAATCATTATGAAGATGAGAAAATTGCTTGCACTGGGACTTTCGCTCGCGATGGCGGTGTCTCTTTGCGGAACCATGGCGTTTGCCGAGGAGGAGACGGAAGCGGAATCTGAGACCGAAGCGGCTCTGGTGATTACGGATGATATTCAGGAGATCATTGACCGGGGTATCCTGCGTGTCGGCGTGAAGAACGCAGTAGAGGGCTTTGGCTATCAGGACACGCTGACGGGCGAGTATTCTGGTATGGAGATTGATATCGCGAACCTGATTGCGGAAGAGCTGGGCGTGGACGTAGAGTTTACAACCGTTACGGCCGCTACCAGGACCGAGCTTCTGGACTCCGGCGATATTGACTGTGTCATCGCTACCTTCACAATCACAGATGAGAGAAAAGAGAGCTGGGATTTCTCTACGCCGTATTATACGGATCATGTTACCGTTCTTGTAAAGGATTCCAGTGAAATTACGGACCTGGAAGGCCTGGTGGATAAGACCGTCGGCGTTTCTTCTGGTTCTACCTCGGCGAGATCGCTTGTAGAGGCGATGATTGATGCCGGTGTGATCAGCGGCGATGATTATGATTCTGAGACGTTTGACCCGGCACTCTGGACAGAGGGCGTATCCTTCCGCCAGTATGACGATTATCCTGCAATCTCGACGGCTCTTGAGTCTGACGAGGTCGACGCGTTCTGCGTAGACAAGTCCATCCTGGCGATCTACAAGACAGAGGGACGTTCCTATATCGACGCAGAGTTTGCTCCGCAGGAATACGGCGTTGCTACCACGAAGGATTCTGGATTCTCGAC
Organism: Lachnospiraceae bacterium; assembly: GCA_021203145.1. Lineage (GTDB taxonomy): Bacteria > Bacillota > Clostridia > Lachnospirales > Lachnospiraceae > Choladousia. The sequence goes on along the minus strand of JAJQBS010000109.1, from coordinate 2,127 downwards.
CTATGTAGATACGCTGATCAACCGCTGGCTGAATGACGGCACGATCGAAGGCTTTATCGAGGAGTACGCGCTCGACTGATGACCTGCCACAAAAGGAAAACGTGCATCTGCCGGAGAAACCTGCAGAACTGAACTGAGAACAGGTGCAATTCCGGCAGATGTATGAGACAGAAAATGTTATCCGGGCAGATAATAATATCCAGGCAGCCTTTTTGGCAGATAGCAATATCCAGGCAGATATATGACGGATAACAATCGCTGACAGAATATGCACTTCGGGTTTGTGTGGTTCTTCCGCACATCCCGGGGTGCGTGTATCATTTGAGAGCAGTCGGAAAGTTACTTTTCTGCTGTTTTGGACGGTTACGATTTTGGAGGATAAGAATGTCAGGAATTTTTTCGGCGACAGCGTGGCTAAAGGTCTGGACTTACCGGGCTACTTTTCTGCATGGGCTCGCCACCACGGTGCGGACGGCGGTACTTGCCATTTTGCTCGCGATGGTGATCGGCATTGTGCTGGGATTGTTTGCAACGGGACATAACTGGATACTGAAAGTGATTTCGCGTGTCTATGTGGAGTTTGTCCAGAATACGCCGGTCATGCTGCAGCTGTGCTTTTTATATTACGCACTCGCGTTTTCGGGGCACAGCATCGGCATTATCCGGACGGGTATCGTTTCCCTGGGCATCTATCACGGCGCCTATATGGCCGAGGTGATCCGGGCCGGCATTGAGTCGATTCCCAAAGGGCAGTTTGAGGCCGCCCAGTCACAGGGCTTCAATTACTTTGGCGAGATGTACTACATTATCCTCCCGCAGAGCATCAAGATTATTCTGCCACCCATGGTAAATCAGGTGGTCAATCTGATTAAGAATACTTCCTGCCTGTATATTATCGGCGGGACGGATCTGATTTCACTGACTTACAGCTTTGTGACCGGTGCGACGACCGGAGGCGCGTATGGCCCGGCTTATCTGGTGAGCGGCGTCCTGTTCTTTATTATCTGCTTCCCGCTTTCGAAGCTGGCAAGCACCTGGGAGGCTAGACTGAAGCAGAGGGATCAGAGAGTGGTCGTGGCCGGACGCGGAAGCACAGAGAAGGGGGTGGAGAACGCATGAGCACCTTGAACGCGAGCCTTTCCATGCTGAGAAATACGGCGATTTTGCAGTATCTGATGAAGGGTGTCGGTTTTACCCTGATTATCTCTGTAATTGCGGTTGGATTTGGGATCCTGATCGGATCGGTTCTGGCTCTGGTGAGAAACTATTGCAACAGCGGCAGAACCAGAATTTTCCGTTGGATCGCGACGATTTATATTGAAGTATTCCGGAACACGCCGCTGCTTCTGTGGATTTTTATCTGTCTGGTTTTCTGTCCGACCCCATTTTTCCTGGATCGGAAAATGTTCGGCCTGAATTCAGCGGCGGATGTCAAGCTTCTTTTCAAAGGGGCGGTGGCGCTGGTACTGTTTACTTCCTCCGTCATTGCCGAGATCGTGCGCGGAGGTCTCAATTCCGTTGCACAGGGACAGTTTGAAGCCGGACATTCCCAGGGCTTCAATACGGTGCAGGTTATGGTTTATATCATTCTCCCGCAGGCCTATCGGAATATTATCCCGACGCTGCTTTCCCAGGTCATCACAACGATCAAGGATTCCTCCTATCTGGCAAATGTGGCGGTCATTGAGCTGATGGCGAGAACCAAGCAGATCATGAGCTCCGCAAACCGCTACAACGGCACGGGCGTTATCAATGTATCAGACGTATTTGTCCTGTTCGGATTTGCCTGCGTCATCTATTTTGTCATTAATTTTACCCTTTCCTGCGTTGTGCGCCATATGCAGAAGCGCATGAAGGAGGGCGCGAAAAAGCCTGCGGATGTAGTGACTGCTGAGTAGTGAGGAGTGAGCAGTGATTAGTGGTTAGCGGTTAGTAGTTAGCAGTGGTCAGCGATTAGTGGTTGGCAGTTAAAGACCGGTGAATAGTGGCTGGCAGTTAACGGCCAGTGAATGGTGGTTGGCGGAGAGTGGTCAGCTGCGGGCATATAATAGGTATAGTAGCTGTTTATTAATCTTTAGTTCCCGCCCCCGTTTATTAGCACAAATGAGGGCGGAGAAACTAAGAGAA
>JAJQBS010000102.1 GCA_021203145.1 Lachnospiraceae bacterium | reverse complement strand
ATGAAATCCGATGGTCAGGCTACGAAATTAGTCCTAAAATATGCGGAGTTATCGCCTGGAATCTTGCTGCAATGTTCCAGGGGCTGTTAGGCTGATGAGCTTCATCAGGGCGAATCTTCCTCCTGATATTTCTAATATCATGTACTCCCGCAAGAATGACCGACTGAAAGGTCGGCGTCTGTCTCCGGTCCAGATAATCCGCACGCAGCTGTGCCAGAAAGCTTAAAAATACCTGATTGTTCATCGAGGCGTCCACCTCATCTATCATCAGAACAATCGGTTTGTCTGCTTCCGCGCAAATATCGGACAGATAATCAAACAGCTCCAGCAGCTCGATATCATCACGTTCCTCTCTTAATCCAGTTTTTAAAGGAAGAAGAAGCTCCTCATCCAGTTCATTATCCAGACTGATTTTTCTCAGAAAGCGTTTGGCAAAGGCAATGGAAAACTGGTTTTCATTTACGAATTTATCCGCTCCAAGCTTCTGAAAATCGAGGCTGACCACAATATAATCTTTTTTTAAATAAGAGGCCAGTGCCTGTAATGTCGTCGTTTTCCCATACTGCCGTCCCCTGTTAATGGTAAAATAATCTCCGGCATCCACCATCTTTTTAATTGCTTCCAGTCTGGATGTCAGGTCTACCATATAATGCTCGTCCGGTCGGCATGCTCCGTTTACATTAAATATTTTCGCCACGAAAGATTCCCTCCTTTCCTGTCGTTATCTTTTTATATTGTATCGGTCTGCCTAAATGAAGTCAAGAAAATTATACTTTAGAATATCTCGTAAATTATCCTGCAAAATATCCTATATAAATGTATTCGTACCCTTTCACCAAATTCCCTGCCTTACCTCGCACAAACGCTCTATCAGGCTGTCAATGGAAGCCTCCGCGGCCACCCAGGTCTTCATGCCCAACGCGGCTGCGGCGGCCTCGGTCTGTTTCCCGATACAGATGGCCTGTATCCTTGTGAAATCAATTTCCGGAGCCTCGCCTTGCTGATGGGACATCTGCCAGCCGCAGGAAGGAGATGTTTCTTCCAATACAGCTGCGAATCCACGGACAGTGGATGCACTGGTAAACAGCACATAATCAATTTTCCCGCTAGCAAGTTCTTTTGGCAGGTCTACAAAACGGCTGGATTCATATCGGGTCTCGTAGGTCGGAATATCGTCTATGAAAAAACCATCCCCCAGTTCGGCAATTAATTCCGGCGATCCAGCTGCGGCGCGCGGAATGAGAATATGCGAGGGCAAGTCGCGCCCATCATTTTGAAAACGCTTCGCGTTGGATGGGCGCTGCTGAGGTATCGCCCCCTCCCTGTCGGTCGGCGGCAAGTCGCGCCCATCATTTTGAGAGCTTAGCCTGTCCTTTAGCGCCCTTCCCAAATGTGCCGCATTGTAAATCTCCGGCATCAGATCCGCATAAAATCCATGCTCCGCAAGGGCCTTTTTCGTTCCTTTTCCGATCACGGCGAATTTAACTGAGCCAAGTGCACGGCAGTCCATTTCGCGTTCTGCCATTTCTTCAAAGAACACCCGTACCCCGGTCGGGCTGGTAAACACAACCCACTGGTAAGAATCCAGCCTTTCGAATGCCTGCGAAAGCCGCTCATTATGCGGAATTCTTTCCGTGCGAATTGCCGGGATTTCCAGAACCTCGGCTCCTTTTTCTCGCAGCTTCGCAGCCGTTTCACTGATCAGCTCCTTCGGGCGTGTCAGCAGCACCTTTACGCCGCCGAGCGGCTGCCGGTCTACCCACGAAAACTGTTCAGAGAGAGAGCAGACCTCCCCGACCACAATAATTGCCGGCGTACCGGAGCCCTGCCGTCTGACTTCCTCCTCCAGAGTCGCCACCGTCGCCAGAATGCGGCGCTGATGGGCGGTTGTCCCCTGCATCAGAAGGGCGGCCGGCGTTCCGGGATCCATGCCGGCCGCGAGCAGCCCGCGGCAAATATCTCCGAGCGCGCTCACGCCCATCAGGAAAACAAGCGTCCCTTTCGTGTGAACCAGCGCCTCAAAATCAATATCCAAAACGCTTTCATTATTCGGAACTGTATGGGCAGAGGCAGAGTCAACTGTATCCGCAAATTTTTTTGTCGCAAAATCCGCAGAGTTCTTTACCGGATGCCGGACATCTCCTGCTGCCGCCCGTTTGTGCCCCGTAATAATGTGTACAGAAGAGCAGAAATCCCGGTGTGTCACGGGGATCCCCTGGTATGCCGGGACCGCCAGCGCGGATGTCACTCCGGACACCACTTCAAACGGCACCCCCGCCTGAACCAGTTCCTCAATTTCCTCTCCGCCGCGGCCAAAGAGAAAGGGATCTCCGCCTTTGAGCCGCACCACACGCTTGCCCTCTTTTGCTTTCTGTACAAGCAGTCTGCTGATCTCCTCCTGCGGCAGTGTATGATGGCTCGCACGCTTTCCGACATTGATCGCCTCCGCCGTATCGGGAATCATGTTCAAAATCCCCTGTCCGACCAGCGCGTCAAATACCACGACCTCTGCCGTTTCAAGTGCCCGCTTTCCCTTTAATGTGAAAAGCCCGGGATCCGACGGACCCGCACCCACTAATGTGACCTTTCCGCAAAACTCCTGCTGATCGATCGAGACACATCGGCTGCCTTCAAATTCAAGCTTCACCACCCAGGGCATGATATTTTTGATTTTGTCAAACTCCTGATATCCAAAGGATGGATCATAGAAGTTGATAATGGTACCTAAAGCGGTACCATGACTGCCCACTACAAGATTTTTCCCCGGATATTTTTTAAGAAGAGCCTCCAGAGCCGCAACATTTCTCTGCTGAACCTCTCTTAAACATTCTCCGTCCGAAAGCTTATAGGTAAAATCTGCCCACTGCCTTTTGGAAAAGGACTGAAAATCGTCGATCCAGACACTGTCCACTTTCCGCTCTCTGAAATCATCCACAATTTCCATCGGAAGATTCTGCTCATCGGCAAACGCTTTTACTGTATCGACTGCCCGCTTATAAGGGGAGGATATGACAGCATGGATGTTTTTATCGCGCAGATAGGCTGTAACCCGGTCACGGTCACGCAGGCCCCTGGCCGTCAGCTCCCTATTCATATCGTTATGATTTTCATAATCCGGCTCCGCGTGCCGCACAAAATATACGGTTGTCATCTTTATTTCTATCTCCATACTATATCGGTAACAAAAAAACCATTTGTGAACTACTCATTATTTAAAGCTTATAGGGTTGCGGTCAACCTATTTCAAAACATACCGTTCATTTTGGCGCAGTCATCCGATTCAGATCAAACAATCAAATTCTGAAAAGGAGACTGATTACAAGAGGTGTCTTTTTATCTTCCCTGCCAAGGCTTCTCCCAGCGCTGCCGGGTTATCCATGCTCCCTGTCGTCCTGTCCCTGCAGCTCTTTCCGGTCGCTTCATCAAAGTAAAAGACGTCCAGCCGTAACCGCAAAAGTCTGCTGTCTTTTACGTCCGGCCTCGCATACGCCGCTACCGGTGTAGTACAATTTCCACCAAGTGCCCGCACAAAAGCACGCTCCGCCTGTGCACAGGCTTCTGCCTCCGCGTCTGAATATCCCTCCAGGAATCCGTAATCCTCCCCTGCGCGCCCTTGTACCGCCAGGATTCCCTGTCCGGCCGACGGAATCATTTCTTCGGTTGTAAAATACCGGCTGATTCGATCTTCAAGGCCAAGACGTTTCAGTCCGGCCGCAGCCAGAATCGTCGCGCAGTACTCGCCTCCATCCAGTTTTTTCAGCCGGGTCTGCACGTTGCCGCGGATCGGGGCAAAGGCCGCCTGCGGATACAGCTGCGCAAACTGCAGCATCCTGCGCCTGGAGGAGCAGCCGACCGGCTTTGAAAAATCCAGTTTCTTCGCACCGTCCGGAAGAATTAACGCATCGCGCACATCCTCCCGCGCGGAAAACGCGATCAAAGGCAGCTCCTGTGGCAATTCCATCGGAACATCCTTCAGGCTGTGAACGGACAGATCAGAACGGCCGTCCAGCAGCGCTGCGTCCAGTTCCTTCACAAAAAGCCCCTTGCCGCCGATTTTTTCCAGGGACTGATTCAGTATTTTATCGCCGGTGGTCTTCATCGTGAGGATTTCCACAGTCAGCTCCGGATGACTGCGCTGTATGTACTGCCGCACCATCTCCGACTGAATCACAGCCAGACGGCTTTCCCGGCTTCCGATAATAATCTTTCTGGTCATTTTATCATTTCAATCCTTTTTATTCTGAAAATCGTAACATCCAGTTTGCTTCAGATTGCAGGATAAATCCTGCTCTGCAGGCAAAAATAATCAATTTTCCGGATCATACAATTTTCCCAACCCTTCGATGCACTCCCGGAATGCCGCGTCGCTTACGCAGCCGCGCAGTCCGAAGAGCAGCTTATTCATCGTGCGCTCAGCCGCAGCCTCTATTTCTTTATCCAATGCTTCCTTTTCCTGCATCGGAACCGGCAGGCTGCGCAGCTGTCTGGTCAGACGTTTTTCCAGATCAAGCGCGACCTGTTCTTTAATCGCCTGGATTTTCGGAATCACATCCAGGCATTCATACCAGTTGAAAAATTCTTCCATCTGCTTCTCAAACAAGAGCTCCGCGTCGGCAATCGCCTGTTTTTGTGCCTCGCTTACCGCTTCCTCACGGAAACAGTCAATGTCATACAGGCGCACGCCGTCCAACTCCGCCACGGATGGATCAATGTCCCGTGGCACTGCCAGGTCAATCAACACGACCGGCCTGAGCGAAACATCTTCGACAGGATCAGCAGGGATCTGCTCCTTTCCAGCGTCGTTCAATATTACAAGGTCTTCTCGATCAGCCATCCTTTTCCTGCAATTTTCCACCAGTTCCCTGGTCAGTGTATAATTCGGGCTGACGGTCGCACTCAGCACATAGTCGCATTCTCCGAACAGTTCCATCCTGCGCCCGTAATCAATGCGCGAACACTCCGGTGGAATTTCCACCACACCGCTGCGATACTGGCGCACAGTCACTGTCACATCCGCCCCCTGCTGACGGAGTTCTGTCGCGGCCAGCTTTCCCATCACACCGTTGCCGATTACCATGCACTTTTTCCCCGCAAAGGTATAGCCGTCTTTTTTCAATGTCAGAATTGCTGCACGGACAGCAGACTGGTCGGTGGAAGACAATGCTCCGCGGGTCTTCACCTTTTTCGCCGCGGTGACCGCCATCCGGAAGAGCGTCTCCAGAACATGATCCGCGGCATACTGCTCTCTGGAAAACCCAAGTGCGTCTTTTACCTGTGTCACGATCTGATCATCGCCTAAAATCCGCGATTCCAGCCCCGCCGCAAGGCGGAAAAGATGGTGCACGGCCTCCCGCTCCTGCCGGAAGCAAAAATAAGGGCGATAGTCGAGCGAGCCGGGAATGTCCCGGATAGCGCAAAGCAACTCATAAATGTCACTGTCAAACTCCTCTCCTGTACTCAGATAAAGCTCCATCCGATTGCAGGTGGAGATCATGACGCACCCTTCGACTCCTTTCACCCTTCTTAAGATTTCCAGCGCTTCTGCCATACTTTTCTTTGTAAAAGAAAAAACGGTACGTATATCAATCGGGGCATTTTCGTGGTCAATGCCCGCCATCCGTATTGCCAAACCTTCGCCTCCTGTATTTTCGTCTATTTTTCTGCCATCCCGCCCCGTTTCATAGCCTCCAGCACATGATCCAGAAACAGTTCCCGCACCCCCGCATACTCTCCCAGGCCCTTCAGAACACATGTCACCGCAAATCCAGCCTTTTCAAACCGGCTTTTCCAGGAATCCTCCTCCAGACCCGCCAGATCATTTTCCGCGTGATCCCCTGCCACAATCATAAAAGGCGCCAGAACAACCTTCTCCAGGTTCTTTTCCTTCACCTGACGGATCAGCGAATCCAGCGCCGGATAAGCCTCCACTGTCCCCATAAAAATATTCGGATAACCCATATCCTTAAACTGATAATCCAGAGCGGCATAGATTGAATTCGCATAATGCTCTGTCCCATGCCCCATCAGAACCAGTGCTTCATCGGATTTCGGCTCCATCTCCCTGGACACGATCTGGATCATCCGGCGATTATCCTCCTGTGTAGTCAACAGCGGATTTCCAGTCTCAACCCTCGAAAACAGATGCCGACATGTGTTCACCGTCTCCTGCATCTGATCATTTTCAATTCCATTTAAAACATGCGTCGGCTGCACAATGACCTCTGTCATACCATCAGCCGCCATCTGAATCAGCGCTCCCTTTACATCCGGAATTTTGATTCCGTCCCTTTTCTCAATCTTCTGGCGGATCATCCCGCTCGTCCAGGCGCGGTATTCCTTCCATGCGGGAAACCGTTCCCTTATGCACTCCTCGATCCGGTCAATCGTCTTTTTCCTCGTCTTTTCGTAGCTGGTCCCAAAGCTGACCACCAGAATGGCTTTTCTGATCTCGCTCATTTCTTTTTATCCTGTTTAACAGCTGCCACGCCGTCAGTCATTCCCTTCTAAAATGCAGCTGTTTCCTTCCTAATTACCATTTTTCCCATTTCTGCTATCTATACACATTGTTTACAGGCGTGCGTGTACATGCTTCTGTGTTCTGTTTCTCACGCCTTTGCCAGTTCACGCTTCATGGCAGCCTCCACAAAGCCATTCAGGCTCATCTGATGGGATGCTGCAAAAATCGCTGCCTCACGGTGCAGTTCGGGTGAAACCCTGACATTAAAGCTGCCCTTGTATGCTTTCTCTGGTTTCTTCCCTTCTTCTTCACATAATTCCAGATAATCATCCACAGCACTGTGAAAATCTCCGACAAGATCTTTCGCCGTCTCTCCCTCATAGGAAATCAGAGCGCGAATTCCCATGACCTTTCCGAAAAAGATCCCATCTGTCTCGGAAAACTCTACACTTCCGATATAACCTCTGTAGCTCATCGTATTATTCATATAAGATCCTCTCCTTCTAATTTCTCAATCAGCTGTTTTACCTGATACTCCAGCAGTTCCTTCCTCGGATGCGGTTTATGCAGCAAAATTGGTGTCCTGTCAGCACAGCTGAATTTAACCCGTGATCCGCTCGTTTTGCCTTTATCTGAACGGATGTAGCCAAAATATTTTAGCAATTTTTCCGCTTCATCAAACGTAAAATCTTTGGGTCTGGATTTTAGCTTTTCTATAAGTTTTTCCTTCTGTCCCACCAGACAATCCTCCCTTATTAAAAATCCCCCGTCTCAGTAACCGAAGTATATCATATGTCCGAAATGGTTGCAACTATTTTTAGTTGCAAAAGTGTTAATTTATATAAAAGTGGTCAAAATATTGTACTATTGATACTCCATCTGGCTCTTTTCTATTGTTTATGTTATTGACTCGCAATAACCGCACATAAAAGAAAGATTTTCTAAAAATTG
>JAJQBS010000036.1:35471-38251 GCA_021203145.1 Lachnospiraceae bacterium | reverse complement strand
ATTCCGAAGCAGGATGAGTTTTATCTGGGCGAGCTGTTTTATTTCTTCGAGTTTGCGTGCGGCGTGAGCGGGTATGTTCTGGGCGTGAACCCGTTCAATCAGCCGGGTGTTGAGAGCTACAAGAAGAACATGTTCGCACTCCTTGGCAAGCCGGGGTATGAGAAGGAGCGTGAAGCGCTGCTTGCGAGACTGTAAAGGCATCGTGCGGCGGATCCGGGGACGATGATATCCATCGGAAAACGAAGGGGGGATGTTATGGAAGGCGCGCGCGTTTCATGGTATCCCCCTGTGTTTATGCGCAGAGCCGGGGTCAAAATTTTGCCATTTTGTGCAAAAAAATCGTTTTAAGCATCCTGAACGGGCCAGAATGGAAAGCCGGAAGGAGCATTTGGAGGAATTTCCTGTAATGTCGGTACTGTTAGAGAAGCTTCGCCTGATCCGGGAGAACAAGCACCTTTTCCGGGTGATACCGATCGGCCTGACGGTGGGCTTGTTACTATATTATTGTGTCCATCCGGCCATGTATTCGGCGGATCAGGACAGGTCGCTGCTGCTGAGTGTGAGGACTTATGAGATTGCGCTTTTATCGGCGGCGCTGATTTTTCTGTGGTTGGTGGAAAATACGCTGAGCGACAGGGCGAACCGCATCCTTTCCTGGATCTGGTTTGCGCTCGCGCCGTTTGCGGTGTATTTTTCTCTCCTGTTTTTAAATAAGGATAAATATAATATCAATTTTTTTGCGTTGGATAAGATCGCGCTGCTGCTCACCTTTGTGTTCCTGTACCTGGTGCAGGGGATTTTGTACGGACTGACCGGGAGCATCCGGTTTTCCGTGATTATTTACGCTGTGGCGGTGGCGACGCTTGGAATTGTCAATTGCTTTGTGATTTCTTTCCGCGGAATGGCGCTCTCGGCGGCTGATCTGTTTTCTATCAGCACGGCGGCGGCGGTGGCCTCGGAATATACATATACGCTGGACTGGTACATGGTCATGGAGATTTTATTTACGCTTCTGATCTGCACCGTCAGCCTGAAGCTGCGAAAGGGGCGGATGATGCCTCTCGCGGCGCGCGGGGTGTTTCTGGCACTTGTCGCGGTGATGGCCGGAGGCTACTATTATCTCTGCGGGAAAACCTCTTTCCTAGAGGATCATGATATCCGCTCAGAGGGATTCACGCATCAGCTCCGCTACAAAAAATATGATATGCTCTTTACGACGCTCACCACCTGTTTTTATCTGGTCGTTGATAAGCCGGACGGTTACTCGCTTGAAGCGGTACGGGAGATCGCTGCCAGGTACGTGGATTCGGATGATACCGCGTCTGAAAATGGAAGCGCAGATGATGGCGGCACAGCCGAAAATGGAAACGCAGGTGAGAGCGGCACAGCCGAAACTGTGAACACAGACGATGCAGACACATCCGGCAGCACGTCGGCAGAGGAGGCCGACGCGGATTCCGGTGAGGAAGCTGCAACGCCGAATATCATTGTGATTATGAATGAATCCTGGGCGGATTATACGGATATCGGAAATGGCCTGGAGCTGTCGGAGGACTATATGCCATTTATCCGCAGCCTGACGGAGAACACGATCAAGGGTACTGCGTACTCCTCCGTTTTTGGCGGAAATACGCCGAATTCGGAGTACGAATTCCTGACGGGCAATACGATGGCGTTCCTTCCGGCCTCATCGGTCGGGTTTAACCTGTTTGTGCGTGGGAATCTGCCTTCCCTGGCGTCACAGTTTGGATCGCTTGGATATTATACGCTGGCAATGCACCCGTACAGAGGGACGAATTACCGCAGGAATATCGTTTATCCGCAGATTGGGTTTGATACCTACTATACGCGGGACGACTTCCAGTATCCTTACAGAATCCGGAATTATATTTCCGATGAGACGCTGTTTAACCGGATTATTCTGGAATATGAGGAAAATCTGGAATCCGGGCAGCCGCTTTTTTCTTATAATGTCACAATCCAGAACCACGGCGGCTATTATTCGTCCAATACAAATAATCTGAGCATGGAGATAGAAGTGCTTAACACGGGCTTTTCTACAACCAAAGCGGAGATTTATGTGAATCTGGTCAAAGCGACGGATGACGCATTCCAGAGCCTGGTTGAATATTTCGAGGAGGTGGAGGAGCCGGTGGTGATCCTCATGTTTGGCGATCACCAGCCGAACATCGGTGACAGCGCTTATGAATATCTGCTTGGCGGTACAGAGGATGAACTGACGGATGAGGAGCTGATGGAGAAATATAAGATTCCTTTTATCTGCTGGGCAAATTATGACATTGAGGAGGAAACTATTGAGGCGACCAGCCTGAATTATCTGTACAGCATCCTGGCAGAACGGTTGGGACTTGAGATGACCGGCTACCAGGAGTATCTGTTGGATTTGATGGAGGAGATTCCGGTCATCAATTCGATCGGCTACTGGGGTTCGGACGGCGTCTTTTATGAACTGGATGATGAAGATTCACCGTATTATGAGCTTGTGAATCAATATAATATTCTGGAATACAATGATATATTCGGCGGCGACAACCGCTATTACGAGTTCTTTACGCTGGATGCGGCTGCGTCGGAATGAGCCTGGAGCGAATTTGGAGGTTTTATGGGAAAAGAGCCGGGTAAAAAAATAAAAAGAAGATCGTTATGGTTCGGCTGCCTCTTGCTGTGGGCGTGGATTTTTGCATTTGGCCAGGGTGCGAAGAGAGATTTTGCAAAGTCCGCGGCAGCTGCCCAGACGGAGACAGAATCGGAAACCGCGG
>JAJQBS010000036.1:0-35371 GCA_021203145.1 Lachnospiraceae bacterium | reverse complement strand
GCCCAGACGGAGACAGAATCGGAAACCGCGGCAGCTGCCCAGACGGAGACGGAAACGGAAACCGCGGAAGCGGCTCAGACGGAGGCGGAAACGGAAGCTGCGGCAGCTGCCCAGACCGGGGAGGAAAGTTCCGTGTTTACTCTTTCGGAGGATCTTGAGACGACAATCGCGGAGCTGACCGGGATAGAGACCGAAGCAGAGACGGAGACCGAGACAGAAACGGAGACGGAGACTGCAGCGGAGAGACTTTCGGAGCAGATGCAGATTGCCCGGATGCTGTTCGGAGAGGATGTTCAGATCCCGATGGCTCTTTCTGCGACACAGGTGGCCGGGGCGCTGGGGACGCCGCTTTTTTACTCCTGCGGGCTTCTTTCGAGCGGCCGCGCGCAGCGGGTACATCCCTGGCAGGAGATTCGCACGATGGAGGAGCTGCAGGAGCTGATCGAGACAACGATCGCGGCCTATGACGGAACCTGGTCTGTTTACGTAAAAAACCTCGATACGGATGAGAGCTTTGTGATCAATGATCAGCCGATGAAGTCCGCGAGCGTGATGAAGCTTTTTATTATGGGAACGGTGTATACCGCGATTGATGAGGGGGAGCTGGAGCGGACGGACGAAATTGTGTCCTTGCTGAACGCGATGATCAGCTACAGTGATAATTCAGCGTCCAACCAGTTGCTGTATATCCTGGGAGATTCCAGCTACGCGAATGGGATCGCAAAGGTGAATGCTTTTATCCAGAGCCACGGGTACAGCGAAATGACGGTAGAGTATAATGGATTCAGCAATCCGGCGACAAATTCGGGCAATGGCACCAACCAGGTGGCCGCAAAAGATGTCGGGGCGCTGCTTGAGGATATTTACCGGCGTACGTGGATGAACCGTGCGGACAGCAACGAGATGGAAGAAATGCTGCTGGCGCAGAATACGCGGTACAAGATACCGGCCGGGCTCCCGGATGACGTCCTCTGCGCGAATAAGACCGGCGAGATGGACGGCACCCAGAATGACGCGGCGATTATTTATTCGGATGCCTGCGACTATATTCTGGTTGTGCTTTCAAATAATATCAGCAACAGCAGCACGGCCATTACGCGGATCGCGAATCTCTCTGCGCTGGTGTATGAGTTTTTTAATGGATGAGTGTCAAGCGATCCGCATATCAGGCGGCACAGGCTGAGCGGGTGATTCCGTGACAGGTTTCTGCCGCACGAACGAGAATGGGGAGGATGCCATGTTTCGGTTATGGGGGAAGATATGGAAGGACAGCCGTATGCAGAGAGATACGGTTTATGCGGAGCAGAGTGATGATACGCGCACACACAAGATTTTTCGCGGCATGGACGAAATCTGCCATGAATTTGACCTGGAGAGTCCGATCTGGCTGGATGCGACCGTGGCCGAATTTCAGCGGCACAGCAAGGCGCGGTTTTACCAGGACAGCTTCATAGAAGAGATCCCCTTTGACTACCTGGAAATACAGGTACTTGAAGAAGGATGAAGGCCGGGAGCAGATCCGGCATCCAGAATCCCAGATGCGCAGAGGATGATGCGGTCATCCGGTCAGAGACGGCGGCCTGCACTGGCCGGAGGGATCCGGGGCTGTCAGGGAAGCCCCGGATAAGGGAGACACAGCAGGGAGTGAAAATGTATGAATTATCAGTTAAGTAAAGTAAAGGACATCAGGGAGCGCTCCGTGGATAAGGGCAAGCGAGGCGTCCTTCATGTTATTTTTGGGCGCACGGGCATTCTGATTCTCTGCCTTCTGGCAGAGCTTCTTCTGCTTTTTATTATGATTCATTTTGTGACACAGTACATTTATCTGTACTTCGGCAGTCATGTGATCTTTTCTTTTTTTGTGCTGTTATTGATCATCAACCGTGTCGAGCATCCCGCGTTTCAGCTCGCATGGGTGTCTCTGGTACTGATGTTCCCGATTTTTGGCGGATTGCTGTACCTGTATATCCGGCTGCAGCCGGGGATGCATGTGATGACGGCGCGCATGGAGGAGGTCGACCGGCAGACGGCAGACGTTCTGAAGCAGGATGCAGAAACGATGCGGGAGATGTCTTTTGAAAACCCGCGCATGGCGCAGATGGCATATTATATTGAGCAGGTTCAGAACTACCCCATCTGGCGAAATACAGAAGTGACCTACTTTTCCAGCGGCGAGGAAAAGTTTGAGGAGCTCATAAAGCAGCTGGAGAGCGCGAAGGAATACATTTTTCTGGAGTATTTTATTATTGCGGAGGGCTATGTGTGGAACCGGGTTCAGGAAATCCTGGAGCAGAAGGTAAAGGAAGGCGTCGAAGTGCGTCTGATGTATGACGGGATGAACGAGCTGAACAATCTGCCGTCTGACTTTTCGAAAAAGATGAAAAACCTTGGGATCCGCTGCAAGGTGTTTTCCAAAGTATATCCGGCGATCTCCACCAGCTACAATAACCGCGACCACCGGAAGATTGTCGTGGTCGACGGGCATACCGCGTTTACGGGGGGCGTGAATCTCGCTGACGAGTACATCAACCGCAAGGAGAGGTTCGGGCACTGGAAGGACGCCGGTATTATGCTGCGCGGCGAGGCGGCAAAGAGCTTTGTCATCATGTTTCTGAAGATGTGGGATGTGACGGAAAACCTGGAGAATCTGGCGGTCTACCTGAGAGAATTCCCGGATGGCTTTGCAAAAAGCGAAGGCTTTGTCATGCCCTATGCGGCAAATCCGCTTAAAGAGACGCAGACGGCGGAGCATGTTTATCTGGAAATCCTCAACAGCGCGACGCGCTATGTCCACATTATGACGCCTTATCTGATTCCGGATCATGAGCTGCTGCAGGCGCTGATCTACGCGGCCCGGCGCGGAGTCGACGTTAAGCTTATTCTGCCGCACATTCCGGACAAAAAATACGCGTTTGCACTGGCACATTCTTACTATAAAGTCCTTGTGCAAAACGGCGTACGTATTTTTGAGTACACGCCGGGATTTATCCATTCGAAGGTCGTGGTCAGCGATGACATCTGCGGCGTGGTAGGGTCGATCAATCTGGATTATCGCAGCCTGTACCTGAACTTTGAGTGCGCTGTTTTTCTGTATGACGTGCCGGAGCTGCAAAAGGTCGAGATGGATTTTCGGGAAACGCTGATTGAGTGTCAGCTTGTGACAGATTTCGATATTCGCCATGACAAATTCTTACGCAAGCTGGCGGGGTATGTGCTGAAGGTGCTCGCCCCGCTCATGTGATCCACCGGTCCCGCCCATTCATTCGCAGACACATGACGTGCAAGCGGCATATAGCCTGCTATGCAGGCGGTCTGCGGCCTGCTTGCGCGGAACAGCGAAAAGAAAGAAGGAAGGCGCTCCGGATTTATCCGGAAAAGGGCACCTTCCTTCTCTTTGGGATGGGCGGAACGCCCATTCATTCGCAGACATATGACGTGCAGGCAGCTATAGCCTGCTATGCAGGCGGTCTGCGGCCTGCTGCGAGAATTCCCGCTCAGCCGCAGAGCTCGCGCAGATCCCGCAGCGCGTGGTCTGCCAGGATCACCTCGAAATGCTCGCTGAAATAGGCTTCCATGCCGACCGTAAACCGGCAGGGAACCGCGTACTCAGACAGGATATTGCATACCTTATTAAACTGTGCCCCCGGGATGTCGGCCTTTTTCAGCAGCAGATAAAAACTGCCGTCTTCCGGGTTTTTATAGAGCGAATTCGGTCCTTCGAAGGCCGCCGTTAAAACACCTGCCGCGCGTATCGCGTCATCCAGTGTATCGAAAGTATATGCGCGCGCCAGATTCGGCAGGTCTTCTTCCGCCGCTTTCTCCTCCATATCCACGACCTCGTCCGCCGGATGGTCTTTTTCGGAAGAACGCTTCCGGCCTTCGCTGATCCTCCTGATCAGATCAAGGATATCGTCGGCTCCCTCAATGTGCTCCCGAAGCTCTGCGAAGGTGATCCCGATGTCTGCATTTGGATCCTCCGGCGCAAACCGGGCGAAGCGGGTGTCCAGCTCCTCCGGATCCTCGACCTTCGTGATAATCAGAATGATCGTGTCTCTCGAAACCGGGATTGCCTCTATGACAAGCGGGATGTTTTCTACCTCGAATCCGAAATCCTGGGCCGCGACGGTTATCATATCCTGGAAGAGCTGCTTTGCCTTGTCGGAACCATAGGCCAGTTCCCGTATATTGATGTCCCGGCTGGCCAGATCCTCCATTGTCAGCGTGCATCGAATCTGCTGGTCATTAATTTTCTCAATTTTCATGCAATCACTTCCTTTATTATTCGTTATTATACGCATTTGACGGCAAATGTAAAGTAGTTTTATTGGCTTCTGGATGCGATTCCGGCTCCTTTTGATGGGAAAACAGGAATCATTTGTCGTTTTCGGTTTAGAAAAAATGCACAAAAATTAAAAAACAGGCAAAAAACACTTGCATTTCAAGCACTTATTGTATATAATATACAACAGAAAGGATATACAGAAAAATAGAAAGGAGGAAAAGTAAAACTAACGCATCGCTGTACTCCCCAACCGCGGATATCAGTCGTATATCCTTTCCGTAAGGTCATAATTAGTATAATCAACCTTTCCTGAAAAAGCAATAGGAAAGAAAAAGAAAAACAGGCTGTAAAATAAGGAAATATATCACAAGTACCTCCGCCGTTTTCATCCTGTTCAAAGAAGGTGAAGCTTGCGCAATAAACGAAACCGCCCAAATGGCAGCCGCGCGGCAGCCCTGTTGAAAAAGGAGCTGCGCGATTATGAGAGAGCAGGAACGCACCTGTATCTCGACGGACAGCCCTGCCATGCGGAAAAAATAGTCAGCGCCTGCATGCTCTCGGAAGAGCCGGGTTACATGCGGGAGTTTATCGGAGACGATCAGAAAAAGATCACCGAGATTCATTTTGTAAAAATCCATCTTCCGGAGTGGAGATAATGCCCGCCCTGCGCCGGTGAATGCACAAAGCTGCCAGAGCCTGGCCGGACGGCCGATCCAGAAGCACCAGATCAGGCGGGCAGGATTCATTCGGGATCTTTATCATAGATCTATGCGTTTCATTCCATTCTTGCTCAAAAAGAAAGGAGGCAGCAGCTGCCGTTTACCCATTTGCAACAGCGTTACTTCTTAATTTTTTGTAAAAGATTGGACAAAAGGAATGACGGATTTTGCAGAAGCTGATATACTAAAGTAAAAGGCAAGTGAAAAAGGGGAATACAGCATGAATTATAAAAATAAAACCTTCAGACGGCTGGCGAGGCTGATTATCGCGGTCGGCCTGCTTTCGATCGCTTTTGTATGTATTCAGAAGTTTATGCCGAGTACCAGCCGGATGAGTTCGGACTCTTATTTTGGGTTTGCCGAGGGGACGACAGAGCCTTCGCTGGGTATTGAAGGGGAGACGGTCGCCGCTGTCGTGGTGGATGGAGATGTGGCTCAGGAACGCGCCCTGATCGTGAGCGGGAATGTCTATATTGACTATACACTGGTACAAAATGCGTTGAATTCCCACTTTTACTGGGACTCCTCCGAGGCGCTGATGCTGTTTACGACTGCGGATCAGGTCTTTGAGATCGGGGTTAATACTTCTTCTTACACGATTGACGGAGAAAGCTTCGACGCCGGCTACGAGATCGTGAAGACAACGTCGTCGGGCATGTTTCTGTCCATGACCTTTTTACAGCAATATACAAACATGCATTTTGAAACTTATGAGACACCCGCGCGTGTGGTAATCACGACGGGCAGCGTGACTGTGACGACCGCAGAAGTAAAAAGGGATGCCCCTGTGCGTTATCGCGGTGGGATCAAGAGCGACATCCTGACGGATGTGACGGTCGGGGAGCAGGTCACGGTGTTGGAGCAGCTGGATCACTGGACGCAGATCCTGACGGCGGACGGTTATGTTGGATATATTAAAACCAGATACCTTACAAATATAGAAGAAACCGTACGCGATACATATTACCAGTCAGAATATTCCAGCATCAGCCTGGACGGACGGGTCAACCTGGCGTTCCACCAGATCAATTACACCGCGATGAATGACAACCTGTCAGACGACATTGCTTCCATGACGGGTGTGAACGTGATTTCGCCGACCTGGTATTATCTGAGCGATAACAGCGGCTCGATCCTGTCCTACGCGAGCGCCTCCTATGTCGAGACGGCGCATGAGGCGGGTCTGCAGGTCTGGGCTCTGGTCAGCAACTTCAGCGAGGACGTCAGTACATCCACGCTTCTGGCGACCCGGTCGTCGCGGCAGGCCGTGCAGAATTATCTGATTGAGCAGGCGCTTGAGCTTGGTTTTGACGGCATCAATATTGATTTTGAGAGCATTGCCCAGGAGTCCGGCACGGATTATGTGCAGTTCCTGCGTGAGCTGTCCATCCTCTGCCGCAAAAACGGTATTATCCTCTCTGTGGATGTGCCGGTTCCGATGGATTATTCGTCCCATTATAATAGGAAGGAACTGGGCAACGTCTGTGACTATGTCATTATGATGGGCTACGATGAGCATTATTCCGGATCCGACGCAGGCAGCGTGGCCTCCCTTGAATTCGAGGAGACCGGCATCCAGAATATGCTGCTCGAAGTTCCAAAGGAAAAGATTATCAGCGCGATTCCCTTCTATTCCAGAGTGTGGTACACGGAGACGCTCTCAGACGGCACGACCAACGTCACGAGTGAGGTCGTTACAATGGAGGAAGCGCAGCAGCTGCTTTCAGATATGGGGGTTACATCCTCCTACGATGAAAGTACGGGGCAGCAGTACGCCGAATGGACCGCGTCCGACGGACGGCTCTGTCAGATCTGGCTGGAGGATGCAGACTCCGTTGCGGCGCGCGCGGCTCTTGTGAGCCAGTATGAGCTCGGCGGCATCGCGGCGTGGAGGCTCGGTTACGAGACGGACGACATCTGGGACGCGATCCTGGGGAGTATTTCGTAGATTGGAGGGAAGGATATGGAAGAATATATGACAGACAAACAATTTAAAACGATTTTCGAAATGTTTGACATGATTCTGGATGGCTGCAAGGATCTGGATGAAGCAAAAGAAAAAGTGCAAAGGCTGATAGAAGGACAGACGTCATCTGAGAAGTCAGACATCAAAACGGAGAAATCAGATCTTTAGAGAAAAAGCAAAAATAAGGTAAAAATGATTCCGGGCTTGCTTTTTTTCGTGTATGATGGTATTGTGTAGGTGCCCATACAACTGACGGAAGTGGGGAACCACAGGGGAGTATGGGTGTAGAGGAGTCGACCGTCTGGGCAAAAGAAGAGATCTGTGCCAGACGGTTTTTTCTGTTTTTTCTTAAGGAGGAAGCGCAATGGAAGTAGTGAGCCTGGAGAGGGAGCTCCGGTCGAACAGTTACCCGGGCAGGGGGATTGTGATCGGCAGGACAAGGGACGGCGCGAAGGCTGTGGCGGCGTATTTTATCATGGGCAGGAGCCAGAACAGCAGGAACCGTATTTTTGCGGCGGATGGCGAGGGTATCCGTACGCAGGCATTTGACGAGTCGAAGATGGAGGATCCGAGCCTGATTATTTATGCGCCGGTGCGTGTGCTGGGGAATCAGACGATCGTGACGAACGGCGACCAGACGGATACGATCTATGAAGGGATTCTCTCAGGGAAGACCTTCGAGCAGTCGCTGCGATGCCGGGAGTTTGAGCCGGATGCGCCGAACTATACACCGCGGATTTCGGGTATTCTTCAGATAGAAAATGGGCATTTTAGTTATGCCATGTCGATTTTGAAAAGCGCGGATGGCAATCCGGAGGCATGCAGCCGCTATACCTTCACATACGACAGCGCGGTCGCCGGCGAGGGTCGTTTTATCCATACCTACCTGGGTGATGTGCAGGCTGATTCCGACTGTGCTGCACAGGGAGCGGCCGGCACTGCCGGAGGCGCATCGGTTCCGGGCGTACAGATTGCCGCCGGACGTGGGAATGGGGGACTGCCGAGCTTCGAGGGCGAACCGAAGCGCGTCGGGATTCCGGATGACATTGAGACCTGCACAGACCTGCTCTGGGGCAGCCTGAACGAGGACAACAAGGTGTCGCTGTTCGTGCGCTATATTGATATTGAGACGGGCAGCTGCGAGACAAGAATACGAAATAAAAACCAGTGATCCCCTGCAATTGCCGCGGCGTCCTGGCTGGGCGGTGAGACAGGAATGGAATGTAAAAAGCCGGTTTCTCCGCATAATACCGTGGCATCCTGACGGGGCGGCGATACAGGAATGGAGCGTAAAAAGCCGGTTTCTCCACATAATACCGCGGCGTCCTGGCGGGGTGACGGTGATACAGGAGTGCGAAAAAGAAGAAAGATCTGCGAAGCAGAAAATACAGAAACAATCCAGTGACAACAGAAAGGAAGGAATTTTATGAAAGAACTTGCTTTGAAATACGGCTGCAACCCGAATCAGAAACCATCGCGGATTTATATGGCGGACGGAGGTGAGCTGCCGATCCAGGTGCTTTCCGGGCGGCCGGGATATATCAATTTTCTGGACGCGTTTAATGGCTGGCAGCTGGTGCGCGAGCTGAAGGCGGCAACCGGACTTCCGGCGGCGACCTCGTTTAAGCATGTTTCCCCGGCGGGGGCAGCGGTCGGTCTGCCGCTGACGGAGACGCTCGCGAAGATTTACTGGGTGGATGATTATGAGAATCTGTCGCCGCTTGCCTGCGCGTATGCGAGGGCGAGAGGGGCAGACCGGATGTCTTCCTTCGGCGATTTTATCGCGCTTTCGGACGTCTGCGACCGGGACACGGCGCTGCTGATTAAGCGTGAAGTGTCCGACGGCGTCATCGCGCTAGGCTACACGCAGGAGGCGCTAGACATCCTGTCCCAGAAGAAAAAGGGCAATTACAACGTGATTCAGATCGACGAAGCGTATCGCCCGGATCCGGTCGAGCACAAGCAGGTATTTGGCGTGACATTTGAGCAGGGCCGCCAGGAGCTGCCGATCGACGACGCGCTGCTTTCAAATATTGTGACGAAAAATAAAGAGATTCCGGCAGAGGCGCTCGCGGACATGAAGATTTCGCTGATCGTGCTGAAATACACGCAGTCCAATTCCGTATGCTATGTAAAGGGCGGTCAGGCGATCGGTATCGGCGCGGGGCAGCAGTCCCGGGTAAACTGTACCAGGCTTGCCGGGCAGAAGGCGGACAACTGGTTCCTGCGGCAGAATCCGAAGGTGCTCTCTTTGCCGTTTTCCGATTCAATTACCCGCGCGGAGCGTGATAACGCGATCGACGTCTACATTGGAGCGGAGTTTATGGATGTGCTTGCGGACGGCGCGTGGGAAAAGATTTTCACGGAAAAGCCTTCGGTGTTCACTGAGGAGGAAAAGCGGGCGTGGCTTGACCAGATGGCAGGCGTGACGCTTGGGTCGGATGCGTTTTTCCCATTCAGCGATAATATTGAGCGGGCACACAAATCCGGCGTGCAATATGTCGCTGAGCCGGGAGGCTCCGTGCGCGACGCGGATGTAATAGCGACCTGTGATAAATATGGGATGGCGATGGCATTCACCGGGATCCGGCTGTTCCATCACTGAGAATCAGGAACGCCGGGTCAGGATTTTTCTGGCAGCCGTTTTGCATAGCGTCTGCCCCAGAGAAAAGGGATGGCAGCCGTTTTGCATGGCGCCAGCCTCAGGGAAAAGGGATGGCAGCCGCTTTGTACTGTACCTGTCCCAAAGGAAGGGGATGGAAGGTGTTTCGTGCTGAGCCTGCCCCGGAGGAAAGAGATAGCAGCCGCTTTGCGCTGTGCCTGCCCCGGAGGAAAGGAATGGGAACTGTAAATGGAGATTTGTATCAGAAAATATCAGGATAAGGATCTGATGTCCGCCATCGCAATCTGGAATCAGGTGGTGGAGGACGGCGTCGCCTTTCCGCAGGAGGATTTTTTAACGGAGGAAACCGGGCGGAGCTTTTTCGGGTCACAGACGTACACGGCAGTGGCAGAGGACATCCTGTCCGGTGAAATCTGCGGGCTGTATATTCTGCATCCGAACAATGTGGGTCGGTGCGGGCATATTGCCAATGCAAGCTACGCGGTGCGCGAAAGCCTGCGCGGACAGCATATCGGGGAAAAGCTTGTGAGCGACTGCCTTGTCCGTGCCGGGGAATGCGGGTTCCGGGTGCTGCAGTTTAATGCGGTGGTCGCGACAAATACCCACGCGCGGCATCTGTATGAGCGCCTTGGATTCACGCAGCTGGGGACAATCCCGGGTGGATTTCGGATGAAGGATGGACATTACGAGGATATCTGCCCGTATTATCATGAACTGTAAGCGCTGCCAGATGTGTGCAAGGATGGTCATGCGCAGAAATGGCCATGACCGCCAAAGACAGCCGTGAACAGAGACTCCTGTGCGTAAAGGCAGCCGTTCGCAGCGGTGTAGTGGTCATGCGCAGCGACGGCATGGCGGCGGATGGGGAATCGCTCCGCCGTGAGGATGCATGGAAATTGGGGTGTAAAGGAAAACGGCGAAGGCCGTTACGATTAGAACAGGGAGGTTTTTTATTATGCTTTACGACGTCATTATCATCGGATCAGGCCCGGCGGGGCTGACGGCTGCGATTTACGCAGTACGCGCGCAGCTGTCGGTATTGGTTCTGGAAAAGGAGTATATGAGCGGCGGCCAGATGCTGAACACCTATGAGGTGGACAACTATCCGGGGTTGCCGGGGATCGGCGGGTTTGAGCTGGGCGTGAAGTTCCGGGAGCATGCGGAAAAGCTGGGCGTGAAATTTATTAATATAGAAGTAAGACATATTGCCGAGGAGGATGACGGCCGCGTCAAGGTGCTGTACACGAACAGCGAAGAATTCCGCACCCGGGCAGTCGTGCTGGCGATGGGCGCGACTAACAGCAGACTCGGCGTGCCGGGCGAGAAGAAGCTGGCGGGCATGGGAGTGTCTTATTGCGCAACCTGTGATGGGGCATTTTTCAAGGGACAGACCGTGGCAGTTGTCGGAGGAGGCGACGTCGCAGCTGAGGACGCGCTGTTTCTGGCGCGCGGCTGTGAGAAGGTGTACCTGATCCACCGCAGAGAGGAGCTGCGGGCGGCCCGTTCACTGCAGGGGCAGTTGAAAAAATGTGAGAAT
The DNA here is from genome assembly GCA_021203145.1 of Lachnospiraceae bacterium. GTDB lineage: Bacteria > Bacillota > Clostridia > Lachnospirales > Lachnospiraceae > Choladousia. The sequence continues at coordinate 24,244 of JAJQBS010000036.1, read as the reverse complement.
GTGGAATTCCTCTGGAATACGGAAGTAACGGAGATCTATGGGGGAGAGCATGTGGAATGCCTGAAAATCCGGAATAAAAAGGATGGGACGCAGCGGTCGCTCAATCTGGAGGGCGTTTTCATTGCAATTGGGACAAAGCCAAATACGGAAATTGTTACCAATTTATTACAGCTTGACGAGAAAGGTTACATTTTAGCTTCGGAGGATGGAATTACGGACAGGCCGGGCTTTTTTGCGGCCGGAGATATTCGGAAAAAGCCGCTTCGCCAGATTGTGACGGCAGTTTCGGACGGAGCGAACGCGATTTCCTCGGTGGAAGCATATCTGAATGAAACAGTTTAAATTTTTCTGTCCCTTCTGAGAAGCTTTTTCTGGAATAAGACGGATTTTCAGGAGTCGGTATTCCATTTTCAGAAGAGATGAGGGGCGCATGGGATCAGCATGGCAGAGGGCAGGTTTCCTGGCAAAAAAATCCGGGAATCTGCCATTTTTTAACAAATCTTAATAAACTCCCAAAAAATATTTTAAATTTATTAAAATCACTTGACAATACTCCTCGCATTTGTTATGATAAGCGCGTAATAAATGTAATAATTTTGTAATAAGTTTGAAAGAGTTGTTTGGAGGCGGGGATAGATGATGAAAAAAGCAGTAATGCAGTTTACGGCCTGCTGCCTGGCAATCGGAATTTCGGTTTCGAGCCTGGGTGCAGTGGCTTTCGCAGATAATGGTATGACACTGGCGGGACTTTCGGAGAAGAGCACGGTGGTCACCGGCAGCTCGACACTGGCGGGGCTTTCGGAGACAGGTTCGGTGGCGACATCCGGGGGAGCCGGAAGTGCCGCAGCGACCGCAGATGAGAGTACGGATGATTCCACGGATTCCACGGATTCTACAGGTTCTACAGGTTCTACGGATTTAACAGAGTCGGTTACGACGGTTTCGAGTTCGGCTGAGTCGGAGACAGCTCAGACTGAAACTGAGACTGAGACTGAGGCAGAGGCGGTTTACGATACCAGCATGAGTGGAGAGCTTGCCTTCGCCCAGTGTGAGAATTATATTAATGTCCGTTCAGACGCAAGCACGGACGGAGAGGTAGTCGGTAAGATTTATAATAACAATTCCGTGACGATCCTTGGACAGCTCGGAGACTGGTACGAGGTTCAGTCGGGCAATGTGACTGGCTATGTAAAAGCAGAGTATTTTGCGACCGGAGAAGAGGCTGACACCATTGCGGAGACCGTTGCGTATAATGTCGCGACAGTGAATGCGGAAGGTCTATGGGTTCATACGGATGCGAGTGAAGATTCGGAGACGATCGGCATGGTCTATTCTTCGGATCAGCTCGAAGTAGTCGCGTATGAGGGCGACTGGATGAAGGTCGTGCTCAGCGACGGTACATACGGCTATGTAAACGCCTGGTATGTGGATTACGATACCTATTATTCTACAGGCGAGACACTGGAGGAAGAGTCCGAGAGACTGGATGAGGAATGGTTGGAATATCTTGCTGAGTCAGAGGCGGAACAGCAGAGACTGGATGAGCAGTGGCTGGCATATCTGGCGGAGCAGGAGGCTGCCGCGGCAGCGGAGACGGAGGCTGCCACAACCCCAGAGACCGCATCTGAGACGACGGTTACTGCAGATACCTCTTCTTCAACGAGCCTGAGCGAGGCAGAGGCGGCTGTAGATGAAGCTTACCAGACTTACCTGGAGGCGCAGGAGGCAGCGGATGCGGCGACACAGCAGGCGGACGAGCAGCTGGTATATGATACCTATGATGAGGCAGTAGACGCATATCAGGATTACCTGAACGCGGTAGCTGTGGCGGATGAGCTCAAGTACAGCTCGACTACGACTGATACAACGACCACGACTGATACAACGACCGCAACGGACACCACGACCACAACAGATACGACGGCCGCGACGGATACGACAACTACGACCGATACTACGACCGATACGACAACGACAACTACGACTGAGACAGAGACAACGACGACCGAGGCAGCGCAGACGGAAGCGGCACAGACCGAGACGGAAGCAACCACGACGAGTACATCTTCTTCTTCGACACTGGGACAGTCGATCGCGAACTATGCGGTTCAGTTTGTCGGCAACCCCTATGTATATGGCGGGACAAGCCTGACAGACGGTGCTGACTGCTCCGGGTTTACGCAGTCTGTATTTGCGCATTTCGGCATCAGTATTTCGCGTACAGCGGCTTCTCAGGCTTCCGGAGGCACTTCCGTATCGCTGAGTGACATTCAGGCGGGCGATCTGCTGTTCTATTCAAGCGGCGGCAGCATCAGCCATGTAGCGCTCTACATCGGCAACGGGCAGATCGTACACGCGAGTACGTCCAGCACAGGCATCATTATTTCGAGCTACAATTACCGCACGCCGGTATGCGCGAGAAGATACTGGTCATGACCGGGATCGGCGGCAATAAAATTCAGACAATTTTCCATGCACAGTATTATTCGTATAAGAAAAGGCTGTCCGCAGATTGGCGGGCAGCCTTTTCTGTGATGCACAGGGCCGGGCGAGGGCATATCCCATGCGAAGCGTGGGATGCCACCCGGCGAGCAGGAGGTGAAAGAGCTGCATCCTGCTCGATCACAGGGCTGCATCAGGAAGGAATATTTTTTTATGGGAGGCCGAAAATAGGATGACATTTTTCGGCACTGATAGTATAATGAAAAAATAGTTGGTGATATGAAAGCAGGCAAAGAGGCCCGCGCGGGAACGCGGATCGCAGCGTTTGCGGTGATGGGGAGTGCATTATGACAAGAAACGACTGGTATGAGGCCGGTGACAGGATCAAACGGCTGGTGCAGGACGCCGTGGATACGGGAGATTTTTCACAGCTTGGAAATACAATCGCGGATGTGGTGACCGATACGGTGGACGGTCTGCAGGACGCCATTCGGGAGAACCTGGGAGGACAGGACAGCCGCAGGAGCGGGCAGGATGGAAATGGACAGGGCTATGCAGGCGGCAGCGGCCAGAGTGACAGCGGCTATGATCAGACCTACCGGGGTTCGGCGGACCGGGTGCGCAGGGCTTACGAGCGGGCGGGCGGCGCATCATCCCAGGACGGATGGGCGGGCGGCAGTGCAGGAGGGTCGACGTTTACCCGGAGCGGTTTCGGGACATCCCGGCATTTCAAGCCGCCTGTACCAGGAAGAAAGGTGCCCGGAGAGCTGGGGAGCAAGGCGATGAAATACATCGGATTTGGCATGGGTGTGCTGTTTGGCTCCGTGCTTGCGCTGGAGGCTGCCGCTGCCGTCGTGATGGGCGATTTCCTCGTGTTTGCGGCCGGAGGGCTGACGACCGGCCTGTTCTGTGCGGGGAGCCTGCTGCTCGGCGCAGCCGGACAGAGGAGGCTCGGGCTTTCGCGGCGGTTCCGGCGTTATCAGGAAGTGATCGGTGCCAGGACGTACTGTATGATTGAGGAGCTGGCGGGCGGGATCGGAGGAACCAGCAAGTTTGTGAGGAAGGATCTGAAAAACATGATCCGGCGCGGATATTTTCCTGTGGGGTACCTGGATCGGAAGGAGACGCTGCTGATCACGGATCAGTCGACCTACCAGCAGTACATCCAGGCGGAGGAGGAGTACGCGAAGCGCCAGAGCGAGCAGGAAGCGAAGCGGCCGGCCGAAAGTGATGAATCCGGCCAGGCTGCGGATGAAAAGGGCACGGACGGAGACACAAAGGAAGCCGCAAAGCTTTCGCCAGAGCACCAGGCGCTGATTGAGGAAGGACAAAAATATATCCGTCACATCCGGGAGTGCAATGACCGGATCCCGGGTGAGGAGATGTCCGCCAAGCTGGACAGGCTGGAGCTTGTTGTGACGAGGATTTTCCGCGAGGCTCAGAAAAATCCGGACGCGGTATCCGACCTGCGGAAGATGATGAGCTATTATCTGCCGACTACCCGGAAGCTGCTGGACGCGTACTGTGATCTGGACGACCAACCGATCCGCGGGCAGAATATTGAGACGACGAGACGGGAGATTGAGGAAGCGCTGGATACGATTAATGTGGCATTTGAGAACCTGCTGGACAGCCTGTATGAAGAGCAGGCCTGGGATATTTCATCCGATATTTCCGTGCTGAACAGCATGCTTGCGCAGGAAGGCCTGACCGGAGACGGATTCCCGGGGAAGCCGGGCAAGAAGGAAGACTGAATGATTGCAATAATAAGAATCTTAGGAGGAGAAAAAGATGGATGAGTTTAAAGATTTTGCTGAAGCACCGACGCCGGTACTGACATTTGGCGCGTCTGTGGAGGAGGAGCCTGCAGGGGCGGCGGTACAAAAGGTTCAGGCAGCGGAGCCGGCGGCAGACCCCCAGCTGACCGAGGAATCCCTCACCCCCGAAGAGCGGAAGATGGTGGATGAGTTCAGCCGCCAGATTGACCTGCATGATTCCAATGGGATTTTGCAGTATGGCGCCGGGACGCAGAGAAAAATGGCCGAGTTTTCCGAGACGGCATTAAAAAATGTACGCACGAAGGATCTGGGTGAGGTCGGCGACATGATTACCAGCCTGGTGACGGAGCTGAAAAGCTTTGACGCCGACGAGCCGGAACGGGGGCTGTTTGGCCGGATAAAAAAAGGCGGTGACAAAATTACCGCGATGAAGACGAAGTATGATAAAGCAGAAGTCAACGTCGAGAAAATCTGCACCATGCTGGAAGACCATCAGGTTCAGCTGATGAAGGATGTGGCGATTCTGGACAAGATGTACATGCTGAACCTGTCTTATTTTAAGGAGCTCTCCATGTACATTCTGGCCGGGAAGAAGCGCCTGGCCGAGGTGCGCGCGACCGAGCTGGCCGAGGCGGTCGCGAGGGCGAAGCGGACGAACCTGCCGGAGGATGCGCAGGCGGCGAAGGATTTGCAGGAGCTCTGCGACCGTTTTGAGAAAAAGCTTCATGACCTGGAGCTGACACGCATGATCGCGATCCAGACTGCGCCTCAGATCCGTCTGGTCCAGGCGAGCGACACCATGATGATTGAGAAAATCCAGACGACGGTAGTCAATACGATCCCGCTCTGGAAGAGCCAGATGGTGATCGCGCTTGGGGTAGAGCACGCATCCCAGGCCGCAAGGGCGCAGAAGGAAGTCACGGATATGACGAACGCGCTTCTGAAGAAAAACGCGGAGAAGCTCAAGGTAGCGACGGTGGAGAGCGCGAAGGCCGCGGAGAGAGGCATTGTGGATATCGAGACGCTCAAAGCGACTAACGCGACGCTGATTTCTACGCTGGACGAGGTCGTGAAGATTCAGGAGGAAGGGCGCCAGAAACGCCGTTCTGCGGAGGAAGAGCTGGACCGCATGGAGCAGGAGCTGAAAAAGACACTGATCGGAGTGAAGAGATAAGTCGATATGAGCGTCTATACGTTTTCCCAGTGGGTACTGTTTTTTTACATCTATTGTTTTCTGGGCTGGGTGTTTGAGAGCGTCTATGTTTCGATCATGGAGCGCCGCCTGGTGAACCGGGGCTTTCTGAAAGGGCCGCTTTTGCCCATCTATGGCTCCGGGGCGCTCTGCGTGCTGATCGTCACCATCCCTTTCCGCGGCAGCATTCCGCTGATGTGTCTCGCCGGGATGGCGGCGGCTACATTGCTGGAGTATGTGACCGGGGCGGCGATGGAAAAGCTGTTCCATGTCCGGTACTGGGATTATACCGGAAAGCTTCTGAATGTCAATGGACATATCTGCCTGATGTCCACGCTCTGCTGGGGTGTGATGACGATCCTGGTGGTTGAGGTGCTGCAGGTTTTTCTCGAAAAACTGGTGTTTTCTGTTGACGAGCAGCTGGTGACGGTCGCTGTTTTTGCGATCACACCGTTTGTGACTGCGGATCTTGTGACATCCTTCCGCGCTGCGATCCATCTGCGGGATATCCTGATTCAGTGGGAGCGTCTTAGCGAGGAGCTGGAAAAACTGGAAAAGCAGAAACAGGAGCTGGAGGCTGCGATTGCCGGGCGCAGGCGTGAAATGGAAGCTGCGCTGGCGGAGCGCAGGGAGGAGCTGGAAGTGGCATTCGCCGATCGAAAGCGCGAGATGGATGCCTCATGGGGTGAACGGAAGCAGGAGATGGAGATGGCACTGGCGGAGCGCAGAGGGGAGATAGAGGCTTCTCTTGCCGGGCGCAGGGAGGAGCTGGAAGCCTCCCTTGCCCAGCGAAACCAGGAGATGACAGATAAGGTGGCCGCGCTGCAGGAAAGAGTGGGCCGGATGACTGTGGAGAGCGACCTGCTGAAGAAACTGCACGGGAAGTCGATCCAGGCCCTTTTAAAGCGCAACCCAAGGGCTGTTTCGATTGCAAATAAAGAAGCGTTTACCGCGCTGAAGCAGTCATTTGCAAAGAAAATCAATGTGAAAAAGGATGCGGATGACGGAGACGATTCTGAAGAGGGCTGATTATATGGAGGAGACCGAGGAGTTTGTCAGCGGTTTTTGTAAAAAACAGAATCAGACGCGCATGGTACTCTGCGAATTTGGGCTTGTCGGGGACGGCCGTCGGGTGTTGCTTGCCGCCGATTGCGCATATGGAATGTGTGAATACAGCCGGGCATGTACCCTGATGGCGTCAGTTCGAAGGAATGCGGATTCTGGCGGTGGGATATGATAAGGGATAAACGAGAAAACCAGGATTTCGGGCGAAGGGAGCGGTAGCTGCTTCATGACATTTGACGAATTCGAGACAGCGGCATATGAAATTGCGGACACATTTCCGGAGGATTTTTACCGGGAGCTGAACGGCGGGATCATCGTGAAGGCGCGGGCGCTGCTGCATCCGGCGGACCGGAACGGGGATCTGTTTGTACTGGGCGAATATCACCGGGATCATTATCTGGGGCGTTTCGTTGTACTGTACTACGGCTCCTTTATGCGCTGCTGCGGCACGTGGAGTGAAGCTGCACTCCGGGAGAAGATGCGGAAGGTCCTGCTGCACGAGTTCCGGCATCATCTGGAGTCTCTGGCCGGGGAGCGGGATCTGGAGATTGAGGACGCGATTCATATTTCGCAGTATACGAAAAAAGCGGAGGAACAGCGGAAGGAAGGAGACGGATAAGCGGAAAATCCGCAATTTTTTCGGTCAGACCAGGGGCAGAGGGGCTTGACGGATGGTAAAGACGGGTCTAGAATGAAGGGAACCAATTTTCAGGGACAGCAATATGGACTGGAGGAGACACAAGATGAAACCCTATAAAATGATGACCCAGGAAGAACTTCTGGCGGAACACGCAGCCGTGGAGGCCAGATATCAGGAAATGAAGGCAAAGGACCTGAAGCTTGATATGTCGCGGGGAAAGCCTTCCAAAGAGCAGCTCGACCTTTCCAATGGTATGATGGATGTTTTAAGCAGTACAGCGGATCTGACCTGCTCTTCCGGCGTGGACTGCAGGAATTATGGCGTGATGGATGGAATCCCGGAGGCGAGACATCTGCTCGCGGATCTGTCAGAGGTGCCGGAAAAAGACATTCTGATTTATGGGAATTCCAGTCTGAATGTGATGTTTGACACGGTCGCCCGCGCCATGTCGATGGGCGTCTGCGGGCACACTCCGTGGGGGCTGCTGGAAAAAGTGAAGTTTCTCTGTCCGGTGCCGGGCTATGACCGCCACTTTGGCATTACAGAGTTTTTCGGGATTGAAATGATCAATGTCCCGCTGCTCCCTACAGGGCCGGACATGGATCTGGTAGAGCAGCTGGTTGCGAATGACCCGTTGATCAAAGGTATCTGGTGTGTTCCGAAGTATTCGAATCCGACCGGCATTTCCTATTCGGACGAGACGGTTCTGCGTTTTGCGAATCTGAAGCCCGCCGCTAGGGACTTCCGTATTTTCTGGGACAATGCCTATTCGATCCATCATCTGTATGACGATGACCAGGATGTGATCCTTGAGCTTCTGACGGAGGCGGCGAAGGTCGGTAATGAGGATCTGGTCTTTAAATTTATCTCAACCTCAAAGGTTTCCTTCCCGGGGTCCGGGATCGCGGCCTTTGCGGCGTCGGAGGCGAACCTTGCGGACGCGCGACGGGCGCTGTTTTATCAGACGATCGGCCATGACAAGCTGAACCAGCTGCGCCATGTGCGTTTCTTTAAAAATATGGACGGCATCCGCGAGCATATGAGAAAACAGGCGGCGATCCTGCGCCCGAAGTTTGAGGCGGTCGAGAATGGCCTGGAGCAGGAGCTTGGCGGCCTGGAGATTGGCACATGGACGAAGCCGAAGGGAGGCTATTTCATCTCTTTTGATTCGCTGAATGGCTGTGCGAAGAAGATTGTAGCGAAAGCGAAGGAGGCGGGCGTCACGATGACAGGAGCCGGGGCGACTTACCCCTATGGAAAGGATCCGAAAGACTGTAATATCCGCATTGCGCCGTCCTTCCCGACCATGGACGAGCTTACGCTGGCGACCGAAATTTTTGTATTGAGTGTGAAGCTGGTCAGTCTGGAGAGCTATCTGACAGGAAAACAGCGATAAAAGAAACTTCAGAGCCTCTTTTTTCCGGAAAGGAACCTGAAAGTGTTATTTTTTTCCTTGCCCTGTCATGGAGAATAAGGTATAATACTTTATTATGCGCTGTTGCAAGGCAGTTCCAGGAAACAGCCGGAACAGGAGGAGAAAACAAAAATGAAACGCTGTATCGTGTGTGGCAGTATAGGAGATGACGACAGTACCGTCTGCAAGGTATGCGGGAATCCTTTTATAGATCTTGGAGATCAGTCTGAAGAGGAACAGGATCAGGCAGATACTCTGAGTGAGATGGAAAAACAGCTGAAGCAGGTGTGGTCGAAGGTGCAGGAGGAAGAAGCCTCCGCCGAAATACAGGAGGCGCCGGCAGAACAGAGAGCGGAGGGATTGTTTTCTGAACCAGGGGTGACTGTATTGCCGGATCCAGTCGCGCCGAAGGAGGAACCGGAGGGAGAGCCTGTTTCCGATGAGCAGCTTTCTGCAGCAGCCCAAAAGATTGATTCGAGAGAGCAGAGAATGGGACCGCAGGCGCGGATGGAGTCAGAGCCGGAAGGCATGACCGCTCCTGAGGAGCCGCCTGTCAGCTCACCCGAAAGAGCTGATTTGGCGGATCAGAGACTTTCCGCACGCCAGGCGGCGCCCGCGGCAGATCAGGGGACTTCCGCACGCCAGGCGGCACCCGCAGCAGATCAGGGGACTCCCGCGCGCCAGGCGGCGTCACCCGCGGCAGATCAGGGGACTCCCGCGCGCCAGGCAGCATCGCCCGCAGCGGATCAGGGGACTTCAACGCGCCAGACGGCAAGACCTCGCAGGAGAAGCGGCCCGCAGATCTACGGGCAGGATTCCATGGGCGAATATCAGGGTGCGCAGGGCGTGATCCGCAGGGATGTACAGGCCGGCCACCCGGCGACGGAAGCCAGAAATACGGCATACCAGGAAGGAGCACAGACCGGCCGGTCGGCAGCGGATTCTGGAAACGCTGCGTATGAGAACGGAGGGCGGGCCGGATGGAGCCGGCCTGCAAATCAGAGAGCGGGTGCATCGGGAGAAGCCGGAGAGCGCTTGCCGGCAGAAGATGCAAATGGCAGAAGAAGGCCTGCGCAGGATGGGCCGGTGAACGGACGACAGTCTCAGCGCATGCAGACAAGCCCACGCAGAATGGATCAGGGAGGAGCAGTGCCACAGCAGAGGGTGAGCGCACGGCAGCGTCAGGATATGCAGCCGTATGCACAGGTTCCTCAGGAGGATCGACAGCAGGAGAAAGGCGCTGCCGCAGCCAGAAAGACCTTGGAGGCCGCGCGTTCCATGCTCACTTCGCCGCTGCTGATCTTTATCGCCCTGTTCCATACTGTCTATTGCGCGGGTGCAGTCGCGGCTATTTTTATGAAACAGCTGGATTATTCGCTGTTTGCGCGTCTGCTTGGCGGTCTTACGCTGCCCTCTCAGCTGACCAGTTATGTCAGTATGTTTCAGTCGACCATGGCAATGCTGGACAATGGCGCATTTGCGATTGATCTGGCACTGCGCATCCCGGATCTGCTGTTTTTACTGGGCATCTGGATTGTATGCATCACAGTGCGGATTTCGAAAGAGCGGGTACCCGGGGCGGGATTTGTATTTGTAAGGATTGCTGTTATTATAAATATGATAGTTACTTGCGCTCTGCTGCTGGTAGTGCTTGTCCTTTCGGTGACGCTGGTAATCGCGTCCTGGAGCGCCGGGACGGACGGACGGCTTCCCATCGCGGCCGCGGTACTGGCGGCGACGGTAGTGGTAACGATGGGCATCATTATGTATTACTTTTGCTATCTGGCAACTATATCGGCTGTGAGTAAAAATGCAAGGACCGGCGAGCCGTATGGAAAGGCTTCCGCTTATGTGGCTCTGGTACATATGATCCTGGCGTTTACCGCGATTATAAACATCCTCTCCGGTATCGTGAACGAGTGGATTCCGGTGCTGATCGGCGGAGTCGGCAAGTTCTTATGGATGCTTCTTCTGGGCGTGTGGATTTTCAGCTACAGAAATGCGCTGAGCGAATACAATGAATCATGACGGACAGGGGAGGATGGCGAAAGCGCCAATGGCTCATCAGAAAAGAAGCCAGTGTCGGTGTAATCTGAAGAATCTTTTGGGAAAACGATCTGAGCTATAAAGAAAAAGGGCTGATAAATTTGTGGAAAATGAATTTATCAGCTTTTTTGTGGAAAATTTTTCCTGGAGCCTCTAGTGGGAACGGAAATGCGGCAATCTACACAAAAAAGACAAAAATCAGTGGTATTTTAAAAAATACATGTATTTTTTGGTAGTACGAGATAGAGAGAATCGTTATAATGGCTGTATAAATTTTACAGTCGGATTTGAGTATCCCCTGTATTTTGTGTTCCCGTTTTACCAAAAAACAAGCGACATGCCGCTTGTTTTCTGGCGTTTTGCGGAGAAAACCGCATCAATTTTTAAAGGAGGTTTGCAAAATGAACAAAAAATGGCTGGCACTGTTAATGGCGGGCGCGAAAGAGGAGCTTCCGGGATTTCCCCAAAATGGGAATTGGAAGGTGGAGTATGAGAATATCGCGCCATTTCCATATTAAGCCATTTAAAGACGAGTTCTTGCGCAAAATGGCAAAATTTCGGTTCCGGTTTATTCGGGGCAGGGTTAAGTGGAACAAGGATACCAGGGAGCCGACGGGGCTGTGAAAGGATGAGTTACTTGTGGACGAAAGAGACAGAATTTACACCGGAAAGCTGAAGGAATACATCGTTAACAACGTCGCTTCGCTACTGAAAGAACCGAGAAGCTTCATCCGTTATCCTTACATTGACCCGGGCTCTGTCTATGATGGGAATGTGTGGGACTGGGATACATACTGGTCAGTGTATGGCCTGCTCGGCATGATGGATGCGTTTTCCAAAGAAATGCAGGGGAAAATACTGGAGCACGCGCAGGGAAATGTATGGAATTTTCTGGATCACCAGCTGCCGGACGGATACATCCCCATGATGATTGAGGTGGCGAAGTGGCCGGAGCCCTACCTGAATATGAGGCATAAGGAAGGCGTGCTGATGAATATGCACAAACCCTTTCTGTGCGGGCAGATCTGCATTATTTCAGATTATATGGGCGATTACGAATGGATCCGGAATCATCTGGAGCAGCTCGAAAAGTATTTTTCGTGTTATGACCGCAATTATTATTTTGAAAACTGCGGACTTTATGTCTGGTGTGATGATATTATGATTGGGATGGACAACGATCCGGCTTCCTTTGGGCGGCCAAAGTTTTCTACCGCGAATATTTATCTGAACAGCTTTATGGTTCGGGAGCTGCAGTGTATGGCAAAAATCCTGAGACAGTTCGGGCGGGCGGAAAGGGCGGATGACTATGAAAAAAAATCCTGCAATCTGGTCACGGCAATCCAGGCGGAGTGCTGGGATCGCTGCGATCAGTTTTTCTATTCGGTAGATGTGGATATCAAAACGCGGAAATATGACTGGTTTCACCAGGGGCTGGGTGTATTCTGGAAGACGCTGCCGATCAAGATCCGCACCTGGTCCGGATTTATCCCGATGTGGGCGGGGTTCTGCGATCAGGAGCAGGCGGCAAGTCTGGTTCGGCACTGGAAGGATGAGACGACCTTTTCCAGCCCGTTTGGAATCGTGACATTGGCCAAGGATGAGAAAATGTTTGATCTGTCAGTGACAAGCAATCCGTCCAACTGGTTGGGTCCAATCTGGATTGTAGCAAATTATATAGTATTCCGCGGCTGTCTGGATTACGGATATACGGATGATGCGGAAGAGATGTGCGTGCGTACGTTGCGTCTGCTTGGCATGGATCTGGAGAAAAATGGCTGCCTTCATGAGTATTATAATCCATTTGACGGCTCGCCGATTATGAACGGCGGGTTTATCAACTGGAACATGCTGGCTTTGTCTATGCTAAGGGAGCTAGAAGCGGTGTCAAAGACGAAAGCGTGACAAAAAGCATCTGAAAGAAAGAGATGAATGCTTATGAAAGGAACAATGAAAGCGGCTGTTATGACCGGTAAACGTCAGATGGAATGGGTTACCCGCCCTATACCGCCAGGGCGGAACTGATTCTGCCGTATTCGAACCAAACAGAGCTGCTTACGGCCGGCATATGGGAGTTTGAATACGAGCCGGATGAGCAGATCCGGCAGAGATTTGATATCGACAGCCTGTTTATGGAGCTGATGGAAAATGAAAGAATCCGGAAGATTATGACGGAGGATGTATTTGGCGGAAGGGTGAAGTTCCCATTCCCGCAGGAGGTGCAGAGCCTGCGCGATATTCTGGACAACCCGTTTGTCGCCGTATCGTCTGAAAAACAGAGGGAGATTGATGAGAAGCTGAGAAACGGCTGAGCCAGTCAGTCTCCTTCTGTGCCGGTGGCTGATCTTTGCAAAGCAGGAACAGCCGAGCAAGATAATTCACCGTTTAATTCTGATATTATATGTAAAGGGAGCCAACCGGACAGTGTGAAACTGGCCAGTTGGCTCCTTTTTTTCGCCCTTGTTTTTGTTTTCCGGTAGTGTTGATTTACCTGCAAATTTATGTATAATGGTCGTAGGGGAGAGACGAGACGGAGCAGTCTGCCTCGGAATGAATTTATGCGGAACTGAAAGCGGAGCAGAAAAAGGCTGAGTTGAAGGAACTGGATATAGCTACTGATATAAATTTAGGTGACATCTGAGTCTGATATCGAGAGGAGTGGTTATCTATGGTAAATAATGATATGAAAAAGAAGCTTCCGATTGGGATTGAAGATTTTGTGGAAATCCGAACAGAAGATTTCTATTATGTAGACAAGACGGCGATGATTAGGGATTTGTTGAATGCGTGGGGAAAAGTGAACCTTTTTACGCGTCCACGGCGCTTTGGAAAATCTCTGAATATGAGTACGCTGAAAGCATTTTTGGAAATCGGATGCGACAGCACGATCTTTGAAGGGCTTGAAATCTCGAAGGAGACACAGCTCTGTGAAAAATACATGGGAAAATTTCCGGTTATTTCGATTAGTTTAAAGAGCGTGGATGGCGCTGATTATGAGAACGCAAGGTCTGATTTGTGCTCCGAAATTGGCAGGGAAGCACTCAGATTCAATTTCCTTTTAGAAAGTGGCCGCCTTACGGAAACTGAAAAGGGGATGTATAAGAAGCTTGTGAATGTTGCCCCGGAACATCCGGATTATTTCAAAATGTCGGATGATGTTTTAAAAGGAAGCTTAAGTGTGCTTTCCGACTTTCTACAGAAGCATTTTGGGAAAAAGGTAATTATTTTAATTGATGAATATGATGTCCCGTTGGCAAAAGCGAGCGAGGGAAATTATTATCCTCAGATGGTGAAGCTTATCCGGGGCATGTTTGATAAGGCGTTGAAATCCAATGGGAGCCTTTATTTCGCTGTGCTGACGGGATGCCTGCGAGTGGCGAAAGAAAGTATTTTTACAGGATTAAATAACCCGCAGATTTTTTCGATTTCCAATGTAGGGTTTGATGAGTACTTCGGTTTTACAGATGCAGAAGTAAAGAGACTTCTGAAATATTATGACTTTATGGACAGTTATGAAGCAGTCAGGAACTGGTATGATGGATATCAATTTGGAGATACGGATGTATACTGCCCATGGGATGTAATCAGTTATTGTGCGGAGCTTCGCCTTAACCAACATGTAATGCCAAAAGCGTACTGGTCAAATACAAGTGGCAATGATGCGGTACGCCGATTAATTGAAAAGTCAGGTAATGAGCAGACAAAGAGTGAGATTGAGGCATTGGTAGCGGGAGAAACAATCGCGAAAGAAATTCATGAAGATTTAACGTATAATCGGATTTATGATACGATTGACAATATATGGAGCGTGTTATTTGCAACGGGCTATTTGACGCTGCGTGGGGCAGCGGATGAAGACATTTATCAGCTTGCGATACCAAACAGGGAGATCAGGAAGATTTTTACCAGGCAGATAACCGCCTACTTCAACAACATGGTCAGGAAGAACAGCAAACGGTTCGAGGAATTCTGTGACGCGTTAAAGACCGGCGATGCGGAAAAAACAGAAAAGCTGCTTACATCCTACCTTTATGATTCGATTACGGTCAGAGACTCTGCCGTACAAAAAGATAAGAAAGAAATCCTTTACCACGGCCTGATGATCGGGATTCTTGCCAATATAGATAATTGGAAAGCGAAAACGAATGCTGACAGCGACGATGGATATTGTGACGTGAAGGTCGAAATTGCAAGGGAAAGCATCGGTATGATCATTGAGTTTAAGTATGCAGATAACGCGCGTCTCACTGAAGGATGCAAAGATGCGATGGCCCAGATCGAAAGAATGGATTATACGCGTGAATTGAAGCTTCAGGGATATCATACAATTTACAAATACGGTATCGCCTGCTTTAAGAAAAAGTGCAAGGTTGTGTGTGAGAAGGAAATTTATGTTCTGGAGGAAGGATAGTTCCTGGGCTATCCGTTAGTTTGCGAGAGGGCAGAAGATGAAAACCATTGGCATAGATATAGGAACCACATCCGCCAGTGGAACCATAATAGATGTTTTGTCCGGGAACAGCTCGCCATAAAGACAGTACCAGATAATACAAATTAAATTTTGCTGTTTTTGCTGTGTTTTAAATCAGGAAGCACCCTTGAAAAGTTCCCGCATTTGGTGTACTATAGCAGAGCATAAAGTAATGTTGGCGGGCGACAAAAATCTGCCGTTTACTATATTTTTCAGAGCAGTTATTTTATAGAAAGAAGGATGGATATGACTAAGGTAGACATTGTTTCAGGTTTTCTCGGCGCGGGCAAGACGACGCTGATCAAAAAGCTGATCTCAGAGGTATTCGCGGGACAGAAAATTGTCCTGATTGAAAATGAGTTCGGCGAGATCGGGATTGACGGAGGATTTTTGAAGGACGCGGGGATTAATATTACGGAGATGAATTCGGGCTGCATCTGCTGCTCCCTGGTGGGAGATTTTGGGAAGGCCCTGAAGGAAGTGGCAGAGCAGTTTTCGCCGGACCGTATTATCATTGAGCCGTCCGGCGTCGGCAAGCTTTCCGATGTCCGCAGGGCGGTAGAGGACGCAGGCGCGGAAGCGGGGCTTGTGCTGAACGCGCTGACGACCGTGGCGGACGCTACGAAGATAAAAATGTATATGAAGAATTTCGGCGAGTTTTACAACAACCAGATCGAGAGCGCGGCGACTGTGATTTTAAGCCGCACGCAGAAGCTTTCCGAGGAGAAGCAGCTTGCTGCCGCCGCGATGATCCGTGAGAAGAATCCGAACGCAACGATTATCACAACGCCCTGGGAGGAGCTGACCGGCGCACAGATGCTGAGCGCGATGGAGGAGACTGATGTACTTGCGCAGATGCTGCTGGAGGAGACACGTCAGCACGAGCAAGAGGACGATGACGATGACGAGTGCTGCTGCCATGGGGATCATGACCACGAGCACTATCATGACCATGATGAAGAGGGACATGAGCATCACCATGATCATGATGATGAAGAGGGACATGAGCATCACCATGACCACGATGAAGAGGGGCATGAGCATCACCATGACCACGATGAAGAGGGGCATAAGCATCACCATGACCATGACGAAGAGAGACATGAGCATCACCACGACCATGATCATGACAGCGGCCATGAGGATCATGATCACGGCCATCACCATGATGATGACGACGAGTGCTGCTGCGGTCACGACCACGGGGATCATGACCATGAGCATCATCACGATGACGACGAATGCGGCTGCGGCCATGATCACGAGCACCACCATGACCACGACGGGCATGGCCATCACCATCACCATGCGGATGAGGTGTTTACTTCCTGGGGGAAGGAGACTCCGCGCAAGTATACAAAGGACGAGCTGGAACAGATCCTGAAGGAGCTGGGAGACGAGTCGGCCTATGGCACGGTGCTGCGCGCGAAGGGCATGCTGCCTGCCGCGGACGGAAGCTGGCTTCATTTTGACTTTGTGCCGGAGGAATATGAGATCCGCACGGGCGCGGCGGATTATACCGGCCGTTTCTGCGTGATCGGCTCGAAGCTGAATGAGCAGAAGCTGGAAGAACTGTTTCACCTGGCGTGAGCTCCGTTGACCCCGGAGCGTTGCATGAGAAAGGCAGACCGTGTATGACCCGGGCGCATTGCATGAGAAGCATGATCCCGGAGCATTGTCTGAGGCAGCAGGCTGTGCGCCAGGCGGTGTGGCGGCCGAAAAGAAGGAGCCGCGGGACTGCGGAACCACAGAAACGATTCACGCGGTTTTTGGGCAGCCGACAGATAAAGAAAAGAGTGATAGAACATGCGGCAAATACCGATTTATTTAATAACAGGATTCCTGGAAGCGGGAAAGACGACATTTCTGGCCGACGTCCTTGAGGGCGACAGCTTCGCGGACGGCCAGAAGGCTCTGCTGATCCTCTGTGAGGAGGGTGAGGTGGAATACGACAAGAAGGCGCTTGCCGAGATGAATATTTCTGTGGCGACGGTGGATGAGCAGGAAGATTTCAATGTGGATTTTCTTCGCTCCTGTGTGAAGCGCACCCGCCCGAAGAGGATTTTTATCGAGATGAACGGTATGTGGGACTGCCGTTGGATGTACGGCGAGGAGCTGCCGATCGACATGGCCATCGCCCAGGTCATCACGGTGGTGGATGGCAGTACGTTTTCGGTGTATCTGAATAACATGCGGAGCATTCTGAGCAATCTGTTCCAGTTTACTGAGATGGCGATTTTTAACCGCTGTACGCCGGACATGGATCTGCTTTCATACCGCCGCACCGTGCGGGGCTTGAATCCGCGCGCGATGGTGTATTTTGAAGACGAAAACGGCAATCCGATCGACCCGGGCAAGGATGTGCCCCCGTTTGATTTTAATGCGGACGTGATCCAGGTCAGTGATATGGATTATGGACTGTGGTATCTTGACGCCTTTGAGTCAAAGGATCGATATGATGGGAAAAAGGTACGGTTCCGTGCCAAAATCATGAAGTCCCTGCGGCTGCCGTCCAATGTGTTTATTCCGGGACGGAACGTGATGACCTGCTGTGCGGAGGACATCCGGTTTGTCGGGTATCTTTGCAAGGCGGATTTTACCGGCTCCCTGAAGTCGAGGCAGTGGGTCTGGCTGACCGCGGAGATTCGCTATGAGTACCAGAAGGAGTACGGTGAGGAGGGTCCGGTTCTCTATGGGAAGAGCTATGAGCTGACCGGGGCTCCCGAGGAGGATACCGTGTATTTCAATTAATTGGGGCAGTCAGGACACTGGATCCTTTTCATATAACCGGGTCGGTCAGGCCGCCGGAGAGTTTAGCCACATTTAACCACATAAGAGAAAGGATAAGCAAGATGGAACATACTTATCTGTATTATGCGTTTATCAGCTATAAGCGTGAGGATTCCCGGTATGCGAAGTGGCTCCAGAGAAAACTGCACAATTATCGTCTGCCCGCCAGGCTGCGGAAACAGCCGATCGGGCAGAGGATTAGTCTGAATGGGGAGGAGACGGTTCCAAAGCATCTCTCCCCTATATATCGCGACAAGACGGATCTCATACCGGGAGCACTCGATGAAAATCTGGCGAACGCGCTTTCAAAATCGAAATATCTGATTGTGATATGCTCCAGGAATGCCCGGGAGCATTCTGTGCATCTGGATCAGGAGATCCGGGCGTTTCTTGACAGTGGCCATTCGCCCGGGCAGATTATTCCTCTGATCATCGACCCTGGTGTGGCCCGGCCGGAGAAGGAATGCTTTCCTCCGGAGCTGGAAAAGCTCAACGATCACGCGGAGCTGCTTGGCGCCAATATCGGAGACAGTGGAAAAAACGACGCGTTTCTGAAAATAGTCGCTTATATGCTGGGCGTCCAGATGGCGGAGATAAAGAGCCTGGATAAAATCCGCCGCCGGCGCAATGCTGCTGCGGCCTCCGTGGCAGCGGCGGCTGTGGCCGCACTCGCGATTTTTTCCGGCGTATACTGGTGGGAGCATATTGCGGTACATACGGAGTACTATGAAAGCTATGTCCTGACCGACAATGTGGCGGAGGGCATTTCACCGATTAAGGAGGCGGATCTTGCGGACTATTCCCGGTATTACCGGTTTACCGTCCGGGATGGGAAGGTGCGCGAGGTCGAGTATCTGAATTACGCCGGAGTCTTGTGCCCTCCGGAGGCGACCGTTTTTAATGAGGGGGCCGCGAGATTTGAATATTCTTATACAGAGGGCAGTATCCTTTATACCACGAAATTCTACAGCTATAATGGAGAGCTGATTATCTGCTATCAGTTTTCAGAGAATGGGGAACGGATCACACTGCTGCAGGATGGTACTTCCGGGGAAACGGGGTATTCTTATACCAGTGTCAGCGAGATCGGTGAGAGATTTGCCGACCGCATGGCGATCAGCCGGTATGTCCAGACGTTCGACGAGGACGGACGGATTACGGCCCGTTATTTTGCTTATGGGGAATCGTACGCGCTCTGTGCGAATGAAGATTTCATTTTTGGCTATGCCTTTACCTATGACGAGCAGGGAAATGTGGCGCAGATGGAGTATATCGGAACCGCAGACGGAGATCTGACCGGCAGCGTGGATGACATCGGAGCCGTTGCCTGGACATACGATGAGAATGGGAAAATCCTCAGCACAGAGTATCTGGACGCATACGGCTCTCCGATCGAAGGTGATGAGGGATGGGCTTACAGGGAATATGTCCGCGACACGTCTCACAATGTCTCTTCTGCCGCATATTATGACGCGGATTATGAGCCGGTGCTGTGCGCGGACGGTTATGCCTCTGTAGTGTATACCTACGACGGGGCGGCCATCGCGGCGGAAGCCTATTATGATCTGGATGGCGAGCCGGTGCTGTGCGTGGACGGTTACGCTTCTGCCAGATATGAATATGATGAAGAAGGACGGATTGTGTGTGAGACCTACTGGGATGAGGAGGGAAATCCCACCATTCATGCGCAGGATGGGACATATGGGTACACCTGGGAATTCGTAAGTGACACGGAGCTGATCCGCACCTGGACGGACGCGGACGGCGAACCGATGGAAAACGCGGAAGGATATGCCATTATGCATTTTTATGCGGATGAGCTGGGCTACCCGATTGAGGTTTTCTATTATGGGGCGGATCAGGAGCTTTGCACCGAGCACTATGCTTCCTGTACCTATGTGTATGAGGAGGCGTACCATCGGGTGGCAGAATGGAGATTTTTTGACGAGGACGGAAATGCGGTTATCGGTGAGCTGGATTGTGCCGCGTTGGTGACGGAGTACGACTCGGCCGGGAGATTCGTAAGCTATTCCTTCTATGGGACGGATGGGAGCCCCTATGAAGGAGACCGGGGATACGCGGCCGCGGAAATTACCTATGAGAGTATGGGGGATCTTACTTCGGAGACGTATTTCTTTTATGATGATGAAGGAAATGCTTCGTATGACTCGATTTTTGGCATGCCCGGCGCGCAGGCGGTCTACGATGAGTCGGGCCGGCTGACGGAGTTCTTTTATCTCGGTGAGGACGGGGAGCCGGAAGTCAATGAGGAATCGGGCTGGGCCGGATATGTGAATGCGTATGACGAGTATGACCGGATCTGTTCGGTTACTTATTATAATGCACAGCTTGTGCCGGTTCTGGTGGATGGCGCGGCAAAAATAGAGATGGTTCACGATGAGTATGGCAATACGACAGCAATGGCATATTATGGGACAGATCTGCTGCCGATCGTAAAAGAGTCGTCTGGATATGCCGCCGTGCTGTTTGAATACGACGAGGCTGGCAATACGCTTTCTGTCAGCTTTTACGGAGCGGACGGCGAGGATTTCGCGCCCATGGTTTATGAGCCGATGGGGGTTGCCGCGATTCAGTATGAATACGATGAGGAGGGGCGGGAGACCTATACGGCATACTATGGGGCAGAGGAAGACGAATTTGTGCTCATGGTAAATGAGACTGCGGGCTGTGCCATCCAGAGAACGGAATATACATATGACGAGGAAAACGACTGGACCACGGAGACTACCAGCTGCTACAATGAGGAAGATGAGCCGATGTTCAACGAGGTCTACGGATGTGCGGCATATTATATCATGAGGGACGCCTCGGGGAATATCCTTTCGGCTGCTTATTATGATTATGACGAGGAAAGTGAGAGCTATGTGCCGCTTACACATGCGGAATATGGTTATTACGAAGCCTACTATTTCTACGATGAAGACGGAAATTTTGACGGCGCAATCTACCGGGACGCGGATGGGAACAGTGTGTCGTAAATGTCTGTATACAGGAACGCAGGAGGGAGAAGCTTCATGAAACGACATGTAAGCCTGGAAGAGATATCGGACGGACATCTTTATGACGCCCAGGGCGTGGTGAAGGTGGGCTGCGGCGGATGCCGGGGATGCTCCTACTGCTGCCGTGATATGGGGGAATCGGCAATTCTGGATCCGTTGGATCTGATGCGCATGGAGCAGGCGACGGGCCTCTCCCCGAAAGTTCTCCTGGAAGAGGGAAAAATTGAGCTGAATGTTGTGGATGGAGTCGTCCTGCCGAACCTTCGCATGAGAGAAGAGGATGGCGCCTGCGTTTTTTTAAACAGGGAGGGACGCTGCGACATCCATGCTTTCCGACCGGGTATCTGCCGGCTGTTTCCGCTCGGCAGGCTTTACCACGAGACGAAAAAGTCTGTTGTCGGAGGAAACATAGAGTGGGATACGGCAGACTCTTTCCAGTATTTTGTGCAGATTTATGAGTGTCCGGCTCCGAACAAGACGAAGGTACGTATCAGAAAATGGCTGGAACAGCCGGATCTTCCCCGGTATGAGGCCTATATCCTGGCCTGGCACAATTTCCTGGAGCATGCCGAAACGCGCATAAAATACGAGACGGATGATCTTATCATAAGAAACATCAATTTGCTCATTCTGGAGGTGTTTTTTATGAAACCCTACGATCAGGAGGAGGACTTTTATGTACAGTTTGAGGAGAGACTGGCGACTACGAAGGATGTGCTTGAAATATCGTAACTGTTCAATACCTCCACAGCTGCGATAGTTCACGATGATATGATATGGCAAGGAAGAAATGCTGCCTGGACTTATCGAGACAGGAAACAAAAATAATGAAACCTAACCCGGATAAACCGGAATAGAAATTTTGCCATTTTGCGCAGGATTTCGTTTGTAAGTGTCTAAGACAGTATATGGCCCAAAATAAGAAACGGAAAAAGAGAATTGCAGGAGGAAGGCGGCATGCAGCTTTTAAAGGACAGAATCCGCAGAGACGGCAAGGTAAAAGAGGGCAACGTTCTGAAGGTAGACAGTTTTCTGAACCATCAGATGGATATCGCCCTGTTTCGGGAAATAGGAAAGGAGTTCCGCAGGCGGTTTGCGGGGGAGGAGATCAACAAAATTCTCACGATCGAGGCTTCGGGGATCGGGATTGCCTGCGTGACGGCGGAGCAGTTTGACATACCCGTCGTATTTGCGAAGAAAACGCAGACGAAAAACATCGCCGGAGACGTCTATACCACACAGGTAGAGTCGTTTACTCATGGGCGTGTCTATGATATCATTGTCTCGAAGGAGTTTCTTGGGAAAGGCGACAGGGTACTGCTGATTGATGATTTCCTGGCGAACGGCAAGGCACTCGAAGGCCTTGCCGCGCTGGTGGAAATGTCCGGCGCCGAGCTTGCGGGCGCCGGGATTGTGATCGAAAAAGGCTTTCAGGTCGGAGGCGACGCGATCCGCGCACGGGGAATCCACCTGGAGTCCCTGGCGATTGTAGAGAGTATGGACGAAAAGACCGGGGAGATCGTTTTCCGGGAAACCTGAGAATCCCGGAGTGCTGGCCGTACCCCGGCTGGATTTGCATTATTTTTGTTTGAATAAATAAGCCAAAACGAAAGGAGAAGGAGGAGACAGTATGGGGTATTATCTGAACAGTATGCAGGCTCTTTCTCTATACAAAAGCGAAGTTGACAGTCCTTATTTTGTCGATAAGTCCATGTTACTAAAGGAGCTTTTCCCGCTTGTAAAAGCGGGAAACAAGCATATCTGTATTACCCGTCCAAGGCGATTTGGAAAATCGGTGATGGCAGCCATGGTTGGTGCTTTCTTTAGCAAAGGAATAGACAGCGGTAGTATTTTTGATTCTCTGAAGATTGCACGGTATTTCAAGGAAAACTCAAAAGAGCCGGCAGAAAGCGACGAAAGATTTGTCTACCGGAAGTATATGAACCAGTATAACGTAATTTATATTAACTTTATTGAGGCGGCGAACGAAAGTAGCAGCTATCAGGAATTTATTTCTACCATAAAAGAAATTCTTCAGGAAGATCTGCGCGATGCCTTTTCTGAGGTTCGTTTTCGCAAAAAAGGAACTGCAATTCAAGATCTGCGGATGATTTATGAACAGACGAAATCTCGTTTTATCCTCGTGTTTGATGAATGGGACTGTATTTTCCACAAGCCATATACAACGTATGAAGACAGAAAAAGCTTTATTAGCTGGCTAGCGGTAATGACAAAGGATACCGGTTATGTTGCCTTAAGCTATATGACGGGTGTGCTGCCGGTTGCAAAGTACTCGAGTGGCTCTACGATCAATAATTTTCAGGAATATACGATGGCAACAGATGATTTGTACAGTGAATATTTTGGGTTTACGGAAGCAGAGGTGGATGATCTTTATCAGAGATATGCGGAGAGGACGCCCAACCGCAATGTTTCAAGAGAGGACTTGAAAGACTGGTATGATGGATATCATACGCCATCAACAGAACAGATGTACAATCCCAGATCTGTTGTAGAGGCATTGACGCGCAATCGGATCAGGAGCTACTGGACGGCGACAGGTACCTATGGAGAAATTTCTACGTACATTGCAAATGACAGAGCGGATGTGAAAAAAGATGTCGCGCTGATGGTTGCGGGTGAGCCGGTTCTGGCGGATGTCGAAGAGTTTGCGGCCACGTCGATGAATCTGACCACGCGTAATGAGATTCTTTCTGCGATGGTGGTCTATGGTTTCCTGAATTATGAGGATGGAAAAGTTCATATTCCAAACAGGGAATTGATGGATGAGTTTGCAAAAACGATCCGCGAAAAGAAAAGCCTGGGTTATATCAACCGCCTGGCAGTGGAATCGGATCGTATGCTGAAGGCAACTCTGAAAGGTGATTCGAGGACGGTGGAGGAAATATTGTCTGATGCTCATAATACGGAAACGCCTCTTTTGGACTATAATGATGAGACAGAACTGACCGCGATTGTGAACCTGGTGTATCTTGCCGCGCGTGACAGTTATTATGTGGAGCGAGAAGATAAGGCCGGCAAAGGATATGTGGATTTTATTTTCTATCCGGAAAGAGCGGGGGATGATGGGATTATTCTTGAATTGAAAGTTGACGATACGCCGGATAGCGCGATTGCCCAGATTAAGGATCGAGAATACATGCTGAAATTCTGTGGCAGGATGGCTGAAAAAAACGTCATACCGGACGGATTTTGCTGGTCGGGA
The DNA here is from genome assembly GCA_021203145.1 of Lachnospiraceae bacterium. Taxonomy (GTDB): domain Bacteria; phylum Bacillota; class Clostridia; order Lachnospirales; family Lachnospiraceae; genus Choladousia. The sequence continues at coordinate 160 of JAJQBS010000036.1, read as the reverse complement.
TTGGGTATGACAAAAAGAAAAAAGATCACCATTGTAAGATTGAAGTATTGTATTGAGAAAATATCTTATGGTTCCGTTTGTGAATTCCGATATTTGGTTAGGTCAGCACGGCCATTTTTACAGTAAAGCCAGATAACATTGCTACTTTCCCCGGAAAGCG
>JAJQBS010000049.1 GCA_021203145.1 Lachnospiraceae bacterium | reverse complement strand
TCCGATGGTCAGGCTACGAAATTAGTCCTAAAATATGCGGAGTTATCGTTTAAAGATTCTAATTCCCGCTCTCTGCCAATAAACATAAATCTGCCCTTTCATACTTTGCCTGAAAAATATATGCGCCGATTCCTGCCTGTGATTGATAAAAATAATATATCACCTGGCCTTTTTATAGTCAATTACGATTTACTAATTTTTACCTGACTTTGTATGATAAGGTTCATGGAATACCACAGCCGCAGCGTTTACCATTGTATAAGGAATCTTGTCCCTGAGATTTTTACAGCCTCATTTCGTCGGTCATTTTTGAAAATTCACAAAAACATCTAGTTGCACTATTTTTAAAGAAAAGACAAAAAAATAATTTAAGAAACATATTGACAGGCGAAGAGTTGTTTGCTATTATGCATGTAGAAATGGCAGAAAACCTTTCTACGCAAAATCGCCATCGGTGATAGAACCCCATAGCTCATTGACCGGCATGGAATGCTGTGCCGATTGATTAAGCGGGAAATTACGAAAGAAAAAAGATCGTTTGAGAATAATTTTGCCACAGGCAAGTAAAGATGGGAGGAAATATTGTGAAAAGACAGGAAAAGCTAGGGATGAAGGAAATGTCGGATACGAGGGAAACATCAGATACGAAGGAAATGCCAGACATGAGGAAAGCATCAGATACGAAGAAAATGCCGGATACGAAGGAACCGCAGGCAGGGATGGATTCGTCCGCTTTTACTTATGAAGAGAAAGAGGATGGTTCCGGCAGGGATTTGCTGGGAGAAGCAGGCGCACAGTACGCATACAGGTATCACAGACAGGGCGAGTACACGTTGGAAGATTATTATGCACTGCCGGATGAGCAGAGGGTGGAACTGATTGATGGTGTTTTGTATGATATGGCGGCACCTTCTTCGCCTCATCAGATTGCAAGCGCTGAATTGTTTATGCAGCTTGCGAGCTATATTAAATCTCAGAAAGGTTCATGCCGGGCACTGTATGCCCCTTTGGATGTACAGCTGGACTGTGATGACCGGACGATGCTGCAGCCAGATGTTCTGGTAGTCTGCGACAAAGATAAGATTCGGAAACGCTGTGTTTATGGTGCGCCGGATTTTGTGATTGAGATTTTATCAGACTCAACTGCCAGGAAAGACATGTCCGTGAAATTAGGGAAGTATCTCAATGCAGGTGTGCGCGAATACTGGATCGTAGACCTGCAGCAGGAGAAGGTGATCGTACATGACAGGACAAAGGATGACTGCGATGGTTGCCATACATCTCTTTACGGGATGGACCAGCCAGTCCCGGTGCAGATTTTTGATGGAAAATGTCAGATTTATTTCGACGAGATCTGTGAAGCTGTGAGGCCGATTCTGCGCCAGATTTGAGCCGAACCAAACCATAACATCGCTTCTGCGACTATAAGAAAAAGCCGAAAACCGAAATGCTTCCGGCTTTTTCATGTGTCTGGATAAATAGAAAAAATACACATATTCTTAAAAACAACCTATTCGAAAATCTCGTGCAGGTGAGGGGGATGAATGTCGGAGTTTTTAATTCTGCTTGTTGATTTACCATCAGATTTATGTATAATAACAGTAGAGATATGCAAAGTATTCCATTTTAAACCTGATAGATTTATAGAAATGAATGAGGAGGCAATCAAATACATCAAAGAAAATTACAGCCGGCAGATTACGGCAGAAAAGCTTGCCGAGGTCGTGAACCTGAGCCCGGTATATTTTTCCCATCTCTTTAAAAAGCAGATCGGGATGAACATGACCGACTATATCACTGATTACCGCATGAAGATCGCCAAAAAGAAGCTTCTCGAGACAGACGATACCATCTATGAGATTGCTCTTTCCGTCGGATTTCAGGAGCAACGCTACTTCAGCAAGCGCTTCAAGCAGATCGTGGGGATGACGCCGACCGAATTCCGGAAGCTCAAGTAGCGGGGCAGACGACGATAAAATCATTCATTAAGGGGAAAGCGTAGCATCGCGGTACTGCCAATCCCCTTTAAATGATGCACAGGGCTGCGTAAGGAATGATTACAGCTTTCACTGGACGCAGCCCGCGCCAGGCGGATAGGGGAGAGAACACTCCCCCTATCCGATTATGCCTTTTAAAATGAGAGCGATATTTGCGTCTGACCACTGCCTGATTTGTAATAGGCCACCATCATCTCTATCCCTCGCTGCGCGAAAGAATAATAGTACACTGTGCTATAATCTTCTTCCAGCAGACGATACGGTTCCCCCAGGGTTTCCACCAGTTGTTCCCGCGTAACCCCGGCAATCTCATGACCGTCAATCTGCAGGCTCTCCACCGCATCATCTCCAAGCAGGCTCAGACTTCTGAGCAGACAGGTCTCCGGATTTTCGCCCGACCGTGCCATCTGCTCATTAAGATAAGCGGATACCTGGAAACCTCCGCTCGTCAGATAGTACCCGGTCGTAACCACATTATAAGGCCCCTCTTCTTCGGACCAGTCTCCGATCTTTTCCATTCCCTCGCCCAGTGCCCAGCCGTTTTTCAGGAAATCTCCAAGAGCCGGATAAATCAGATACTCCTGCCCGTTCAGGGAAAAGCTTACATCTCCAATGGTGGGAAGTCCGAAAGAGAGATAAATCTCATCTGCCAGTGTATGCGTGTCTCTCAGTTCATTCTGGCCCTCTGTGTCCCCTGCTGCCCCATAGTAGACAAATGAAATCTGAGCCGAAACCTCCGGCAGAGAATAAGAGAATATCACACTGACTTCATTTTCCTCCACTGTTTCCGGCGCACCGAAAGCATCCTCCATGCAGGCGTAATCCGCATCAGCCAGCTCGATTCCATTCAGAATAAAACTGCTCACATACCCAACGTTGACCCCAAGACGGGCGAGCGGACACTCTGCCGGTTCGGTGCCTGTTTCCACGCTGATCTGATCCAGGTACGCTCCCACCGCATTTTCCCCTCCAAGCAATTCATATCCTGAATTAAATGTAACCGTAATTGTCGAATCCGGGTCTTCTGTATAAGTGACCCATTCTCCTTCTTCCGCATCTTCCGTTTCATAAGAACCTTCAGAATACGAATAGCCAAATGTCTCCAGAACGCTTCCCAGATTCCACCCGTTTTCCAGAAAATCCCCCAGAACCGGCGTAAAAGAATATTCCTGCCCGTTAAGTGAAAAATACTCTTTCGCAACGGGTTCGCTTTCCGTTGATAGTTCCTGTTCTGTTGATGTATCTGGTTCCGCTGATACTTCCCGTTCTGTTGATGTATCCGGCTCTGTTAATACTTCCTGTACCGCGGATGCAGCTCCTGGCAGAGCAAAAGCTATCATAAAACTCATCCATAAAAATGCAAATCGTTTCATACAATCCCTCCTTCCTTTTTAGATGATTTCCATTCATTTATCTCTGCAGCTATGTCCTGCCGCTGCACTGGTTCAATCATTTCTTCGCTGTCACCAGCACCAGATATAGCCGACAATTTGCACATCGGTGCCGCTGGAATTCTGGACAATAAAGCTGTACGTGTCCGATTCTGTAATCTGAAATTCCTGCAGATAATCAGAAGAAGCCTCTATGTACCGCATTTCCCCATTGGAATTGCTGATTCCGATTTTTACCGGGCCGCCAGACGGCTGGATTGATCCGTTTATCAGGATACTCTGTCCCTTTTCGGCGGAAAATAATCCAGAGGAGACCCACGTCTGATCAGGAGCCTTCACCGATATACTCGTAAACCAGGACGGCTGTGTTTCGCTTTCTTTCTGCAGGGAAGCGGTCTGGTCATGGAGCTTCTGATAAACCGCAGCAGTCTGCAGGGAAACAGCTGTTACCGAAACAAAGCTGATGAAAAGTAAGGCAAGACACGCCCGGATGGTTCCGGATCTGCGCGGCTTTTCCAGCTTCTGGTATTCTGCCATTCTGCTGACTCTTCTTACCAGTTCATGTGTGCTTTCAAACAGGGACGCTGACAGATAACTTCTTATCGAACCTGCCTTTCTGGTCATTTTTAAAATAATTTCAAAATACTCTTTTGTATCACCAATGGTCTCACATGCCGTATAATCGCAGGCGTATTCCGTCCATCGCTCTACAAGTGAACAGTAAAACCAGACAAACGGATTAAACCACCCGATCATCAGAATCAGGGAAGCCGCAGCCTTCAGCCATAAATCCCTGTGCCTGTAATGCACCAGTTCATGCGTCAGGATCACCCGGAGCTCCGGCTTCGTGTATTCCTCCACCGGCAGTAGAATTACCGGATGAAAGAGCCCCATGATCATCGGAACCGGGACCTGATAGCTCTCGCACAGCCTGACCTGCCCGATGGGTACCTTTGCCTCCCGGCATATCTGCTCGAAAAGCTCCTGCCTCACTCTGTCACAGCGAATATGCGAATTTACCCGCAGGCGGGCTCGGACTGCTTCAGCTGCGCGGTATGCAAGCATTGCCAGGAATCCGATTCCCCAGATAACCGCTGCAGCTTTTGCCCATGTGCTGATCGCCGGAGTTGGCCAGAAAAGGACTCCTCCCCAACTGGACCGATTGCGTCCAGCAATCCACAGGATCAGAAAAGAGACCGGGAGCAGAAAGAAAATCGCAATCAGCTTCAAAAACGGATAAAGAATATTCAAATATCCTCTCTTATCCAGAAATCGTCCGATGGCATACCAGCAAACCAGAAGCGTACTCCCGGTAAGCTCTGTCAGAAGGAGTGCCGCTATGATCTTAATCGTCCATCCCATCCAACATCCCCCGAATCCTTTCAATCTCGTCTTTCGAGATTTCCTTTGAACTGCACAGCGCCGCAAAGTATTCGGATGCCCTCCCTGAGAACCAGAAATCTGTCTCATTCCGGGCGATATATGCTTTGTAGTCTGACTCGCTCACTTCCGCATGGACATAAGCAAATTTCTTTTTCTTATAAGTGCTGACAAACCCTTTACTGGACAGCCGAACCAGAAAAGTCGCAATCGTCGAGCGTTGATAATCCTTCTCATAGCGCGTCCGAAGCTCCTCCACCAGATCCATTACAGAGATATCTTCCTCCATGGACCAGATGACCTTCATAATATAGGTTTCACTGTTGGTCAGCGTTTCACGAATCATTTTTCTGATCCTCCTTTCATTTTTCTATATTACTAAATTACTACATTTATAGTAAAATGTCAATTATTTATTTTTCTTTCATAGCGGTTGTCCATTCGCTGTTATCGGCCTCACGATTTACCGCTATATCGGTTATAACAACACCTTCTTCCTCGCAGCGTTCTGCGTGGCTCTGGGCGTGATTGCGACCGGACTGGCAAAGATCGAAGAGAAGGAGCACAAGCAGTTCAAAATTACGCTTTCCGGCGTCGCGGCGATCGAAGCGATCATTCCCGCAATCCTGTTGTTCCTGTTTGTGGGTACCTACTTTACAGTCAGCTCGTTCATCGCAATTTACGGAACCGACATGGGAGTCGTCAATATCGGGCTGTATTTCACCGTGTACGCCTGTGTAATGCTGGTTTCCAGACCGATTGTCGGGAAACTCAGCGACAAATTCGGTGTGGTGAAGGTGATGATCCCGGCGGCAATCTGTTTTGCCCTGTCCCTGTTTTTGATCAGCATCGCAACCAGCCTGCCGATGTTCCTGATAGCAGCGGCAATTGCGGCATTCGGTTATGGAACCGCCCTGCCGACCCTGCAGGCACTGGCTATGAAATGCGTACCGTCCGCCCGCCGCGGAGCCGCAAGCAATATGGCCTATATCGGACAGGACCTTGGGAACCTGGCGGGGCCTGTGGCTGCCGGATTTGTCGTAGAAGCACTGGGATACCGTCTGATGTGGAAATTTATGATGCTGCCGATGGCCGCTGTGCTGGTGCTTCTGGTGGTGTGGAATGGAAAGATCCGCACCATCGAGTCCGATTTCCAGGCGAGAGGAAATAGCTGATGCCGTGACTGTCACAATGGGACTATGCCTGCACATCCGTTTTCCAGGTGAAGGGTAACAGATGATGCTCCGCAAACTATGGACAGCAGACAGTTGCGCCGGGGGTAGATGGTGGGATTTGCTTTTGAAAAAAAGAATGCAAAGAGAATGTTCTGAGCCATGGGTCATACAGAATGCAGGATACGAGGTATCGGCTACGCCTGATGCATGCGGCAGATTGCGTCTGATATACAGGAAAAACTGCACTTCGTGTGGTTCCGGCGGCTCTCACAAAAATAACAGAAAGGAACGAAAGGATCATGAGTAAAAACGTAGTAGTAACAGGCGGAGCCGGAGGGCTTGGCATGCAGATCGTGAAACAGCATCTGGAAAAGGGAGATTACGTGTGGGCGTTTGATTTAAACAGAAATCCGTATATGGAAGAGCTGGAAGCGTCTGAGCTTGGGAAAAACCTGAAATTTTTCCCATGTGACATCTCTTCGACAGAGGCCGTACAGAAGGCAGTCGGCGCCGCGAAGGAAACGCTCAAGGGCGTCGATTCCATCTACAGCTGCACCGGAGTCATCCGCGCGAAGGACCGGGTTCCGCTTGGCGAGACAGACCTCGATGCGATTCCGCTGATCGTCAACATCAATGCGGTTGGCTTCCTGCGTGTCATCAAGGAGCTGCTCCCGGAGATCAAGAACACCACAGCCATCGTGTGCGTGACCTCGGAGGCAGGCAGCATCACCAACAACCACCGCTCACAGGAGTACAGCTACGGCATGTCGAAATGCGCGGAGAACATGGCCTGCGTCATCCTGCAGAGATACTTTGATGAGAGCATTCCGGGCGCCAGAGTGGTGTGTCTCCATCCGGGCTGGCTCAAGACAAAGATGGGCGGTGGAGATGTGGCAGAAGTAGAGCCGGCAGACAGCGCAGCAGCCCTGATTAAGATCAACGAGGAAATCGACCAGATATCCAGAGAACATATGTTTATTGATTACCAGAGAAACATTATGCCGTGGTAAAGGCTGATAAAAAGCTGGTAAAAGCAAGAAAAAACAGATAAAAGCGGATACAAGCAGCAAAAGGACGGCTTAGAAGCCGCCAGGAAGCGGATAAAAGTAACTAACGGACAGCTTAGAGCTTAGAGACAGTTAAAAAGCAGTTCAAAATAGCAGAAACAGCAAACCGGACAGGAGATAAAAAACATCTCCTGTCCGGTTTTTACAATACATAGAGCTGGCCGATGGTATCCCATGCGAAGCGCGGGATGCTGCCTGGAGAAGGAATTTATGTGGGTATACCTGGGTCTGCTCTTTGTCTCGGTCTTGCTATCTCGATACCTGCGTGCATCCAGAGGATTACTACTTTCACTCCGCCAGGATCACCTTTTTATGCTTCTTCAGTTTTCGATAGCGTATCATCAGAAGCAGTGAAAGCGCAGCACACACGGCATAGGCCAGAGAGAGCAGCCAGCCGGGCATCCCGGCGGAAAGCCTGGCGGTATAAACCGCGCAGCCCACAGCCGCCACGGCAAGCAGCAGGAAACGGATGGGAAAGGTGAGGAAAAAGGTACTGTCTACTCGGTTATAATCCTCTTCCTTTAAACGATAACTCCGTGTTTTTTGGGACTAACTACGGAAAATTTACTCCGTAG
>JAJQBS010000100.1:33314-38845 GCA_021203145.1 Lachnospiraceae bacterium | reverse complement strand
AGGAAAAGAAAATGACACAGGAAGCATTGGGAATGGTTGAGACCAGAGGACTTACAGCGGCAATCGAGGCGGCAGATCAGATGTGCAAGGCTGCAAACGTAACCCTGATCGGCACAGAGAAGATCGGTTCCGGACTGGTGACCGTGATGGTGCGCGGCGATGTAGGCGCTGTAAAATCTGCTGTTGAGAGCGGCAGCGCGGCTGCGTCCAGACTGGGCGAGCTTGTGGCGACACACGTGATCCCGAGACCGCACAACGACGTCGAGAAAATCCTTCCGACTCTGAAGTAATATTTTACAGGAAAAGCGGGGAAAGCAGGTGCTATCTTGGAAACAAATACTATTGAAATGATCACCCGCATGGTGATCGAGGCGATTGATAAGGCCGGGACAAAGAGCAGCGGTTATGTGGTACCGGTCGGAGTTTCCGCAAGGCATATCCACCTGACACAGGAGCATGTAGAGGCATTGTTCGGGCCGGGCTATCACCTCACCAGGCGGAAAGAGCTGATGGGAGGACAGTATGCGGCCAATGAGACAGTGACCATTGTGGGTCTGAAGCTGAGGGCGATTGAGAACGTCCGCATTCTCGGCCCCGTGCGCAAAGCGTCACAGGTAGAGGTGTCCGCGACCGACGCGATTAAGCTTGGCATGAAGGTACCCGTCCGGGAGTCCGGCGATATCAGCGGCAGCGCGCCCATCGCGGTAGTCGGCCCGAAGGGAGCTATTTATCTGAATGAGGGCTGCATCGTGGCGAAACGCCATATCCACATGTCGCCAAAGGACGCGCAGATGGCGGGCGTCCATGACGGAGATATTGTCAGCGTGAAGGCGGATAATGATCGCGGCACGATCTTTGACCAGGTAAAAATTCGTGTGGACGACAGCTTCACACTTGAGATGCATATCGACACGGATGAAGCCAACGCGGCGCTGATTGCCACAGGAGACACCGTGACGATCCTCAGGTAACTGAAACAGGAAGAAACTTGACCTGACCCGCCATGGGGATGGCGAAGGAGCGTGTGCCCGGAGCCGCCCCATGGCAGGAGAGACGTAAAAATGCACAAAGGGAGGCCCGTCATGATAGCAGGCAAGGTAGTGGGAAGCGTTGTTTCCACGCGCAAGAGTGAAAAACTGACAGGAAGCAAATTCATGATTGTGGAGCCCGTGCGAAGTATGCAGACGCAGGAGATCCCTGCACAGATTGTTACGATTGATCTGATCGGGGCAGGGATCGGTGAATATGTGCTGGTAGCGCAGGGAAGCGCCGCACGCATCGGGTGCGGGATGGAAAATGCGCCGGTAGATGCGGCGATTGTCGGCATTATTGATGACGGCAGCGAGCTGGATCAGATGCAATAACAGGATTTCGGATTGGAGCGGGACCATGGAATTGAAAGAACTTCAGAATATAATACAGTCAGCAGGGGTGGTGGGAGCCGGCGGAGCCGGATTTCCGACTTATGCGAAGCTGACGGATCGCGCGGAGATCATCCTTATGAACTGCGCGGAATGCGAGCCGTTGCTAAAGCTGCACAGACAGCTTCTGCAGAAGCACGCGTATGAGATCATGAAGACATTCTCTCTGATCGCGCACACGCTCGGTGCTTCAGAGGCGGTCATCGGGGTCAAGAAATCCTATGTGAAGACAGTAGAGGCATTGAACGCGCACCTTGAGGAGTTTCCCGGGATGCGTCTCCAGCTTCTTGAGGAGGCTTACCCGATGGGCGACGAGGTCGTCCTGATCTACGAAGCAACAGGGCGTGTGGTAAAACCCGGAGGACTGCCGATCGAGCAGGGAGTCGCGGTATTTAATGTTGAGACCATCTACAATGTTTACCGTGCGGTGGAATTGCAGAAACCGGTGACAGACAAATATGTATCGGTTGCGGCGGAGGTAAGCCGCCCTGTGACGGTGCGCGTACCGCTTGGCTGCACCCTGGACGAGGTGGTGGCGCAGGCCGGGGCGGTTACCGTAAAGAATCCTGTATACTATGTAGGCGGCCCGATGATGGGGCGCATTGGATACGGCGATGAGCCGGTTACAAAGACAACCAACGCGATTCTGGTTCTGCCGGAGGACCATTCGATTGTCATGAAGAAGCAGAGGACTTCCTCCCTGGATTTAAAACGCGCGGCATCCATCTGCTGCCAGTGCAGCACCTGTACCGATCTTTGTCCGCGCCACAACCTGGGACATCCGATTGATCCGGCCAGATTCATGAGAGCTGCTGCCAACCAGGACTTCCGTGATCTGAATCCTTATCTGGATGCGGCATTTTGCAGCTCGTGCGGGGTCTGCGAAATGTATGCCTGTCCGCAGAGCCTTTCACCGAGGACGTTGCTTGCGGATATGAAGCTGGGCCTGCGCAAGGCCGGAGTGCGCCCGCCGCAGGATCCGAAGGTCTCACCTGTGAAATCTTCCAGAGAATACCGAAAGGTTCCCGAAGAACGACTGATGGCCCGCCTGGGGCTTACCAGGTATAATGTGGATGCGCCTCTTGTCGAGACTCTGGTGGATGTTCCCCGGGTGAAGATCCTGTTGAGCCAGCATATCGGCGCGCCGGCGGCGGCTATAGTGAGCATGGGTGAGAAGGTGGCCAGGGGGCAGCTGATTGCGCAGCCCGCGCAAGGCTTAAGCGTCGGCATTCACGCGTCGATTTCCGGGACCGTGACGGAAGTGACAGAACGGTATATCGTAATCGCGGCAGGATGAAAGAATTTATTACAGGGATTTTGGAATGCCCACCCGCAGAAGTGAGACGGCAGGATATTGATTGATTTTAGACGGTGGCTGGTTCATCGGATTCAAATAGGAAAGGACGAGCGCGAACAATGAGCAAGGCAATAGGAATGATTGAATTTAAGACGACTGCGGCAGGCATCACGGCGGCGGATGCCATGGTAAAAACGGCTGAAGTCGAGATCATCGAGGCGCAGACCGTGTGTCCTGGAAAATATGTGGCGATCATTTCCGGAGATTTGAGTGCGGTGCGGTCAGCGGTCGACGCGGCAGTCACCACTTATGAGGAGAAATGTATCGACAGCTTTGTACTGGGCAATCCGCACGAGTCCATCTTCCCGGCGATTTATGGCACATCACAGGTGAAAGAGATCAGCGCACTCGGAATTCTGGAGACCTACGACGCGGCTTCCATTATTGAGGCGGCGGACCAGGCGGCCAAGACCGCGATAGTGGAGCTGATTGAGCTGCGCATCGCGAAGGGGATGTGTGGGAAATCCTACATGCTCCTCACCGGAGAGGTGGCCGCTGTCGAAGCGTCCATTGAGCGTGCAAAGCAGCTCGTCGCTGAAAAAGGGATGTATCTGGATTCCTCTGTCATTGCCCATCCGGATCAGAGAATGGTGGAAAAGATTCTTTGACGGCTTTTTCGTTTATGCAGCGGAGGGAGAGAGGAATGCTTGCTATTGAAAGACGAAATGAAATTCTCGAAAAACTGCAGATGGAAAAACGAGTGATTGTCTCTGAACTGAGCCTGCAGTACGGCGTATCCGAGGAGACCATCCGCCGGGATCTTGACAAGCTGGAGAAGGAAGGCTACGCTACGAAAAGCTATGGCGGAGCTGTAATCAATGAAAATATGAGCATTGATCTGCCATTTAATATCCGGAAAAATCAGAATGTGCACGGCAAGCAGATTATCGCGGGGCTGGCTGCTTCTCTGGTGGAAAATGGGGATCATATTATACTGGATGCCAGCAGCACGGCTGTTTTTGTGGCAAAGGCGCTCAAGGAAAGCAAGGAGCGCCTGACTGTGATCACGAACTCGATGGAGGTTCTTCTGACCTTGAGCGATGCGCCGGAATGGGAGATTATCTGTACGGGAGGTGTGATGGATGAGCGATATCTGACATTTCTTGGCACGGATGCGGAAAGCTCGATTCGAGCCCATTACGCGGATAAAGTGATTTTCTCCTGCAAGGCATTCAGCCGCGGGCAGGGTTTCATGGAATCAAAGGATTCTCTTGCGGGTATCAAAAAAACAATGCTTTCTTCTGGCAGGACAAGAATTCTTGTGGCAGATAGCAGTAAATTTGACCGCAGTGCTTTTTCTGTTGTAAGCGACCTGCGCGATGTGGATGTCGTCGTGACGGACCAGAGACCCTCCGAAGAGTGGATGGAGCATTTTTCGCATGCAGGCGTTTCCTGTGTTTTTCCGGGCATCGACTCAGAGAACGGGCCAGCGTCCAGGCCAAAACCAACAGATGTCATGGATACGGATGCCTTTTGACTTCGGAACCATACCTCATTTCCGGCTCTGCGGCTGGCGAATACTGCGTTCGCATTGTTCTGATCTTAATATCACATATGGATGCTTCATAATATAAAACATCATAAATGAAAGTGTCATATAAAAGTACTATAAGTCCTGGCCGTCCGATCGGATGCCGGGATTTATTAAGATTTTCCTAACCTCTGGACAGACAAAAGGAATGTATGTTAGAATAAAACTAATTTTGCAGAAACTGGAAACCTGGAAATTTAGAGGGGAGATTAGAAGACATAATGAAGAAACGACTGGTTACTTTACTTACTGTTGTAATGCTCGCTGCTTCTGCTGCGGGGGTCAGCACGATGGCTCTGGCTGCGGAGGAGACAACTGCGCTGGAAAGCGGTACGGCGGCCGTCCCGGTTGAAGACGAGGCCACGACCGAGGCTCTGGCGGAGACTGATGCGGACGAGGCTGCCGTGAGTGATGAGACCGAGACGGATACAGAGACATCCGAAAGTGAGGAAGCTGCGGCGGGATCCGCAGATACAGCAGGTGACGGGATCGAAGCAGAGACAGAGACTGCTGCTGCAGATGATGAAACTGCAGCCAGTACGGAGACCACAGCAGCAGGCGATGAGACGGATGCGGAGACGGAAGCTGTTGCGGCTGAGGAGACTGCGGCGGAGGCCGAAGCTACATCGGACAGTGATAGCACTGCGGAGACTCCCGCGAGTGGTGAAACCGTGGTAACAGAATCGACGGACGAGACTTCTTCTGATGATGCTACAGCAGATACTTCATCAGGAAGCTCGATCGCGGATCAGTCTGGCATTTCGACGGCATCTGAGACATCAGGGATCTCAGAATCCGCCCAGACGGCGTCCGCTGTGTCAGAGACCGACGCGGCATCCGAGAGTGATACAGAGACGGAAAGCGAGACTGAGACGGAGAAAGTACTGCAGGGCCTGGTAGAGGCAGATGGTTTTATTTACTATTATGAAGATGGCGCACTGAAGACCGGCTGGCAGACGGTAGACGGGAAGACATATTATTTCTATGCTTCAGCGACTACATCCTCGGCGGGCAGCACGATACCGAAGGGAGCGGCCGCGACCGGCCTGGTCAAGATCAGCGGTTACCGGTACTATTTTAGCGCCGACGGCGTGATGCAGACGGGTTGGAAGACGATAGACGGATATAAGTATTATTTTTACACGAGTGCCAACAGCTCTTTCCCAGAGGGAGCGGCCGCGACCGGTCTCAGGAAAATCGGCGACTACCGCTACTATTTTAA
>JAJQBS010000100.1:0-33214 GCA_021203145.1 Lachnospiraceae bacterium | reverse complement strand
ATCGGCGACTACCGCTACTATTTTAAGACAAACGGCAGAATGGTCACGGGTTGGAAGACGGTCAACGGCAGCAAGTATTATTTCAGTCCGACCGGCAAGGGCGTGAAAAAAGGGCGTGCTCTGACCGGGTGGAAGACGATCAGCGGGAATAAGTATTATTTCTCTTCAAATGGCAAGATGCAGACAGGCTGGGTAACCATCAGCGGCTCGACCTACTATTTTAACAGCTCGGGTGTGCTGCAGACCGGAGGAATCGTGGGTTCGTCATCGGAGGGCTATGGCGTGGTTGACAGTACCGGAAAGCGGACCGGCAGCGCAGATTCCGGGGCAGTCGCCATGCTGAATAAGGCGCAGTCTTACTCAAGCAGTACTAAATGGATGATCCTGGTTAATTCCTCGACGAACCGGGTGGGTATTTTCTATGGCTCTTACGGGAACTGGACATTGAAGTATTACTGGGTCTGCGCGACCGGCAAGGCCTCCACGCCGACAGTGAAGGGCTCCTATACGATCGGGTCAAGAGGCCTGTCCTTTGGCACGACCTATACTTGTTGGTATTATACCCAGTTTTATGGAAACTATCTCTTCCACTCCATCCTGTATCAGCCGGGCAGTATGACTCAGGTGCAGGAAAGCGGACTGGGTACCAACGCATCGCATGGATGCGTGCGGCTGTCTCTTGAGAACGCGAAGTGGATTTACAACAATATCCCGTCCGGGACAAAGGTTATCAGCTATTGACGCAGTGACTGTCGGGACGGATTATGTTGACAGGATGCACTGTAGTGCGAATAACCCCCTCCCCGATTTTTGGAGAGGGGGTTTGAATTCTATGATACGCAGGGACACAATAAATACAGTTTATAGATTTTTGAGAATATTTTTCGTGCATTTAGGAAAAGAATGGTGTATAATTGCCTCAGCGAATGGGTTTCTCAAAGAAAAACGTTGGCAAAAATGTACATATTATGATCATGGAGGTAAAAAAGATGGCAAAAAGCAGGTTAATCGGTGACTATCCTGTTATCGGGATTCGCCCGACCATTGACGGGCGGCGCGGAGTATTGAAGGTTCGTGAGTCGCTGGAAGAGCAGACGATGAATATGGCGAAGTCTGCTGCAAAGTTATTTGAAGATAATCTGAGATACTCGAACGGCGACCCGGTAAAGGTAGTCATCGCAGACACGACGATCGGCCGCGTGGCGGAGGCTGCCGCGTGCCAGGCGAAGTTTGAAAAAGAGGGCGTTGCGATTACGCTGACTGTGACACCATGCTGGTGCTACGGTTCTGAGACCATGGATATGGATCGAAATACGATCAAGGCAGTCTGGGGCTTCAATGGTACAGAGAGACCGGGCGCGGTCTACCTGGCTTCCGTGCTTGCCACCCACGCGCAGAAGGGACTTCCGGCATTTGGCATTTACGGACATGAGGTCTGCGAGGCGGATGACACATCCATCCCGGCAGACGTAGAGGAGAAGCTGCTCCGTTTTGGGCGCGCGGCAGTTGCGGTGGCGACCATGCGCGGGAAATCCTATCTGCAGATCGGGTCCGTTACAATGGGTATCGGCGGCTCCATCATGGATCAGGATTTCATCGAGTCTTATCTCGGTATGCGTGTAGAGTCGATTGATGAGGTTGAGATCATCCGTCGCATGTCTGAGAATATTTATGATGAAGAAGAATATCAGAAGGCTCTGAAGTGGACGAAGGAAAACTGCCCGGAGGGCTTCGACAAGAATCCGGAGTTTATTCAGAAGTCGCCGGAGCAGAAGGAGAAGGACTGGGAGTTTATCGTTAAGATGATGTGTATCATCAAGGATCTCTACAATGGCAATCCAAACCTTCCGGAGGGCTGCGAGGAGGAGGCCGTCGGCCACAATGCGATCGTGGGCGGATTCCAGGGACAGAGACAGTGGACCGACTTTTATCCAAACTGCGACTTCCCGGAGGCAATGCTGAATACATCCTTCGACTGGAACGGACCACGTGAAACCTATGTACTGGCGACTGAGAATGACGCACTGAATGGTCTTGGCATGCTGTTCATGAAGCTTCTGACAAACCGCGCGCAGATGTTTGCGGATGTCCGTACCTACTGGAGCGCAAGCGCGTGCAAGAGAGCGACCGGCTATGAGATCACTGGCAAAGCCAAAGAAGCGGACGGCTTCATCCACCTGATCAATTCCGGCGCCTGCTGCCTGGACGCCTGCGGCGAAGTGAAGGATGAGAACGGCAACGGCGTGATCAAGCCATGGTATGAGATGACAGAGGAGGATATGCAGGCCTGCCTGAAGGCGACCACCTGGAACGCGGCGGATAACGGCTATTTCCGCGGCGGCGGCTATTCCTCCCGGTTCCTGACCCGTGCTGAGATGCCGGCGACCATGATCCGCCTGAACCTTGTCAAGGGACTTGGCCCGGTGTTGCAGATCGCGGAGGGTTGGACCGTGAACCTGCCGGATGAGGTATCCGACATTCTCTGGAAGAGAACCGACTACACCTGGCCGTGCACCTGGTTCTCACCGCGCTGCGACGGCAAGGAAGGTTCTCCGTTCAAGACTGCCTATGACGTGATGAACAACTGGGGCGCGAACCATGGCGCGATCAGCTATGGCCATATCGGCGCAGACCTGATCACCATGTGCTCGATGCTGCGTATCCCGGTATGCATGCACAATGTCCCGGAGGAGAAGATCTTCCGCCCGGCTGCGTGGAATGCGTTCGGCATGGACAAGGAAGGCGCAGACTACCGCGCCTGCAAGAACTTTGGGCCGTTCTATAAGAAATAGCGGGACTGGCCGCCGGTGCAGGGTATTGTATTCAGAAATAAAGAATTCAGGACAAGATGTTCTGAAAAAATGTAGAACTCTGTGCAAAACGGACTGAAGAATGAATTGCGGAGCCCCGGCAAGTGTGTCATGTATACACTTACCGGGGCTTTTAATACGCACGGCCGGGCAAAGTGTTTTGCGGCTAAAGCCGCCCCTGTCGGCGAGGGCGGACAGGAGTCGGCTATCCGTCTCCTGCTCGATCCTGCAGATCCAATCCATGGAGCAAAATTCAAAATTAAATGGACTTAATTTCTTTTTCAAATATTTAGTTCGACAATAACGAATTTACTTTACTTTTTTGCGAGAAAGTACTATACTATTACAAGAAATATTTCATATCAGACTTTTTCGGCACAATTTTGAAAATGCTAAAATCAGATAATGGATTTAAAACAGCAGGGGAGGCAAGGCGCATCATGATAAAAAGAGAACAGTATTTATCCCATATTCGGGGGTTTTATCATACGGATCTGATCAAGGTGATTACCGGGATTCGCAGATGCGGGAAATCAGTCCTGTTGATGCAGATTATGGAAGAACTGCGGGAGCAGAGTGTAAGAGAAGACCAGATTCTGTATCTGAATTTTGAAGATTATGATTATTCATTTATACATTCGGGGAAGGAGCTGCACGAATATATTAAGTCGAAAGTAACGACAGAGAAGAAGTATTATTTGTTTTTTGATGAGATTCAGATGGTTCCAGATTTTGAACGAGTAATCAATTCCATTCGAATGAAGTATAATACCAGTATCTTTATCACCGGGTCAAATGGGAAACTGCTTTCGGGAGAACTGGCGACATTTCTGTCTGGCAGAACCGTCAGCTTTCGTATGTATCCTTTTTCCTTTGCTGAGGCATGTGAATGCAGAGCTCTCCAAAAGGACGCCGTCACGGACGAAATTTTGCTGGATTATATGAGCTGGGGAGGCATGCCGCAGCGCTTCCAGATGGAAAACGAAGAGCAGACGAAAACATTTTTGCGTGATTTGTTTGATACAATTGTTTTGCGCGACATCGTACAGCGTGCCGGGATTAAAGACATTGCTCTGTTTAACCGGTTGGTTGAATACCTGGTATGCAATCCTTCACAGACTTTTTCCGCCAGCGCTGTTTCGAGTTATTTTTTAAGTGAAAACCGAAAGGTTTCCAAAGAAACCATTTATAACTATCTGGAACATATTACCGCGTCTCTCATAATGCAGCGTGCAGCCAGATATGATATCCGTGGGAAACGGATTCTGACTAAAATGGATAAGTACTATCTGACGGATATGGGATTGGGCAGAATTCGAAATTCCGGTTACAAGCTGGAAATGGGCGCACTGCTGGAAAATGTTGTTTATAACGAGCTGTTAATCCGTGGATTTGATGTCTATGTGGGAAAAACAAGAAAAGGAGAAGTGGATTTTGTTGCAATCCGTGAGCAGAAAAAAGAATATTACCAGGTGGCATATTATCTTTATGATCAGAATGTGATAGACCGCGAATTTGGCGCGTTTAAGGAAATTGACGATAATTACCCGAAATATGTCATTTCTTTTGACAAGATGGATTTTTCCAGAGATGGGATCATTCATAAAAATGCAGTATCGTTCCTGCTGGAATTACGATGAAGGGTTAACAAGCAGGCTTTGACTGTATTACAGCCAAAGCCTGTACTATCAGGTGAAAAGCGGCGGATCCTCAGCTTTTCACTACTCCTTTGCGCAGGATCAGATTCGCGTAGATAGCGGTCTCACCGCTCATAATGACGACTCTGGATTTCGCGCGGGTCTTCTTGTAAAAATCCCATTTATTGATCTCTTCAAAACAGGCAGCACCGCGATCATCATACTTTGCGACGATTTCCTTATAGGTGTCCCAGATCGGCGTCTTAGCATCGTCGCCGGGTTCAACCGCCATGAGCGTACAGGGCGGAACCATCACGCCGTTCTCATCCGGGTAGGTATCCAGCGGGAAAACCTGCAGGATGGCATCCAGAATCTCCGGCACGCCATGACCGTCCATGCGGATGACCTGGGTGCCGAATGAATGGCCGGGGAAATTGCCGTCTCCAATGGTCAGCTCGTCCGTGTGCCCCATTTCACAGAGCACCTTCAGCAGCTCGGGGGATAAAATGGGTGGAATTCCTTTTAACATAGTGTTCTCCTTTCTTGAGTGCAATGCATATACACTTCACATTCCTTTTTTTGCTAATAGTAATACACAGAAATTTTAATGTCAATGAAAAAACTTGCTCATTTTATGGCCACGAAAACAAAAAGACTGGAAGCGAAAAGGTTGAATTTTAGCTGAATTTGTTTATATTCATGTGAGAGCACTGTAGGTGGCTTTAAAAGACTAAATATGTATATACAGGGCTCAGCGGAATTTAAGCATCTCCGATCTGTCTTTCTGGTATCTTAAATAAATGACATTTTTGTTATAGAATGAAATCGCCTGAGACAAGG
This sequence comes from Lachnospiraceae bacterium, assembly GCA_021203145.1. Lineage (GTDB taxonomy): Bacteria > Bacillota > Clostridia > Lachnospirales > Lachnospiraceae > Choladousia. Next base: position 27,927 of record JAJQBS010000100.1, on the reverse strand, counting down.
GAATGGCAGATTGCGATTTCTAAATTTAAAAACAGGAGTATATTAAAAATGGAGACAAGGACAATGAAAGGGGCTGTTCTTCCCGGAAACAGCACAGTAGAACTGAAGGTTTTTGAAATCCCGAGGCCTGGATATGCGCAGGTTCTGATCAAGACGAAGGCCACCACGATCTGCGGCAGCGATATCCGCTGCATTTACCGGGAGCATGTAGGGAAAGGACCGGAGGCTTATATTCCGGGGATGATTGCGGGACATGAGCCCTGCGGTCAGATTGTGGAGGAAGGCGAGGGGCTGCGCCGGTTCAAGAAAGGCGATCGGGTAATCGTTTACCACATTTCCGGCTGTGGCGTCTGCAATGACTGCCGGCGCGGGCAATCGCAGATGAATTTGCAAAACGTGAGGAACTTTTCATCACATCCAAGGTATGGAACGACAGGCATGGAGAGGGACAGGTACTGGATTTCTGCAAAAAGAGCCTTCAGGATCTGAAGCTTTCGCAGATTGATCTGTATTTTGTTCACTGGCCCTTCCCCAACTACCATGCGCCTGGCTGTGATGGGGATTCCAGAAACCCGGATTCCCGTCCTTTTTCTGTGGACGAGTTTATGGTTGCCTGGAGACAGTGCGAGCAGCTGGTGGATGAGGGACTGGTGAGATATATCGGCATGTCCAACATGACGATTCCCAAGCTGGAGGCAGTGCTTCCCCTGTGCCGAATCAAACCCGCTGCTCTCGAGATGGAGCTGCATCCTGCTTTCCAGCAGCCGGAGCTTTTCGACTACGCCGTGTCGCATCAGATGCTGCCGATCGGCTTTTGTCCGCTTGGCTCACCGTCCAGGCCGGAAAGAGACCGGACGCCGGAGGATGTGGCTGCCATGGAAATGAAAGAGGTTGTGGAAATTGCTGCAGCTCACGGAATCCATCCTGCTCTGGTGTGTTTAAAATGGGCTGTTCAGAGAGGCCAGGTACCGATCCCGTTTTCTGTCAAAGAGCCGCAGTATACCAGCAATCTGGCCTGTGTCACTGAAGATCCCCTGACAGACGAAGAGAAGGAGAAAATTCGGAGAGCGGACAGACACTGCCGTCTGGTGAAAGGCCAGGTGTTCCTGTGGCCCGGCGCGAAAAGCTGGGAGGACTTATGGGATGTAAATGGGTATATAACGAAACCCGCTAATCAAGCTCCGCGGCCGTAGCGTCGCCAAAAACAGATTTCCAGTCAGACTGGAAGGCTTCTACGGCATCCAGGATATAGGGCTGCTTCAGTGCCGCAAGCAGAATGGACGGATCCATGGTCGCACTCTGCGCCCCGGCTTCAAAGGCGCGCTCTATCTGTCCGGCATTTTTAAAGCTGGCGGCCAGAATCTCTGTCGGATACTCATATTCGCCGATCATCTGCGCGATGGCTGCGATCACACCGTCAGAATCCAGCCCCATGCTCTCCATGCGGTTGTAATAGGGCGCGATATAGTCCGCACCTGCTTCCAATGCGAGAAACGCCTGCGTCTTTCCATACACTGCGGTCGCGGTAACAGTGACGCCCTGCTTTTTTAATGCCTGCATTGCCCTGAGGCCTTCCATGGTAACGGGGATTTTTATACATACCTGCTCATCAACACGGTTCAGGATCGCGTCCGCGTCCCGGAGCATACCGTCCGCGTCTGGAGCGGTGACCTGGATATGGAAGGCTTTTTCCCGGCCAATCACGGTGCGGATTGCATTCATATGGGCAAAAAAATCCGGCTTTTCTTTGAGCTTTGCGAAGGAAGTCCTGACAATCGAGGGATTGGTAGAGACTCCTGAGATTGGGAAACTCTCACTGCAAAAACGGATTGCTTCCAGATCCGCGGTATCCAGCAAATATTTCATATTTAATAACCTCCTGAAAAATTTTTGCTTCTGCTTCATTTCTTAATAGTCTTAATAGTAATACACGAAATTCTGAATGTCAATGAAAAAACATGGCCTGAAACAGGCGCTGAAGCAGGCTGCCCTTTGGGCCTGAAGCAGGCTCTTGTTACTATACACGGCGAACCTGTCACTTGACGTCTGCCTGAAAAATAAAAAAAATCTAAAGAAGAAGATTTCCTACAAGTTTTTGTTGAATATTTACGAAAAGCGTGTATAATGGAAAGAAGTTGGAGGGCATGATTAAAAAAAATGCAGGGCGTCTGCCTGATTTTTTGTGGATATTGGCAGACAGACTCCGGCTGTTTCCTAAATTCTTTTATGAAACCGGGAGGGAATCCAGTGGACAAAATCAGAAACAACACAATCGTCAAAAGGGTTGGCTTCAACACAGTGGTTCTGTTTTGCGTACTTGTACTGCTGTTTGTCTTATTTGCCATCCTCACACCCATCATGAAGCCGAATACGACCTTCCTGAGCTATTCGCGCATTGTGAGTATTTTTAATTATGCTTATTTTCTTGGATTTCTTGCGCTGGGAGTCACATTCGTCATCGCGACAGGGGGGATTGACTTCTCAGTAGGACCGGTGATGTTCTGCTGCGCGCTTATTTCCGGACAGCTTCTGACGAAGAGCAGCTGGCCGGTGGCGGCCTGCCTTCTGGTGAGTGTGCTGGTCGGTATGGCGTTTGGCACGATCAACGGTGTTCTTGTGGCGTATGGCGGTCTGCCATCCTTCATCACATCCATGGCGAGCATGATGATCGCAAAGGGCGTTGGCAGCGTGTTTACCAGGACGCAGTCTGTAAGCTGGCCGGGCGGCTGGTATCAGAACCTGATTAAGGTGCAGGTGGGCGGTGTACAGGTTCCTACCGGTATCATTATCCTGGTATTGGGTAGCGCAATCTGTTCGATCGTCTTACATAAAACAATGCCGGGGCGTTATATCCTGTGCATCGGCAGCAACCGCGAGGCGGTGCGTCTCTCCGGAGTCAATACAAAGAAATGGGAGATGCTCGCCTATATTATCAGCGGAGGGCTGGCAGGCGTGGCCGCGATTTTCTACGTGGGCGTCTACACGACCGTGCTTCCGGGCGGCGGCGATACCTTCAACAACGATGCGATCGCGAGCTGCGTCATGGGCGGCACGTCCATGGCGGGCGGCGTTGCTTCGATCGGCGGCACTTTTATTGGCGTAGTGATTATCGCGCTTCTGCAGGTCGGGATTCTTGCAATGGGCTATCAGAGCCAGTATCAGTATGTGATTACCGGTGTGATCGTGCTGGCCGTTGTCTACGCGGATCTCCGCAGTCGGCGCAGGCGCAACTAAGCAAAGGGGGATCGTAGAAGATGGGCGACGTGATTTTAACCATGAAAGGCATCGACAAATCATTCCCCGGCGTGCATGCGCTGGATCATGTGGATCTGGAAGTCCGCAGAGGCGAAGTACATGCGCTGATGGGAGAGAATGGCGCGGGAAAGTCCACATTGATGAAGGTTCTGACCGGGATTTACAAAAAGGACGCCGGGACGATCACTTATGAGGGGAAAGAAGTCGAGTTTTCGAATCCGCGCGAGGCACAGGACGCGGGTGTTGTGATTGTGCATCAGGAGCTGAATATGATGGGGCACCTGACTGTGGCACAGAATATATTTATCGGCCGTGAGATTATGCGCGGCAAATTCATTGACGATAAGAAGATGAACGAGGAGGCCAGGAAGCTCTTTGACCGTCTGGGCATTGACATCGACCCGACAGAGACCATGAGCCGTCTGACCGTGGGCAAGCAGCAGATGTGCGAGATCGCCAAGGCGATTTCCCATGATGCGAAGCTTATTATTTTCGATGAGCCGTCCGCGGCTCTGACAGAGGCGGAGATAGAGGAGCTGTTCAAGATCATCCGTGATCTTAGAGACAGGCAGCTTGGGATTGTATATATCTCGCATCGTATGGACGAGATCAAGGTCATCACGGACCGCGTGACAGTCATGCGTGACGGCGCCTATGTAGGGACGCTGATCACGGAAGACTGTACGAAGGACGATATCATCAGCATGATGGTAGGCCGCGTGATTTACGAGGAGGGCAAGACCGAGAGCCATGTGGCGCCGGATGCGCCTGTAGTGCTGAAGGTGGATCACCTGAATGCCGGCCGTATGGTGCAGGACGTCAGCTTCGAACTCAGAAAGGGTGAGATTCTGGGATTCTCCGGACTCATGGGCGCGGGCAGGACCGAGACGGCGCGCGCTTTGTTCGGGGCGGATCCAAAGGAAAGCGGTGATATTTATGTCAATGGACAGAAGGTGACGATCAAATCGCCGCAGGACGCGGTGAAATGCGGCATTGGCTATCTCTCGGAGGATCGGAAACGGTATGGGATCGTCGTGGAGAAGACCATTGCGGAGAATTCGACTCTGGCGACATTGAAACGCTTCATGAAGGGAATCTTTATTGATAATAAGAAGGAAAACGAGGCAGCTCAGAATTATGTGGATATTCTGAAGACGAAGACGCCGGGTGTGGATCAGCTGGTCGTCAACCTCTCCGGAGGAAACCAGCAGAAGGTGGTTATCGCGAAATGGCTGGTGCGGGACTGTGATATCCTGATTTTTGATGAACCGACCAGAGGAATTGACGTCGGTGCGAAGAATGAGATTTATCACCTGATGAATGAGCTTGTCGACCAGGGAAAATCAATTATCATGATTTCCTCGGAAATGTCGGAGATTCTTCGAATGAGCGACCGGATTGTGGTGATGTGCGAGGGACGCAAGACCGGGGAACTCGGCATTGAAGAAGCGACGCAGGAAAAGATCATGCACGCGGCGACGCGCAGGGATTAGGAGGGGAAGGATCATGGCTGACAAGACTGCAAATAAGAAGACGGGGAACGCTTTTACAAACAACCCGCTTGTAAAGCTGATCGGAGTACAGAAGATCGTGGTTCTGCTCGTGCTGATTCTGCTGATCGTGTTCTTCCGTGCAAACAGCACCGCTTTTGGAAAGTATTCGACACTGCTCAGTATTATGGATTACACCTATTATCTGGCCTTTCTCGCGATGGGCGTGACCTTCTGCCTGCTCACAGGCGGCGTAGATCTCTCCATCGGCACTGGGATGTTCTGCTACGCGATTATCGGAGGCTATCTGATCACGCACAAGGACATGCCTGTGATCGTGGGCATCCTGGTGACCATGCTTCTGGGGTTGGCGATGGGGACGATTAACGGACTGATTGTCACAAGAGGCGGGCATGCCCCCTTCCTGGCGACGTTGTGTACCATGATGATTGCCAGAGGGCTTGGCGCAATTGCCACGAATAGTACCAGTGTGACCTGGCCCGCGTATTCGGCAGCGAATGGCTGGACCAGAAGAATATTCAAGATTACGATTGGAAATACGAAATATCCGCTCGGCCTTTTATGGGTGATTCTCCTGATGATTGCCTTCAGTGTCTTTCTGAACAGGACAAGACCGGGTCGTTATATTACCGCAATCGGGAGCAATGAGGAGGCTGCCCGGCTCTCAGGCGTTAATGTAAAGAATTATAAAATGCTTGCCTACATGATCTGCGGCCTGTGTACCGGCCTTGCGGGACTGGCTTACAGCTCTGCGTTCCAGTCCATGGCGCCCAGCGGCGGAGGCGGCATTGAGCTGAACGCGATCGGCGCGGCCATCATCGGCGGCACATCCATGAGCGGCGGCTCCGGCAGCGTGGTCGGCACCATCCTGGGCGTGTTCATCATGTCCGTGCTGCAGACCGGCCTTCCCTATATCGGCCTGCAGGCAAATTACCAGCAGATCATCATTGGACTGGTGCTGATTGTGGCAGTATATATTGATGTATTAAAGAATAAACGGCTCGCCCGCTGAGGCTGCCATTTATGGAAGATGGCAAACACCTTGCCCATCTGTAGCAGATTGAAGCTTCGATGTCAGCCGTCATGAGACGGTTTACATAAAAATCACACTATTTTAAAGGAGGATTTTACAACATGAAAAGAAAACTTATGTCAGTGATGCTTTGCGCGACAATGGTAGCTTCCATGCTCGGGAGCGTTGCGGTAAAGGCAGACGAGGAAGTGGATTATTCCGGAATTACGCTTGAGATCGTATCCAAGGGTCTGCAGCATCAGTACTGGCAGGCAGTGCTTCAGGGCGTTAACAGCAAGGCGGAAGAGCTTGGCGTTACCGTGAACTTTGTAGGCCCGGACAGCGAGTCTGACATTCAGCAGCAGGTGACCCAGCTTCAGAGCGCGTTGGACAGCAACCCGAGTGCAATCGGACTGGCTGCCCTGGATACCAGCTCGGTAGAGGATCTTCTGACACAGGCAGCTGAGGCAGGCATCCCGGTAATCGGCTTTGACTCCGGTGTTCCGGATGCTCCGGAAGGCTCCGTATACGCGACTTGCGCGACAGACAACTATGCTGCAGGAGAGCTTGCGGCAGAGATGGTCTATGAGGCGATCCAGGAGACCGTTGTAAACGCTGAGAGCTCCGTCCGCATCGGCGTGGTGGCTCAGGATGCGACATCTGAGTCCGTTGTAAACCGCGGCCTTGGCTTCATTGACAAGATCGGCGAGCTGGCAGAGGCAGATGGCAAGACAGTCGGCCTTGCAAGCAACTCCAATGAAAAATACATCACAGATTCTGCTTTTGAGGCAGATGACGATGCAGACGTGATCATCGAGGTTCTGGTTCCGGCAAGCGTTACCTCTGAGCTTTCCGCTACGGACGCAGGCACTCTGATGGACAAGGAAGACACAATCGCGATCTATGGCTCCAACGAGCATTCCGCAAACGCTATGATCACCGCAAATGAGAACCGCGGCGTTCTTGGCACCGGCGAAGGCCAGATCATCGCTGCGGGCTTTGACTCAGGCGCTTCTATCAAGGCGGCAGTCGCTGACGGCACGTTCCTTGGCGCAATCACACAGGCTCCTGTAGCAATGGGCGAGACTCTGGTAGAGCTTATGGTAGCTGCGGCACTGGGCGAGGAAGTAGAAGATGTTGATACCGGATGCCAGTGGTATACGGCTGAGAACATGGACGACGAGGAGATCGCGCAGAACCTGTATGACTAATCATCAGGCAGACGGCGGATTAAGTATCATCTAAAAACCAGAAATTCCTTATGCGTATCCGCGCATAGAAAAGGGCTGCTGCGGCAGCCCTTTTCTGGGCTATATGCTTATTGCAGCGCGTCGTTTTGCCCATTCTACGCAAGAAAAATATAGCCCATTGCAGATAAATCTGCATGGTCTATATTTCTATTTTATGCATGGCGAAACTGGTGGTGCAAATAAAGACACTTTTTCTGACAAAAGAAAGTCTTAACAGATGCGGCTTCTTATAGTATAATTTTCATTGACAGTTCAGTACAGCAACGACTGAAGTGAAGCTTAGTTTGGTGGTTTGATGTTCTGAATAGATAAATTTTACATGCGTGCTGCTTTATAACAAAAGTCTGCAGTGTGAAATAGCAAAAATTACAGGAAATGACAAAAGACATCGTGCTTATAGCGCGCGGCAAATTTCAGGAGGTTTTACATGTCGGTTTATTATCTTGCGGTGGATATTGGCGCATCCAGCGGGCGTCATATCCTTGGACACATCGAAGATGGAAGGATTCAGCTGGAGGAGATTTATCGTTTTGAAAATGGTCTTGTAAAAAAGGACGGTGAGCTCTGCTGGGATTATGAGCGCCTTTTCCGGGAGATCAAAAATGGTCTGAAGAAATGCAAAGAGATCGGGAAAATTCCGACGAGCATGGGCATTGATACCTGGGGAGTAGATTTTGTGCTTCTTGATGAAAAGGATCAGGTCATTGGAAACACAGTGGGATATCGCGATCACCGTACGGAAGGCATGGACGAGGAGGTCTACAAGATTATTTCTCTGGAAGATCTCTACGCAAGAACGGGTATCCAGAAAGCGATTTTCAATACAATCTATCAGCTGATGGCGATTAAGAAGAACCATCCGGAGCAACTGGAGCAGGCGCAGACACTTCTGCATGTGCCGGATTATTTCCATTATTTGCTGACTGGGAATAAGACCTGCGAATATACAGAGGCGACGACCGGGCAGCTGGTTTCCCCGGTCACAAAGGACTGGGATTACGAGCTGATTGAAATGCTCGGATATCCAAAGCGCATTTTCCAGAAGCTGATCATGCCGGGCACCGTAGTCGGGACTTTGAGCGAGGCAGTGAAAAAAGAAGTCGGGTTTGACCTGGCCGTGGTGGCTCCTGCGACGCATGATACGGGCTCCTCTGTGCTGGCTGTTCCTGCGAATGACGATGATTTTATTTATATCAGCTCAGGCACCTGGTCGCTGATGGGTATTGAGCGGCTGACGCCGGACTGTTCGAAGAGAAGCTGTGAGCTGAACCTGACGAATGAGGGCGGGTATGCAGGGCGGTTCCGCTATCTGAAGAATATCATGGGTCTCTGGATGATCCAGTCCGTGCGCCATGAGTACCAGGATGCCTACAGCTTCGGCGAGATCTGCGACCTGGCGGAGGAGGCGAAGGATTTTCCGTCCAGGGTGGATGTCAATGACGACTGCTTCCTCTCCCCGGAAAATATGACGGAGGAAGTGAAAAGCTATTGCCGTAAAACGGACCAGGCGGTTCCTGAGACGCTCGGGGAGCTCGCGACAGTTATCTACGCGAGCCTGGCAGAATGCTACGCAAGGACTGCTAAAGAACTGGAAGAAATGGGTGGACGGGAATATCACCGCATCCACATCATGGGCGGAGGCTGCAATGCGGAGTATTTAAACGAGCTGACCGCAAGGGCGACCGGAAAGGAAGTTCATGCCGGACCGACCGAGGCGACCGCAATCGGCAATATTCTCGCCCAGATGCTCAAGCAGGGTGAGTTCAATTCGATCGAGGACGCACGCACCTGTGTTCACGAATCGTTTGGCATAAAGATTTATAATGAGAAGACACTGGCTTAGGAGCTTAAGAACAGTTTTCTGTACAAAATGGCAGAATTTTGGTTCCGGCTTGTCCGGGCCAGGGCTAAGTGTTTAGAAAAAGGATGCAGCTGACAGGCAAAAGTTTAAAAGGAGGAAATGATCATGCTTGTAGAAACAAAAGCAAGAGTAGGCGTATTTTCGATCGCGCTGGGCGCGTATCTGCCACAGTTCCCGCAGCTGGTGCCGGAGTTTGAGGCACAGTTTGAGGCGTTCAAAAAGACGCTGCCGGAAACGGTGGAGATTATTGACGGCGGCATGGTGACGACAAAGGAACAGTCCCAGGCGGCCGGGGAGAAATTCCGTGCGGCGGATGTTGACCTGGTATTTTTGCAGCTTCTGACCTACGCGACGTCTTATAACATGCTCCCGGCAGTAAGGGATCTGGATGTACCGGTCGTACTGGTGAATGTGCAGAAGCTCAAGGCTCTGGATTATCAGCACACGGACATCGCGTCCTGGCTCGGTGAAGGCTATGCCTGCGGCGCAGTCGGCGAGATGGTAGCTGACCTGGAGCGCTTTGGCAAGAGACATGCCGTGATCACTGGTGTGGTAGAGGGCGGCGACGCCGGCGTTCAGGCGGAGATCGAGGACTGGTGCAAGGCAGCACAGACCAGGCGCCGCTTCCGCGATACGAATATCGCACAGATTGGCAGACCGTATCCGGGCATGATGGATCTCTATATTGATGAGACGAATCTTTACCGCAGGATGAATCTGTACACCAAGCAGTTTGACTGGGAGAAAATGTGGATCATCGCGGACAACATTACCGATGAGGACGCGATCCGCGCGAAGGCACAGGATATCCTGGATACTTTTGACATCGAGGGCGGTGGCACCATCGAGAAGGTATGGGAGATGGCGAAATATGTCGTAGCCTTTGAAAAGTGGGTCGAGGATGAGAAGCTTGGACTGATCGCTTCTCATTATGACGGACTGGCGACAGGAAAAGCCGGCGTACTCGACAGTATGCTGATCCCGGCATTCTCCATGCTGATCAAGCAGGGCGTGGCCTGTGCGGTAGAGGGTGACATGAAGGTCGCGATGGCCATGAGCATCCTGAAGACCATTTCCGGAACCGGCCAGCTTGCGGAGATGTATTCCATCGACTTCAACGACGATATCGCGATCATCGGTCACAGTGGATCCGGCGACGCGGACATCTCCGACAAGAAGCCGACCATGAAGATCGTAGAAGTCTTCCACGGAAAGACCGGCGGCGGCTACCTGACCCAGTTCTATCCGTATTTAGGACCGGTGACCTACCTGGCGATCACGCAGGATGGCGATGGACACTTCAAATTCGTCGTGGCAGAGGGTGTAAACGAAGAGGGCGAAATCCTTTCCTTCGGTGATACGAATATGCGCACCCGCTTCACCTGCGGTGCGAGAGAGTTCGTCAATCGCTGGAGCGAGTGCGGTCCAACCCACCACTTCGCGGCAGCTACCGGCAGACACATCGACACGATCCTCAAGGTGGCGAAGATCTTCAATGTGCCGGTGGATATTGTTACCAGATAACTGATAGCTATATGAGGGGGGAGAGCCATGAAAATTCTGGAAACGAGATTTATGCAGGGCTTTATCAAGATGGCAGACGATGGATTTCATCAGGGCTGGCACGAGCGGAACGGCGGTAATCTGAGCTATCGCCTGAAGCCGGACGAGGTAGAATTGATTCGGGCGAGGCTGAACGCGCCGGGAGAGTGGGAGCCGATCGGCACGGAGGTGCCGGGACTGGCAGGTGAGTTTTTCCTGGTGACCGGCAGCGGCAAGTATTTCCGTAATATTATCGTCGACCCTGAGGTCTGCCTCGCTATCATTGAGTTGGACGACGCGGGCGTAAATTACCGGATCCGCTGGGGACTGGTGGAGGGTGGCCGGCCGACCAGCGAGCTGCCGACCCACCTGATGAACCATGAAGTGAAAAAGAAACTGACCAACGACCGCCACCGCGTGATTTATCATGCGCACACGACGAATATTATCGCACTGACCTTTGTACTGCCGCTTTCGGATAAGGTATTTACCAGAGAGCTCTGGGAGACCGCGACGGAGTGTCCGGTGGTATTCCCGGACGGCGTCGGCGTCATCGGATGGATGGTGCCGGGCGGTCGTGAGATCGCAGTCAAGACGGCGGAGCTGATGCAGAAGTATGACGTCGTGATCTGGGCACACCACGGGATGTTCTGCTCCGGCGAGGACTTTGACCTGACCTTCGGACTGATGCACACGGTCGAGAAGTCGGCGGAAATCCTGGTCAAAATCCTTTCCATGAATCCGCGGAAGCTGCAGACCATCACGCCGGATAATTTCCGGGATCTCGCAAAGGGATTTCATGTGACGCTGCCGGAGGAATTTCTGTATGAGAAGCCGTGAGACGGGATACTGCCTGAGAATGCATGTACCCTGCGTAAATGAACTCTGAGTTCATGCATCCTGCAGATGCACGGGGAAAAAGATTTATACTGTGAAGTCAGAGTATCGGAGGCACATTATAAAAATTGCCTCCGATATTCTGTTGGAGTAATCTGGTATTTCTGATAAAAAATCCGTGAGAACTCATCCGGATTCTGGAACCCGCAGATTTCCGCGATCTGATAGATGGTATAATCATGATTTTCCAACAGCTCTACTGCCCGCTCCAGACGCAGCTCATCTATAAAATCCTGCAGACTTCTTCCGGTATGAGTTTTCAGATGATCATTCATCAAAGAAGGAGTGAGCATAAAATGTCCGGCGATTTCCCGGATACTTTTTTGGCTGAAATTGTCGCGCAGGTACTGCAGCATCAGACTGGTATCCTTGTCCACTCCGCTATAGCTGAATTGCTCCGAATTTGCCAGATGGCTGAACAGGAGGAGAAAATAAGCTTCCAGCGCGAAGGACTGATGAAATTGATTATCCGCGTATTCCTGTATGATCGAGGTTAAAAAGGTCTGAGGCTGCAGGCTGTGCCCGAGGGAGAAAAAGATGAAATTCTGCCCGGAGACGCCGACTCCGTTGATAAAATCGGAAATCAGATTCTTTTCTTCTATAAATGCACGCAGGGTGCGGTGAAAGAGCTCGGGCTTCAGACAGAAATTGATCAGCACTGCGCCCGGCTGCGTACAGCGCAGCGCATGTACCGCGCTGCGGTTTAAAAATACCAGATCTCCGGCTGTCATATAGATATCATGGTTGTCGATCACATTGATCAGTGTACCGCTGCACAGGTAATTTAATTCATAATAGCTGTGCGAGTGGTTTGGGAGATCCTCTGTTACCGTGTGTGTCAGGATATAGAGGTTTTCATCGGCGGGGAGTTTCTCTGAAATCTGATGAAGACTCTGGATTTTGTAAAGATTTTTAGTGATCTCCTGACTATAATCCAGAAGGGTTTCTGGTGAGACGGAATTTAAGCCGGAACCGGTGCCGGAGACGGATTCCGGCATCGCAATCGCGACCAGAGGTCTGGCTGCGGGAATACTGGCGCCGGATATTCCACCGGACGTGTAGGGAGTATGGTATTCTTTTTGAGCAGGAATGCGAATCTGCACATCGGTGCCCTTTCCGATGGTACTTGAGTAGCTGAGCCCATAGCTTTCCCCATAGAGGATCTGGAGACGGCGGTGCGTATTGTAGATGGCAATGTTTGTACCGCCGGACGCGCTCTGGCCGGTCCCGTACAGAATGTTTTTAAGCGCTTCCTGTGACATGCCTATGCCATCATCGGAAATCAGCAGAATGATGTCCTCCTCCTCCATCCATCCGGTGATCATGATGGTTCCTGATTTGCTGTCTTTTTCAAGAATCCCATGTAAAATAGCGTTTTCTACCACCGGCTGCAGTGTGAGCTTGGGGATCAGATAATCCATCAGGTCGTCGGGGATATCTGTAATCAGAGAAAAGCTGTTGTGATAGCGCATATTCTGGAGGCGGGCATAGATCGTGGCATGCTCGACTTCGCTGGCGATCGTGGCGATGGTCTGCTTCCGGCTGAGCGTGAGCTTATAAAAACGGGAGAGATCCTGTACCGCGTTGCTCACTTCAGAAGTGCGTCCCTGCTGCGCCAGCCAGTTGATCATATCCATCGTATTGTAGAGAAAATGAGGATTGATCTGTGCCTGCAGGGAATTAAATTCCGAGATGCGCAGATCCTCGGCGGCCCTGGTCTGCTCGGTCAGAAGGTTGTTGATCTGCGAGGCCATATAGTTGTAGGTATCAATCAGATTGCCGACCTCATCATGCGCGTCCGGAGGCTCCATAGGCTGCGGAGGCCCTTCCCGGACAGAATTCATCTGGCTGCTGACAGAGGAAATTCTTCTGGTGATCGAATGGGAGAGAAGGGTCGCAAACAGAATAGCAGCAAGAACTACCGCGAGGTAAAGCAGCGCAAATTGCCGGATAATGCGGTTACTCTGCGCGATCAGAGGATCAGAGGGCAGAATGGTCACCATAAACCAGCCGGATTCTGTGATACTGTAAAAGCCGACATAGACGGTCTCATCCAGAATTATGCGCTCAATAAAGTTGTTAGAAGACATAAACGCGTTTTCAATCGTCTCATAGCTGAGCCAGTAAAGACCGGAAAGCGAGGCATCTGAGGAAGCGACAATATTATCCCTTTCATTAATAATATAGGAAACACTGCCATCCAGGGACAGATTGTCAGAGAGAATTTCCAGAATCGCATCGTTGGAATAGTAGACCGCGATATAGGCCGTGCAGGCTTCTCCATCGTAATAAAAGGTGGTCACGCGGATGTAAGCCATGTCGCCGTACTGTTCTTTTTCCTTTGTGCCCAGATAAAAGGAAGGACAGTGCAGAGAAGAAGCATTTGTTCCCTTTAAGATCCCGTACCAGTATGTTCCCTGCGCCTGACTCATCGGAGCCAGGATGCCTTCGGTGTATTCATCTGTGAACAAGACAGAGCCTTCGTCAGGAAAATCCATGTAAATGCGGATGGCCGTGATCAACCCATCATCTTTGATTTGCTCTATCTCTTCCTGAAAATCAGCTGCCTGCTGCGACTGTGAGAGAACGCTCGCCGGCTCATTGATCGGCTGTTGAAACAGCATTTGGTAAAATTCCAGATCACTTAAGCTGTCGCTTAGGGCGACAACCTCTTCGACGATTTCCTCAATCTGCGGGGCGGTGGCGGCTGACGCGTCCTGCTCCTGGCGGATGGTGTAGGAGACCACCATGCCGTACAGCCTGCTGTAAAAAAAGAGAAATACAAATACAGCCGGGATCGAGACAGCCAGAAGAATAACGACCATAAGCTTGGTTTGAATATGTAAATTCAGATAGATCTGACGCAGTTTTTTCATCGAGTCATTTTCTCCCTGTATTCGGATGGGGTCAGCCCGGTATATTTTTTGAAGCTTTTGCCGAAATAGTTTCCATCGCTGTAACCGACCATGGAGGATATTTCGGAGATTTTGTACTGCGGATCCGCGAGAAGCTCTTTTGCGCGTTCCATGCGGTATTCTGTCAGGTACTGATTCAGGGTTTTTCCAGTCTCATTTTTGAAAAAAGTGCAGACATAGGACACAGACAGAAACATATGGGAACTGATGTCCTTGACAGAAAGAAGCTCGTTCTTATAGTTTTTGCTGATATATTCTTTAATCTGGGCAATCGTCGTGTTTTCAGGGGCGGCATTTTGGGCATCGTCGAGCAGACGGTGAGTTCTGGAGACGAGTGCCTGATGCAGATCCTCATAGGTGAAGGAGTTTTCAATCTCATCCATGATGTTATCGGTTTGGACCGGTCTGTCTGCATTCAGGTGCAGTCCTCGCCCGGTCTCTTCAAGCACAAGAAAAAGCTTGTAGTATAAATCCCGTACCTGGTTGGGCATCAGCGAACGGCAGCCGTCATAACTCTGAAATAGTTTTTTAAAAAAGAGGTCGCAGCCAGCCGCATCCAGAGAGGAGAGCGCGTTTGTGAAAGCCTGCTCTGCGGAAACGGAGAAATCCGGCTGCTCCGATGAGGTCGCTGTCTGTGTTAGCATCTCTGCGGTCAGAAGCGTGCCTGCCGGAAAGAAAAAGCTGCTTTGCAGAAGGATCACGGCATCAGTGTAAGACTGGTATGCCCTGGTAATCCCCTTGCAGGTTTTGCCGGCCGCAATATAATAATGACCATAGGAGGCATAGAAGCTGCCCAGAAAATTGCAGATAGCGGAAAGCGTCCGTGTGGAAGGCTTTTCTTTGCCGATCATGAAATAAACCATATGCTGCGGCTTTTTTTCCACGGAAAGACAGTCGGTCTGATAACCTTTCAGAAACTGCTCCAGGTGGTGGTAGATTTCATCGTAGGCAGCCCTGGCGTTTTCCGGAGCGCTTTGCAGCCGTACAATGATACAGGTAAAGCAGGATGCGGAAGACAGGCTCAGAGATAACTCTTCCGTAAGCTTTTGCATATCTTTCTGGCTATCGTCCTGGCCGCCGGAGCTGTATGGAACCGTTAGCAGCAGGGCAAGGCGGGAAGCAGACTGGATGGATTGCAGTTCTTCTCCACGGCGCGAGTGCCGGTTCTGATTGTAGCGGCGGATCGCCTCCAGGACGGCTTCGCGAATATCAGACGGATCCAGAGGCTTTTCCACGTAATTGACCGTCTTCAGCCGGATCGCAGCCTTGAGGTACTCCTTATCCGAATATCCGCTCATAAAAATAGAAACCGTATCAGGCAGAAACTGCTCGATTTTCTCCAGCATGGTGATTCCGTTCATCCGCGGCATGCGCACGTCGCAGAGAATAATTTCCGGGTGGTGAAGGCGGGCCATCTCCAGCCCGTTGACCCCGTCGTCTGCCTGGATAATTTCATCAATTCCGAGACTCCTCCAGTCAATCGAGGAGACCACGCCGGTGCGTGTCAGCTCTTCATCATCAACGATCAGTAATTTCATAGGGTTCCTTTCTGAGGCGGATTTCATTGTTTCAAAATGGCTGTGCCTATTTTACCATAAAAAATATCAAAGTACGAGAGGCAAAAGTGAATATTTTGCAAAAACTGTCCAATATTCAGGGGAAAATACCGCCGCCTGCATAAAAAGTAAACAGGAAAAAATTTTACCCGTTTCGAAATATTTTCCCATTTTATTTATTTATGGAAAATGTTAGGATGAATTCAGTTAAAATCAAGAAGGAGGAAGAGGCCGTGTCTGAATATGTTCTTGAATTAAAAGGCATTACGAAGATATTCCCGGGCGTGAAGGCGCTGAATAATGTCCAGTTTCAGCTGAAGCCGGGCGAGGTACACGCACTCATGGGCGAGAACGGTGCCGGCAAATCCACTTTTATAAAGGTAATTACCGGTGTACATAAGGCAGAAGAGGGTGAGATGTACCTTTATGGAGAAAAGGTAGATTTCAAAGGTCCGAGGGACGCGCAGGCCGCGGGCATAGCGGCGGTTTATCAGCACGCGACATCCTATCCGCACCTGACAGTTGCAGAGAATATTTTCATGGGTCATGAGATCGTGAAGCACCACATGATTCAGTGGAATGAGATGAACGGGGAAGCAAACAAGCTTCTGCAGCAGCTGAATTCCGACTTTGACGCGACGGCGGAGATGGGGACCTTAAGTGTTGCGCAGCAGCAGATGGTGGAGATCGCGAAGGCTCTTTCCACAAACGCGAAAATTATTATTCTCGATGAGCCGACGGCGTCCCTGACCAAGAGAGAGTCCGAGGAGCTGTACCGGATCGTGGACCAGCTCAGAGAGGAAGGTGTTTCCATCATCTTTATCTCTCACCGTTTTGAGGATATGTATCGACTGGCTTCGAGGGTGACCGTATTCCGCGATTCGCAGTATATCGGCACCTATGATGTGGATAAGATTTCGAACGCGGATTTGATCAAGGCCATGGTAGGCCGCGAGATTAATGAGCTTTTCCCGAAGCCGAAGGTGGAGATCGGGGCAGAGGTTCTCAGAGTGGAGAATTTCTCCAGAGCCGGATATTACAAGGATGTATCCTTCAATGTCCATGCGGGAGAGATCATTGGTCTGACGGGTCTGGTAGGCGCCGGCCGTACAGAGGTGGTTGAGAGTGTGTGCGGTGTGACGCACGCGGACAGCGGCAGGGTCTATCTGGATGGAAAGGAAGTACATATCAAGCAGCCATCTGACGCGATGGATCTGGGCATCATCCTTCTTCCGGAGGATCGGCAGAAGGAAGGCCTGATCATGAGCTGGGGGCTGGGTCGCAATGTCACGCTTCCGACCATGAATAAATATGCGAAAAATGGGTTTAATAACGAGCCGAAGGAGCGGGAGGTATCCAAAGACCTTCTGGAGAGCGTGGATACCAAGGCGGTCGACATCTTCCAGCCCGCAAGCTCTCTTTCCGGCGGCAACCAGCAGAAGGTCGTCGTCGCGAAGGCACTCGGCCAGGAGATGAAGGTCGTGATCATGGATGAGCCGACCAAGGGCGTGGACGTCGGTGCAAAAGCAGAGATCTACGCGATCATGGGCGAGCTGGCGCAGAAGGGCTACGCGATTGTGCTGATTTCCTCTGAGATGCCGGAGATCCTGGGGATGGCAGACCGGATCATCGTTATGTGCAATGGCCGCAAGACCGGCGAGCTTTCCAGAGAGGAAGCGACACAGGAGATCATCCTGGAGCTCTCTATGGAGAAAAGCTCAAATGCAGGGAAGGGGGATGCGAAGTAATGGAAAACAAATCTCTGATGAAAAAAATCACCGGATCCCGTGAAGCTCTGCTGGCGGTGATTCTGATTCTGATGATTGTGATTGTTACGATTATCAATCCGGCGTTCTTTACTCCGAAATCGATTTCAAACCTGGTCAAGAATAATGCGGTGACCATGGTGATGGCGCTTGGTATGCTCTGTGTCATGCTGGTGGGCGGCATTGATATTTCGATCACCTCGACGCTGGCGTTAGCAGGTATGGCCATTGGTATGCTGATCAAGTATGAATATATTTCCAGCACCGTGCTGGCATTCCTGATCGCGATTGCGATTGGTATCGCCTGCGGTCTGGTAGTCGGGCTGGTGATTTCCAGAGCGGATGTGCCGCCGATCATTGCTACCATGGGCTTCATGTACGTGTACCGCGCGATGGCTTATCTGATTTCCAACGGCGGTGAGTGGGCAAGCGCGTCAGCGCTTGGCACCTTCAAGGATTTCGGCACCAGCAAATTCCTTGGACTGAACTGTGTAGTATGGGTCGTGATTGTGTGCTATGTCATTTTCTTCTTCTTTATGAAGTGGACTCGCACCGGGCGGAAAATTTACGCAGTAGGAAGCAATCCGGAGGCGGCGGAGGTTTCCGGTATTAACGTAAGGAACATCAAGCTGATGGTTTATACGATTATGGGATGCCTTGCGGGGCTGGCAGGCGCACTTCAGGTAGCGGTATACGCTTCGGCCATGCCGAACATGCAGAAGGGCGGCGAAATGGACGTCATCGCGGCCTGCGTCATCGGCGGTGTGAGCATGAGCGGCGGACGCGGCTCTGTGGTGGGTGCACTGCTTGGCGCATTGATCCTGGCGACGATTGCCAAGGCTCTTCCGCTGATTCCTTTCTTCGATCAGCTCTGGCTGAATACGATTAAGGGTATTCTGATTCTGGTGGTTGTAGTCATGAATGTGATTCTGCAGCGCACCGCTGACAACAATGCATTGAAGAGAAGGGAGATGTGATCATGGCCGGAAAATCTGGAAGAAGTATTAATAACGTACCGGAAAACCCGATTAAGCATATGCTGCTCAGCTGGGAAGGAATTCTGGTTGTCCTGTTTATCGCCGTCAACATTTTCTGTATATGGTTTTCAGAGTTTTACAATGTCTCAAGCGTTTTGCGTCAGATGCCGGTATATCTGGCGGAGGTTTTCCTGATGCTGACCATGGCGTTTATCCTGGTACTGGGTGAGATTGATATTTCGGTTGGCTCGATTGTGTGCCTGTCTGCTACGATCAGCTGCATCGTCTGCAACAGCGGCGCTCCGTTTATCATCGTCATTCTTACAGCACTTGCGGTCGGAACCGTGTGCGGCGCGATAAACGGACTGATTCTGACAAACTTCCCGGAGCTGCCGCCGATGATTGTGACCCTGGCGACACAGATTATTTTCCGCGGAATTGCTGAAATTGTTCTGGGAAGCGGCGGCAGCATTTCTCTTTCCAACACGGCAGGCTTTAAGGCAATCGCCGGGAAAGTCGGAAAGGTTCCCTATATCCTGTTTCTGGTACTGATCCTGGGTGTGATTGCTGCGATTATTCTTGGCAAAAGCACGTTTGGCCGCAAGGTATACGCGATTGGTACAAACCGCGTGACCGCTCATTATTCCGGCATCCATGTTCAGAAGATCCGCTTCATCATCTACACGGTGATGGGCACGATCTCCGGACTGTGCGCACTGTTCATCGTCTCTTCGTCCTACGGAGCAAATACGACGACCGGCGAGGGATTTGAGATGGATGCGATTGCCATGGCGGTATTCGGCGGTATCTCATCGACTGGTGGAAAAGGAAACATCGCGGGCGGTATTATCGCGGCATTCATCATCGTATGCCTGCGTATCGGTCTGGGACAGAGAAACGTACACTCTCAGGTAATCCTGCTGATCATCGGCCTGCTTCTGGTGTTGGCGGTAGCACTTCCGAATATCGTGAGCCAGATTCAGAAGGCTGCGAAGGTGAAGAAGAGCTGATGCTTTGATTTTCATAACGAAAATGCTCGTAATGAATTGCTACTGAAGATAATGCATGACGATTATGCTTTTGAGGCAGACAGAATTATTTACTTTGTTGCCATCCGTACAGAGGCCTGGTCTCAGACAATGGCCCTGTACGGCTGCAAATATAAACCATATTTTTAAGGAGGAAACGAACATGAACAAAAAACTTGTGAGCGCGCTGCTCTGCGGCGCAATGGTACTCGGATGTGTATCACCGGTAGCTGTCCAGGCAGAGGAAGAGGGCGTTAAGATCGCTCTGGTTGCAAAGTCTGCAGGAAACGCGTTCTTTGAGATCGCAGCTGCTTCATTCGTTGAGACCGCTGAAGCAGAAGGCTCCACCGTAGATATCATCTATCCGGAAGAGGCTACAGCTGACGCTCAGATCAAATCTCTGGACAACCTGATTTCTCAGGACTATGATGTGATCTGCATCTCTGCAAACGATGAGAATGCTCTGCAGGCAAAGCTTGAAGAGGCTATGGACGCAGGAATCAAGGTTGTCTCCTTTGACTCCGCTGTAAATTCAGACAGCCGTCAGGTATTTGTAAACCAGGCTGGTGTAACAGAAGTAGCGCAGGCTCTGATGGATGCTGTATATGACATCTGCGATGGCGAAGGCCAGTGGGCAATTCTTTCCGCAACCTCCCAGGCAACCAACCAGAACGCATGGATTGACGCTATGAAAGAGATTATGGAAAGCGATGAGAAGTATGCAGACCTTGAGCTGGTAGAAGTTGCTTATGGCGATGATGAGTCCCAGAAGTCTACGGATCAGACCGAAGCTCTGGTAACTAACTATCCGGATCTGAAGTGCATCTGCGCACCGACCACAGTTGGTATCGCTGCTGCTGCAAAGTATCTGCAGGACAATGACTGCACCTGCAAGCTGACCGGCCTTGGCCTTCCGTCTGAGATGCTTGAGTACACAGGCGACGGCGATGACTACTCCTGCCCGTACTTCTATCTGTGGGATATGCAGGGCCTTGGAACCCTCGCTGCTTACACCTCCATCGCAATCGCGAATGAGGAAATCACCGGTGCTGAGGGCGAGACCTTCACAGCTGGCGACCTTGGCGATTTCGAGATCGTAGCGGCATCCGACGGCGGCACAGAGATCATCCTTGGTCTGCCGCTTGAGTTCAACCCGGAGAACGTAGAAGAGTACGCGGAGCTGTACTAATTAGTGATTGGTGATTGGCAGATGGTGGTTAAAGACCATAGATCCGAGATCGGCGGTTCATGGCTGATCAGGATCTGCTGAATCCGAAAATAATTGCAGTAAAAGACAGCCGGTGGGAGCAGATGTTCCCCCGGCTGTTTTTCTGCGGCTTTTTTCATGCCTGCAGATCATATCTTTTCTAAAGTATGCTGTCAATATTTCTCGCATTATAGATCAGTCTGCGAACCTCCATAACATTGCCGATCACTACATAAAAGATTGTGTAATTTCTCACATATATTCTGTAATAAGGATATTCTCTTTTCTTTGCAGAGTGGTATGGCTCAAAGGAAAAAGGGTTATCCAGCCGCTTCAGGATGGCTGTTTCTACATCATCAATTAATTTTTGCGCCGCATCTTCATTTTGCAGTACATTGGTGATATAGTCGACAGTGCCAAGTAAATCCTGTTCAAACAATGGGAGATAACGAAGCTGAAAAGATTCATTTGCCATGGGCATATCTCCTTGCGTTTGCAAATACCGTTTCATGAGATAACCTTTCGGTTGTGAATGCGGCTTGCCTGTCTGCTTCATCAAGTTTTACTTCAATATCATCGGTGAGAGCAGAATATTGTTCCAGGCTCAGGACGACCATAGTGCCATAGCCATTTTTGGTCAGATATACAGGTTGTCCTTCGCTGACTATATTTTCAATTTCAGGGAATTTATTCCTTAAGTCGGAAACTGGACGAATTTGAATCATAGTAATACCTCCTGCTGATTTCTCTTATCGATATTTTATCAGAATTTTATCATAAGCACAACAGGAATGTTTTTCAAACTTATAAATATAGCTAAGAAATTTTTCTTTACGCGGGGAAATGGAGAGAGTATAATCAGAAAAGACAGTTGCCATCAGGATGATTCTGAAATGATTAAAAGGAGGATTTTATTATGATCAAGGGTTTTAAAATGAAATTGTATCCGGGGCAGGAGGCAGAGTACGAGAAAAGACACAATCAGCTCTGGCCCGAGATGAAGGACATGATCCATGAGTATGGCGGAAAGAATTATACGATCTTTCTGGACCGTGAGACGCTGACTCTCTTCGGCTACATCGAGATTGAGGATGAGGAAAAATGGGCGCAGAGCGCTGACACGGCGATTAACCGCAAGTGGTGGGATTTCATGGCGGACATTATGGAGACCAACCCGGACAACAGCCCGGTATCCGTAGATTTGCAGAAGGTATTCCATCTGGATTAAGGATGGTATGCGGCTGTTACTTTATTGACGAGGGCTTTGTACGATTTACAGGATGAGAGCAGCCGATGGAAAGCTTCTGAGTAAAAGCCGCTGGATAAGAAACTCAGAATGAGAAATGAAAAATCAGAAACACAGAATCAGAAGAAACCCTCGGGATGGAACCTCCGGGAGGGAAATCGAGGACGGACATGAAAAAGGAGCTTCTCGACCAACTCAGAAAAATAACGGATGAAGAACAGAAAATTCTGGACGGAGAAAATCAGGTAGACCGGGAGCTGTATACATCCGGGTATGTTCTGAAGTCGTCCCAGTTTACCGTTGACAGCGCGAAAATGCTCGAGGAGGGTAAGCTGATCACGGTGCGGACGCATACGCGTTTTGTCCATTTCCCCCTGCACAGGCATAATTATATTGAGGCTCTCTATGTCTGCGAGGGTTCTCTGACTAATATCATCGGGGGGGGGCAGGAGGTCGTTGTAAAAAAGGGCGAACTGCTTTTTCTGAACCAGTTCACCCGGCACGAAATTCTCCCGGCGGGGGAGAATGACATTGCGATTAATTTTATCATGCTCCCGGAGTTTTTCGATGTGGCTTACACGATGACCGGAAAAAACAGTGCCCTTGCGGATTTCCTCGTGAACATCCTGCGCCGCGACGAGCAGAGGGGTGAATATCTGTATTTTAAGGTGTCGGACAACCTTCAGATACAGAATCTGCTGGAAAACATGATCTATTCTCTGGTGACCGGTGAGAACGACGACAGCCGGATCAACCAGACTACCATGGGGCTCATTTTCATGTATCTGGTTGATTCGATCCAGAGCGTCCAGACCTGCCGGCCTGACCAGTACGAGAATATGATCTCCATGACGACCCTGAATTATATCGAGCAGAAATACCGCAGCGCGACCCTCACAGAGCTGGGCTCTCAGCTGCGCCTTCCGAGCCATACACTGAGCCGTCTGATCAAAAAGAGCACCGGCTACAATTTCAAGGAGCTCCTGCAGAGAAAGCGTCTGAGCAAATCCGTGCAGCTGCTCTGCGATACCGACCTGCCGGTCAGCGACATCATCGCCTCCGTCGGATACGAAAACAACAGCTATTTCCACCGGGTATTTAAGGAACGCTACGGAATGACCCCGCACGCTTTCCGTGTAAAAAACCGGACGACCGGGCAGGTACGGATTTGAGAAAAATCTTGACATGTGCGAATCGTATTTGTTTTTTCTCTTGACACGACCTGTTTCTGGAATTACTTTAAAACTATGAAAATTGTAAACAAAGAAAGCGTATATTTATAGTAAACGACGTAAGTCGTTTTACTTTGCGAGAACTTGTTTTGGAGGTACTGTATGGTAACTGCAAAAATTCCGGAGAAGTTTCGGCCGTGTTTTTGGGATGCAGATTTTGATAAACTGGATCTTGAAGAGAACAAGGATTTTATTATTACGCGGCTGTATGTAAAGGGCGGACTTAACGGAATCGACTGGGTACATGACCAGTACAGCGATGAAGAGATCAAAGATGCGGCCAGAAAACGCCGCGCGTTAAACCCGATTGTCGCTAATTATCTTCGAAAAAAATATCATCTTAAAAAGCAGGACATGGCGTATTACCGTATGGCACAGTCCAGCGGAAGGGAGTTCTGGGAATACTGATGTATCTGAAAATCCTGGATGAGAGGCGGATTCATATTCTGAGGGAAATCTCTGAAAAAATAGATGTCGGTGTTTACTATTTGGCGGGAGGAACTGCGCTGGCTCTGCAGCTGGGACTTCGGAAGTCAGTTGATTTTGATTTTTTCGTTCCTCATAAGTTTCATGCTGAATTGCTGCTTGATCAGCTGAAGAATCTAAACTATCCTTTAGAGACAATAAATGTCTATGATGGAACCTGCGACGTTTTGCTGGACGGAGTTCAGGTCAGTTTCTTTTACTATCCGCAGAAAATGCTTCGCCCTTATGTCGAAGAAAATGAATGGGAGCATCTGCGTATGGCCGGACCGGAAGACATTGCTGTGATGAAAGCTGTAGCGATCGGGTCAAGAGGGGCGAAAAAGGTTTTTTTTGACCTTTATCAGATTTTGCACCGGACGGATTTTGGTATAAAAGACCTGGTGGATGGCCTTTTTGTAAAATTTGGAGAGAGACATAATTTTTCATACATCGGAATGGGATTAAACTATTTTGAGGACGCCGAGACGGAAATACTGCCGCAAACCTTTGTAAAATATAGCTGGAAAGAGATCAAACAGTATTTTTCGGAAATACAGGAACCGTTTTTTACAGAACTGAGACTCAGAAGCAGGCATTCCGATCCGGCATAAGGTGAGCTCAGGATGCATATATTTTACAGAATTTATACAGCTATGGACAGTGCCTGATGAAAAGACTACAGGGAAGAAAGAAATTGATACTTGCAGCGGCAGCGATTTTCCTTCTTTTTGTGAACGCGACAAACGTGGCTGCGTGGGAGGCTGCTGTAAGCGAGGCAGCTGACACTGCTGATTCGGATCTTTCCCTTGATTTGTACGCCCGATGTGCCGTGCTGATGGACGGCGGCAGCGGGCGTGTCCTTTATGACCAGAATGGCGATGTCCCGCTTCCGATGGCGAGCACGACCAAAATTATGACCTGCATCCTTGCGCTGGAGGCGCTGGGGGAGAAGAATATCATCTGCACCGTATCAGGCACCGCCTCCGCGCAGCCTGAGGTAAAGCTGGGAATGGTAAAAGAAGACACGTTTTATCTGAGCGATCTTCTGTATTCCCTGATGCTGGAATCGCACAACGACACGGCTGTCTGCATCGCGGAAACCATTGGCGGCAGTGTGGAAGGCTTTGCTGCGCTGATGAACGAGAAAGCGCGGGAAATTGGCTGCACACAGACGTACTTTATCACGCCGAACGGCCTGGATGCCGAGGATGAAAACGGCGAGCATCACACGACCGCGCATGACCTGGCGCTGATTATGCGCTACTGTCTCACAGAGTCCCCTCAGAAGGAGGCTTTTCTGACCGTGACGCAGACGCCTTCCTATTCTTTTTCCAACATTTCCGGCACACGCAGCTACAGCTGCGTAAACCACAACGCATTTCTGAATCTGATGGAAGGAGCTCTTTCTGGAAAGACCGGGTTTACTTCAAAAGCAGGCTATTGTTATATCGGGGCTCTCGAGAGAGACGGGAAGCTGCTGATCGTGGCGCTTCTTGCCTGCGGTTGGCCGAATAACAAGGGCTACAAGTGGGTCGATACCAAAAAGCTGATGAATTACGGCCTTTCGGAATATGAACTGCGCGATATCACGGCTGTGCTTCCGCAGACCAGCGAGATTGCAGTCGCCGATGGGCAGCAGGAGCAAGTGGGCACACAGGTGGAATTGCCCCTTTCCGTGGAAGTCCTGATGCGCCCGGACGAAGAGGTCGAAGTCCGCATGGAAATGCTCCGGACGATTGAAGCACCGGTGGCGGAAGGAACACAGGTCGGTCTTATTCACTATCTGGTCGACGGCACCGAGTACGCGGTCACATCAATCCTGACCACGCAGGAGGTGAAAAAGCGGACATTTCTGTACTGCCTGCGCAAGCTGACGGAGGAGTTTCTGCTAGGCGGATGGAGCGGAGGGCAGGCAGAGTATAGTTCATAGACCTGGAAACAGGCAGTAATTTCTTTGTGGTTCTGGAAACGGGCAGAATTTTCCCGCAGTCCTGGCTAGACACAGAAAATTCTTCTTGTCTCCCGGACAAAACAGGCGTATACTCCTTTCATATGTAAAGGCGACCACAAAAGAAGCTGCGAGAGGAAGGAGCGAAAGGAGAGAGGAAGGCGGCTGCCGGACGGCAGGTATAAAAACGCCGGAACGAAAGATACTATAGCAAAATGGAGACAACAGATAAAAACAACAGATAAAAACAACGGAAGAAAACAACAGATGGAAACAAATCAGGTACCACAAATCAGGTATCTGACCGGGCAGGAGGCGGCCTGACGACTTCTGCCCGTGCATAAGACAAGGAGGAACCATTATGAGTCAGACACTGGATCAATTCAAAGAGTATCTGCACAAAATGAAGCAGTACGAGCATGTCCTCACGCTTCTTTACTGGGATCTGCAGACACTTACGCCGGAAAAAGGCGTTGAGGCGCATATGAGCGCCATCACTTATTTCTCATCCGAATCCTTCCGGCTTTCCACGGCGGACGAATATGGACAGATGCTGCGCACTCTCTCGGAGCCGGAAGAGTTTGACGCGCTCGATGAAGCCATGCAGCTCACCGTCAGACGCTACTCGCGGGATTACGAGCGCTTCAAACGAGTCCCCGCAGACTTTTTTGCCGATTATACAGAGACGAAAGCCCGCTCGGAAAAGGCATGGGAAAAGGCAAAGCGGAGCGCGGATTTTGATCAGTTTGCCCCATATCTGGAAAAAGTGATTTCCATGACGAAGGAGTACGTGCATTATATGGAGCCGGATGAAGATCCCTACGAAGTGCTTCTGGACATGTATGAGGAGGGCATCGACGGCGATACGATCGACCGTGTATTTGAGGAGCTGAAAGAGGGCCTGCTTCCTCTTCTTGCAAAAATCGAGGCCAGACCCAGGCCCGATCTTTCCGCGCTTGAAGGGAGCTATGACATCGCCGCGCAGAAGAAGGTGCAGCAGATGCTGTTGGAGTATATCGGCTTTGACGCGGACGCAGGCGCGACCGCCGAGAGCGAGCATCCCTTCACGACAGAGCTTTGCATCGGCGACGTCCGCGTGACGAACCATTACAAAGAAAATGACCCGATCTCCGCGATCTTCAGCGCGATCCACGAGGGAGGCCACGCAATCTTCGGCCAGAATGTAGACCCGGCTTACGAAGACACTGCGGCCGGACAGGTCAATCTGATGGGTCTCCACGAGAGCCAGTCGCGTTTCTTCGAAAACATCCTGGGCCGCCGCAGGAGCTTCTGGGTTCCGATCTACGACCGGCTCGGCGAGATCCTGCCCCAGTTTAAAGAGGTTCCGCTGGACACCTTTTACCGCGCGATCAATGACGTACACCCGAGTATGATCCGCACCGAGGCGGACGAGGTGACCTACTGCCTGCACATCATCCTGCGCTATGAGATGGAAAAAGCGATCTTCCGGGACAATGTGCCCGTCAGCGACCTTCCGCAGCTCTGGAATGATAAGATGGAAGAGCTGCTCGGCATCCGCCCGGCGAACGACGGCGAGGGCATCCTCCAGGATATGCACTGGTCGGACGGCTCCTTCGGCTACTTCCCGTCCTACCTGTTGGGATCCATGTACGACGGCATGTTCCTGGAAGCCCTGGAAAAAGAGAAGGGCAGCGTAGATGCGATACTGGAGGACGGACGGATCCGTGAGATCACCGCGTGGCTCAATGAGAACATCCACCGCCATGGCAGTCTCTACACCTCATCCGAAGTCCTGCGCCGCGTGTGCAAAAAGGAACTCTCCGCCAGGCCGCTGCTGGATTACTTTTATCAGAAATATGAGAACCTGGACTGAAAGTCCGGGTAGGTTCAGCCAGGTTCACGGTGCCAGGCACCGTGAACCTGGCTGATGCAAATCCTGCCATTTTTATTGTAGTCATAACTCGAATGTGCTATAATAATACTGCCTATAAAACGTGCAGGAGATTTGTGCATGATACTTCTGCGCTACAAAAGCAGCAATAATTCTATTGCTTATAAGATCTCAGGAGGTGATGGTATGCCTACATCCGTAGAAGTTGTGGAAGCGTTGGCGCGGAAGCTGGAGAGAATCCGTGTTCTGAATGATTTGAAAGATTGTAAAACGTTGGAAGATTTTCAGGCTCTTGTAAAAAAATATGAAACGCTGTGCAACGACGATAAGAATTGAAGAAATTCCCGGGAAGGCTAAACGTGCCACGCACCCGGTGCGAAGTGTAT
>JAJQBS010000090.1 GCA_021203145.1 Lachnospiraceae bacterium | reverse complement strand
AACCGGAATCGAAATTTTGCCATTTTGCGCAAAAAATCGTTTGTAAGTGCCTAAATCCACAATGTGGGCATTCCAAAGTGTTACCTTTTTTATGATCTGTTTTCGAATCGATTCCTATGCGATAATAATTCAGTTCTCTACCACACTGAGGGCATATTACTATATCACTCCAAACCGTATAATTAATAATGCCCTTAGCTGGGAACAAGCGATTCTGAGAATCCATAACATTTTCCACTCAGTGAGTGGAAAATCTCAGGAAAACACTTGTAAAAAGAATAAAAGCTGTATAAATTCGTTTTTGTAAAACCTTTTCCGTAAATACTTGTCAATTCTTTTGACAGTTCTTTTATAATTCTGGCTCCGTATTCCGCTCTTTCCTCCCCGTTAAGCTCTTCCTCGGCAATTCGGTAACCAATCAGCCAGTTTCTCTGAATCAACCGGAAATCCACGGCCTGATATGCGCGTTTTTTGGACTCATCAATAATCTGGCGCATATCATCTACAATATTGTTGGTTTTTCTGTAAATACTCATGATATCCGTATTCGCGGCAATGCCTGATAATTCATTCATTTTGATCTTCCGCCTTCCATCTTCCTTCCACCTCAAATTCTTCCCCAGGTTGGGGAAGAATTCATTACTCTCGCAATGATTCAGCCTGAAAGATATTCCACGCACTGAGTGGAATATCTCAAATAGTTGTCGCGCTGTGGCAACTATCTTACCGGTCGGTTCTCTTCACGACAATTCTAAGCTTCGCCGTGTCTTTTCCTTTTGTATAAGAATCTACAATGCTGTTCAGCTTACCCTTAAATGTAGCGACATCGCACGGGCCAAGCTCATCCAGCTTCGCCATGATGTCTTCTGTGTCAATCACCACCGGCTCGAAGCCCTGCAGCAATGCTTTAATGCTGTTCACAAAATGATCGTCCACCCGTCTCGGCAGTTCCTTTGTGGCAATAAATTCATCTACTACTTTCTGCTGGTCTGGATTTAAGTATTCCTTCTGGCTCGCTACAATCGGATCCGAAATCGTATTTAATAAAGTGGTTGTCCACTCTGCGAGCAAATCATCAATCCGGATTTCCAAATTGTCCAGCTGCCCATAAATTTTTTTTGCCTTATCCCCGATACTATATCGGCAGTGTGGACAAATCGGATTCGTCCGCAGTTCCACAGGTGTAAGATCATAGCAGACTTTCAGTTCCGACATGTCCTGCTCAATCGCTGTAAGCTTTGCTCCGGAGAGGATTTCAATCGTGCGCAGCTTTTTCAGGTTCGCAAGCGCCCGACTTTCCTGCAGTTTGCCCCGCCGCTTTGCATCATCAATATCCGGCCGTTTCTTCTTATGCTCCTCAAAATAAATGCTGATGTATTTTTCTTTCACCTTTTCCAGCTGCTCAGAGACTTTCAGGCTGGCAGCCTCTCCGGATGTCCCATCCGCAATGCTGTCACGGATGGTTCGAAAAGCAGACTTCGCCGCTTCCATCTCTTCTTTAAACGCCACGCCCAGATCCAGATATTCAATACTGGTCATGTAAGAAACCAGAGAAGAGCACTCCCCCTTGAAAGCCGCATGTTCAATTCCTCCATTCTGCAATTATTTTGCAAAATCTTTGTGAATTATATCTATCTATGTGTAAAATGTCAACAATACGCTTCTTCATTTTGAATATCTTTTGCAGAATTTATTACGGAACGTTTTTTATATATCCGGGATTACGGCTTTCGGATTGCCTCATTGCCAGGGAGTTTGTGTACAGAGCAGCCTTTGGGAAAAACTGTCGATGACAGGATTGTATCCGGCATCAGGCCAGATTTCAGGCAGATTTTTATTCGCTATGATTCACTCAGGCCACTTAAGATCGCTCGCAGAAAATTTTCGGAAATATCGCAATTTTCCAAATTTTTTTCGGACTTTTCGCCAAACATCCTGATTTTATAACTTCTGTTCTTGTCCTTTTTCTGCATTCGTATTATGATAATACAAACAAAGCTGCGAAGCTATTCGCTGTATGATCCTCTTTCTCTCCCGAATCATAAGTCAGGTATCACACGTAATCCAACCCGCAGTATTCATTCCCCCGCCAAAAAGGAGGTATTTCCATGGCAGCATTTGAAAAAGTAAAAAGCGGTCTGGCCGGCCTGGACCGGATCCTGGACAATATCCGGCTCGGCGACAATGTCGTCTGGCAGGTGACCGATTTGTCCGAATATCGTTTTTTTGTAGAACCGTACATCCGGCAGGCTATCGAAGATCAGCGGAACCTTGTCTACATCCGCTTCGCCCAGCATCAGCCGATCATCCCTCTTCCCGAGGAGCCGGAGCTTTCGAAGGACTGTGAGGTCTCCTGCATTCTTCCGGAGGGAGGGATTCACGTCTATCGATTTGACCCAGAGGTCGGCTTTGAGCAGTTTACGGTCGCGATTCATGACGTAATCACAAAGGAAGGCCGGGATGCTTTTTATGTGTTCGACAGCCTCTCCGAGCTACAGTCGGCCTGGTATACCGATCTGATGATGGGCAACTTTTTCTGCGTGACCTGCCCTTATCTGTTTATCCTGGACACGGTCGCTTTTTTCCCGCTGATCCGGGGGCGGCATTCCTTCGACGCGGTCGCGCGCATCCGCGAGACGACGCAGCTGCTGCTCGATGTGCACTCGGACGGCTCCGCGATCTATGTCCACCCACTCAAGGTCTGGAAGCGCTATTCGTCCACCATGTTCCTGCCGCATTTCTGCAGCGGAACGGACGACAACTTTGAGCCGCTGACCGACCCGGTGGAGGCCAGCCGCTACTATTCCCTGATCAAATCCTCCTCGACTTTCAAGCAGGAACAGTCCTACGACAGCTACGACCGCTTCTTCTCCAAGGCAAAGGCGGACTATCAGGCAGGATATTTTTCGAAAAATACGGAATCCATGATCATTGAGAGCATGATGAGCCGCGACCCGAAAATGCAGGAGCTGATTCACCAGTTTTTCGAGGCGGAAGATTATTTCACCCTGCGTGACCGGATGATCGGCAGCGGCGCGATCGGTGGGAAAGCCTGTGGCATGCTGCTGGCCCGCAAGATCGTAGAAAAAAAGCTGGACG
Source organism: Lachnospiraceae bacterium (assembly GCA_021203145.1). Lineage (GTDB taxonomy): Bacteria > Bacillota > Clostridia > Lachnospirales > Lachnospiraceae > Choladousia. The sequence continues at coordinate 4,645 of JAJQBS010000090.1, read as the reverse complement.
GCTACCACAAGCACGCAGAGCAGCACGATTCCTTCTATATCGGTTCCGATATCTTTTACACCTACATCGTCTCCAACGGCTGCTGGAACCTGCGCATCGCGCAGCGCACCAGCGAGGGCTACATGGAAAAGGCCGGAGAGCTCAAGGAGGGCCTGCTCCACGGCAAATTCTCTGCGGCGACCGAAGAGCAGTTCCGGAATATGCTGGAATACTATGGCCAGAACCCGATCATTGTCCGCTCCTCAAGCCTTCTGGAGGACGGCTTTGGCAATGCGTTTGCCGGGAAATATGAGTCTGTCTTCTGCCCCAACCGGGGTGAGATCGAGGAGCGCATGGAGGCCTTTGAAAACGCGGTGCGCACGGTCTACGCAAGCACGATGGACCCGTCCGCACTGGAATACCGCCGCAGCCGCGGGCTCGACCACAAGGACGAGCAGATGGCAATCCTGGTGCAGCGCGTCTCCGGCGCCTACTACGGTCCCTATTTTATGCCCTGCACAGCCGGCGTGGGCTACAGCTACAGTGCCTACAAATGGATGCCCGACATGGATCCGTCCGCCGGCATGCTGCGCATCGTGATGGGGCTTGGCACAAAGGCGGTCGACCGCACGGAAAACGACTATCCGCGCCTGGTCAACCTCGACCGCCCGGAGGTCACCATGCTGACAAATGTCGCGGATAAGCACCGCTTTTCTCAGCACAAAATTGACGTCATCAATATGGAAAAAAATACAGTGGAGGAAGTGCCTCTTTCCGCTCTCGTCCCCTACATGCCCCGCTGGTACAAAAACACCGTACTGGAGCATGACACCGAGGCGGAGGATCGCCTGCGCGAGGCCGGACGCTACCGGGACGTCTTCTTTGTCAGCTGCCAGCAGCTGCTGGCGAACTGCAAGTTCACCTCAATGATGAAAAAGACACTGCACGAGCTCCAGGAAGCCTACGGAAATCCGGTCGATATCGAGTACACGGTAAACTTAAGCAAGGAAAACGATTTCGTCGTCAACCTTCTGCAGTGCCGTCCACTGTATGTCGGCAAGGACGGAGGCAAAATCCAGATGCCGGACGTCCCTCCGGAAAAGGTATTCTTTGAAATCCGTGAATCATCCATGGGACAATCCTGTGTCCGGCCGATCGACGTCGTGATCCAGGTCGAGCCAAAGGAATACTATGAATTCGAGCATGTAAAAAAGCCCATGGTCGCGGAGGCGATCGGAGCTGTCAATCAGTATTACAAGGGAAAAGGACGCCACATCCTGCTCACTGTACCGGGCCGCATCGGCACCAGCTCGCCGGAGCTCGGCGTACCGGTGCGCTTCGTAGACATCTCCGGCGTCGACGCGATCTGCGAGGTGACCGACAACCGCGCCGGATATATGCCCGAGCTCAGCTACGGCAGCCACATGTTCCAGGATCTCGTGGAGGCTGACATCTTCTACGGAGCGATCTTCGGCGACCGCCGCACTATCTCCTATCAGAGGGACTTCTTTGAGGGGCAGCCAAACCTCTTCCCGCAGATCTGCCCCGACCGTGCCAAGCTGTCCTCCATCGTGCGCGTGTACGAGGCAGATAATATGAAGCTGTGGGTAGACGGGATCCAGAACCATGTGATTTGTGCGGTGGAAAATAGCGGACAACACTAAAATCCGATATCTTTTCGGTATACTACCGAATGTTGGCAGACAACACTAAAATTAGCCGCAAAGAGAGCGCAAATAACACAGTGGTGTTATTGCTCTCTCTTTCATTTTATGTCTCAATCTGAACATTATTTCTTTTCCAGGGAACATCAACGCCATAATCAGTTTAGAGCAATATGTCTATAACGGAAAAAAGTAATTCCAACAAAGGACGCGAGGCTTGCAAACCACTCGCGTCCCGAAATTCATAATAAGTCGCTCATACTCCGCATCCCAATCAGCAGTGTCGAGGTATTGTGCAGCAGCGCGGAGGTCGTCGGCGCCAGTACGCCCGCCGTGCCCAACGCGATCAGGGATGTGTTGAATCCGACGATGACCCGGTAATTCTGCCGGATCCGCCCCATCAGCGCGTCGCTGAGCTGTTTCAAAGTAACCAACTCGAACAGATCGTCGGCGCCGACCGTGATGTCGGCGATCTCACGGGCAATCTCCGCTCCGTCGCTGATCGCGATGCCGACGTCTGCGGCGGAAAGCGCCGGGGAATCGTTGATGCCGTCTCCGATCATGATTACCTTGCGCCCCAGCGTCTTTTCACGCTCCACAAATTTTGCCTTATCCTCAGGGAGCACTTCTGAGTAATACTCATCCACGCCTACCAGGGAAGCCACTGCGGCGGCTGTCCGCTCGCTGTCCCCTGTCATCATCACGATCTTGTCAATCCCTGCCTCTTTCAGGGAGTGCAGCGCCGCCCTGGCCTCCGGCCTGATGGGATCCTCGATGCAGATCACAGCGGCCAGCTCCTTTTCTATCGCAAAATAAAGGTGCGAATACTCCGCAGGAAGGGAATCAAACAGCTCCTGTTTGCCTTCCGGAATCGTACAGCCCTCATCCTCAAATACGAAATGGTAGCTCCCGATCACCATCTTTTTGTCGTCCACCATGGAGGAAATGCCATGCGCCACAATATAGGAAACTGTGGAGTGCTTCTCCTCATGCGTCAGACCCTTCTGCTCCGCCGCCTGTACGACCGCTTTTGCCATGGAATGCGGAAAATGCTCCTCCAGGCAGGCCGCCGTGCGCAGCAGCTCGTCCGGATCCTCTCCGTCAAAGGAGACCACATCCACTACCGTCGGCTGCGCTCTGGTGAGGGTTCCGGTCTTGTCAAAGACAACGGTATCCGCCTCCGCGACCGCCTCAAGGAAACGCCCGCCTTTCACAGTAATGCTGTGTGCGCTCGCCTCGCGGATCGCCGAAAGCACAGAGATCGGCATTGCAAGCTTCAGCGCACAGGAAAAATCTACCATCAGCACGGAAACCGCCTTGGTCACATTGCGCGTGACCAGCCAGGTAAGTGCCGACCCGCCCAGCGCATACGGAACCAGCCGGTCCGCCAGATGCTCCGCCTTGCTCTCAAGCGTGGACTTCAGCTTTTCCGTGTCCTCAATCATCGCCACAATCTTTTCATAGCGGCTGCTGCCGTCTGTTTTCTCTACACGGATCGTCAGCTCCCCTTCCTCAAGAACCGTCCCCGCGTAGACATAGCCGCCCGCGCATTTGCGTACCGGGATCCCCTCGCCGGTCATAGACGCCTGATTCACCATTCCCTCGCCGCCTGTGACCGTACCGTCAAACGGAATGACCGTGCCCATGCGCACGCGGATCACATTACCGGTCCTGATCTCAGAGACAGGAACCAGTCTCTCGCCCGGGATGCTGCCTTTCTCCGGTTTTCCATCAGCAGAAGGCTCTTCCCTGTTCCCTTCCGCAGATTCTTCCGAAGCCGGCAATTCCTCTTCCGTTTCCGCGACCAGCCATACCCTGGTCACGCCGAGCGACATGCTTCTCGCCAGATCGCCTACCGACCGCTTATGCGTCCACTCCTCCAGTGTCTCGCCAATGCCGAGCAGGAACATCACAGACGAAGCCGTCGTGAAATCGCCCCGCAGCACGGACACGCCGATCGCCGTCGCGTCCAGCACCGGCACCTCGATTTTACGCGCCGCAAGCGTCTTTAGTCCCTTCCAGACATAGGGAACCGCTCTGACGCAGGTAACGGCGGTGCGCAGCGGAAGCGGAAGAAAAATCCGTTTTCCAAAATACAGGACTGTCTGTGTCACCAGAGAGTCAAAATACGCACTGTCCAGCTCCCGGCCACTGCTTGCCAGATAGGACTCCGGCACCGTCTGCTCCACCGTTTTATAATGAAATCTCCGAAGCAGATCAATCACCGCGCCGCGTCTGCCACTGTAACGGATTACCACATCAGCCGTCCGCTCATAGATCTTCACAGATAACACATTCTCCTGCGTATCCAGATAATACTGCAGAACATCCGCCTCATGAAAGCTCAGACGTCTCCGGAGCAGATGGATGCGAAGCCGCCCCCTGATTTCATGCTTAATCTGAAACCTCATATTCTTACCTGACTTCTTCTTACCTGACTTCTTCTTACCTGACTTCTTCTTACCTGACTCCCAAAATGGTATGATTTGAACGGTAAGACTATTTATTCTTCTGATAACACTTCCGAACCGTTACTTTTTTGAAGATGATTCTTCGTCATCATCTTCGTCATCTTCATCGTCTTCGCCGTCTTCGTCGTCATCTTCTTCATCTTCGTCATCTTCCATCGTAAATCTGCCGTCAATATCAAAGTCGAAATCGTCGCCAAAAACAGCTTCCTCTTCGGCACGTTCCTCATTGATGATCTGCGCCTCGGCGTAAATATCCGCCGCCCCCTCCTGCACGGCAGTGGCTGTATCCAGGATACACTCCTTCGCACGCAGCACCGCAGCCGTACAATGTGTATAGAGCTTCCTTGCATCCTTACTTGTCAGAATCTTAATCCCGGCCGTCCCAAACAGTACTCCCGCCGCAAACAGCCCCGCACCAGCTTTTTTCATTAACATAACAAAATCCTCCTTCATAAAAATTTTTCATAATAAAATATATAGTAACCTAAAAGTCGGGAAACCTGCACTCAAATCCCCTGCCGCCGGGGATTC